>JBHELF010000064.1:0-5721 GCA_046263155.1 Actinomycetota bacterium
GCCCACGAAACTGGGTCCTCGTCGATCGACAGAGTGACCTCGACGCGGCGGGGCCCCGCTGTCTCGGCCGAGACTGCGATGTCGGACATAGCCCTGACGGTTTCGACCGGGAACTCCCCCACAGCTGTCTCACCCGACAACATGACCGCGTCGCTGCCGTCGATCACCGCGTTCGCCACGTCGGAGACCTCGGCGCGCGTCGGCAGCGGAGATTGGGTCATGGACTCGAGCATCTCGGTTGCCGTGATAACCGGCTTCCCGGCTCGATTGCAGGTCGAGATGATGTCCTTCTGCAGCAGAGGCATGCTGCGCAGCGGCATCTGGATTCCCAGATCACCGCGCGCCACCATCACTGCGTCTGCCTCGCGGACGATCTCATCGAGGTTGTCTACAGCGGCCCTCGTCTCGATCTTCGCGACGAACGATGGGATGTGCCGATGGGCGGCCGCGAACTTGCGGGCACGTCGTATGTCGTCTGCGTCGCGGACAAAAGACAAGCCCACGAAATCGATACCGAAGCTGCAAGCGAACTCGAGGCCATCGCGATCGTCTTGCGTGAAAGCTTCCACCTTGCGTTCCGATCCCGGCACGTGCATGCCCTTGCGGGAGCGGAGCAGGCCCCCGCGACGAACCTCTGTGGTTACGTCGGAGCCATGGGACGCAGCGACAGTGACCACGATCGATCCGTCGCCCAGGAAGATCTCATCTCCGGGGCCCACGATCTTGGCGAGTCCCTCCACTGTAGTCGATACACGATGAGCGTCGCCGGGGACATCGTCACGAGTTAGAACGATTCGATCACCCGATTCAAGGGAGACGACTCCTTCCTCAATGGGGCCCGTTCTCATCTTCGGTCCCGGCAGATCGACGAGGATCCCTACGACACGATTCATCTCGGCCGCGATCGATCGGATCGAGGGGATCAACTCACGCTGCGTCTGGGATAGCCCGTGCGCCAAGTTCAGACGCGTCACATCGACACCTGCGCGGATCACTTCCGTTAGGACCGCGGGCTCCTGCGTCGCAGGTCCGATTGTCGCCACGATCTTCGTGCGCCGCGGTTCCTTGACGGTCTGAGCCATGAGGCGGGAAACCTAGTTGCCCGGACTGGACGCGGTCGAGTCGGGCTCGGTCGAGGCGATCGGCGGTGCGAAGTACGAGGCAGAGATGGCTCGGCCCCCCTCGACCACGAGCGTCGTCACGGATCCGGTCGCGCAGGGGGTGAACGCGAGCCAGGGGGGAACACGTTGCCCGGACAGCGCCAGACGGGCGACCAAGACTGGCGTCTGGTGCGACACGATCACCACGTCGCGGCCCCCGGCCGCGGCAATGGCATCCTCGATAGCTGCCACCATGCGGCGGCGGATCTCCCCAAAGCTCTCGCCCCAGGAGGGCTTGAAGGGATTGCGCAGGCTCCACCAGCGCCGCGGGGATCCCACGATGCCGACGAGCGTCCGACCCACTCCTTCGAGCGTCGTCCCGCTTTCGATCAGTCGTGGATCGCTGCCAACATCGAGCCCATGAGGCTCGGCGATGATCGCCGCCGTCTCCTGAGCGCGCTCGAGCGGACTCGCCTGGACGAAGCCTACGGACGCGTCCGCCAACCGTTGCGCGGCAGCCGCGGCCTGTCGCCGGCCGAGGTCCGATAGCCGGAACCCCGGGAGGCGCCCGTAGATGACCCCCTGAGGATTATTCACTTGGCCGTGTCTCACCAGGTGGATGGTCGCGTCAAAGCTCACGGGGGCCAGGCTATTTCGTAACTAGGTAGGCTCTCCTCATGCCGGATGTCCTCTTATTCGGAGCGACCGGCTACACCGGGAGATTGACGGCCCAAGCACTGGCCGCGCGCAATGCCAGTTTTGTCGTTGCGGGCCGGGATCCGAAAAAACTCGAAGCGCTGGTGGCGGAGACCGGCGCGGCGGACATTCGGATCGCCGAGGTTGGAGACGTTCGCGCCCTGACCGATGCCCTCGCCGACGTCAAGGTGATGATCACCTGCGTGGGCCCCTTCTCAGAACTGGGGACGACCGCGATCGAGGCTGCGCTCGCAGCCAAGGTGCACTACATCGATTCCTCAGGCGAAGCTCAGTGGATCGCGAGATTGATCGCGGAGTGGGATGCGGAGGCGCGCGCCGCGGGAATCGCGGTGGCCCCCGCAATGGGTTTCGACGAGGTGCCCGCCGATGTCGCCGCCACTCTCGCGACCGAGGGAATGACAGACGCCGAGCTGGTCCTGACGTACGCGTTTCCGTCCGCGGGATCGAACGGCACCATCCGCACGATCCTCACCAATATCGCCGGTAGAGAGGGTCAGTGGATCGAAGACGGGAGCAGTCGCCGGACCCGTGCGGCCGAGGAGCAACGTTGGGCTCCGATGCCGCCGCCATTAGGTCCCAAACACAGCGTGGCGTTCGGTTTCGCCGAGAGCTATCTCGCTCCGCTTCACCTCGAACTTCGATCTCTGAAGACATTCCTCACCGCCGACAGGATCCCAAGTCTGGCCATTCGTTACGGCGCGCCGGCTCTCAAGCTGGCGCTCGCGCTGCCCGGCTCGCGTCCCGCAATCGACAGGCTGTTCCCGAGCGGGGGCGGCCCCGATGAAGCGGCGCGGGCACGCTCGCACTTCACGGTACTCGCCGAAGCGCGCGCCGGAGAAGAGTGGCGAAACGTTGCGCTTATGGGTACCGATCCTTATGGACTGACCGGCGTAACCCTCGCGGCGGGAGCTATGAAGATGGCCGAGCCGGGGTACTCAACCTCAGGAGTGGTGGCTCCGGTGCAAGCAGCCGGTCTAGACACGTTGCAAAAGGTGCTTATCGATCTCGAAGTCTCGACGGAGACCTACACGTACAGCTGAGAGGCCGTTCAGGCCGGCAAAGGAGAGCGATGGGTGCTCGACTTCAGTACGCAAAGGTGATCGATCGGGAGCTCTTCTTCAAACAAGGCGCCAAGGTGCATCCCGGTCTCGAAAACGAGGTGCTCCTCTTGAACGACGAGGGAGCGGCCGGCGCCTTCCTGGTGCTGCGAGCCTGGACCGAGGACCACGGCACGCACACGGAACAATGGCGGATCGAGGCACCGGGTGGGCTCCTCGTGTACGAGAGCCTTCAGCGCGAGCTGCACATGGCCACGGACTCGCACGTCGAGAAATTAGAGGATGAGGTCGCCGACCTCGAGTTCGACTTCGAATCCGACGACTACAGCGCGGTCTTCACGTTGGACGAGATCGAGGTGGCGCGGGTTCGCTTCACGGTCCGCTCCAACCACTCGGTCGGCGGCTGACCACTCCCAAAATCTTCCTTTTGTAACCGCCTCGGTGAATGCGGCGTCCAACTCCGCGCCGGGACGGATGGACCGTCCCAGAGGAGGTGCAAGGTGTACGAGTTCGCAATCGTGGTTCTGCTCGGCATCGGCGTGTTCAAGGTCATCGACATGCTGAACGAGTACACGGATCTGGCGAAGATCCAGTCGCTTCTGACGATCGCGCTCGGCGCGCTCGTGGCGTGGGGTCTGGAGTTCTCGCTGTTCGCGAACTGGGGCATCTCGGTTCGTTCCGAGACCGTCAGTTATATCGGCACGGGGCTCATGTTGGCCGCTGCCGGTTATGCGGTGCCTCAGGTCTTCGAGCACGTCGCTGAGGTGATCGGTCACCGTCGCGAGACGACCCGCGTCAGCCGCGCCGCGTAACACTCGAACTGCGCAAACCGAAGGGCTCCCGGGCAACCGGGAGCTCTTCTTTTTGGTGGCACCGCGTCCGCGTGGGAGACAATGATCCCGTGGAACACACGGGGTCGAAAACCGTTGAGAGCGCGCGGCTTGAGCTGTGGATGACTCACGTTCGCTGGCTCGGCGTCGCTTTTGCCGCGTTCGGGATAGCAATCGACCAAAGTCTCAAGGAGAGTGGAACAGAGACCTGGGCTCTTGGCCTCCTTCTCGTTCTCGTTCTAGGAACTCTGGCGATCAGGATCGCCGCCGCTTTTTCACGCACGGAGCACGCGGTGGCCCGTCTGGGCATCGCGGCGTTCGCCTTCGACATCCTCGTCGTATGTGGGGCGGTTTGGATCTCCGCCACGCGGGACCCGTTCGTAGTCTGGGCCATCCTCTTCGTCATTCCTATGGAGGGGGCGCTCCGCTTCAGGTTGAAGGGCGCTGTGTCGGGTGCAGTCGCGGTCGCCATCTTCTTCGCCGTTCTCAGCGTGCGAGTTGCGGAACTCAATACGGCCCCCTTCGACGTGGGCACGTATCTGTTCGTGGTGGCACTCGCCGCGCTCACGGCCGGCATCACGGGAGCGATGGCACAGCAGTGGCACGAACAACGAAAGGCTTTCGAGGCGCAGAGCGATGCCCTGGCCGAGCTGGACCGACTTAAGGACCGTTTCCTCGCCGTGACCTCGCACGAGATTCGCGGCCCCCTCACCGCGATCATCGGAGGGGTCGACACCTTGAAGAAGCGTGGCGACAGGCTTACTCCCGAGCAGCGCGACCGCATGCTCGAGATGGCTTCGTCGCAGGGGCATCACCTGGCTCGCCTCGTAGATGACCTGACGGTCACGTCACAGCTGCAAGCTGGAAAGCTGAGCCTGCAACGCGAGTGGACGACGCTTCAGCAAACGATCGAGCCCGCGCTTCAGGCAGCGGCGTCCAAGCGGCGGAATCACCAACTCGAGCTGTTCATCGAGCCGCTCCGTTGCGAGATCGATCGTTACCGCGTCGGGCAGATAGTTAGAAACCTCGTCGAGAACGCCTACAAATACACGCCCGACCGGACGCGTGTCGGGATCACCGCCCGGGGCGTCGACGAAGGGATCTCGATCCAGGTGTCCGACGACGGCGAAGGCATTCCCGCGGACAAACGCGACGAGCTCTTCGAGGCCTTCGCGCGCATCGAGGAGACCGCCGCGGGCCGCGAGGGAGTCGGTCTCGGGCTCTATGTAGTTAGTCAACTTGTGGCCACGATGGGGGGCCGGATAGACCTCTCATCTTCCTCGAAGGGCACCACCTTCTCGCTATACATACCGGCAGCTACCTCCGTCGGCGAGAAGCCGCAGCTGGACGTGATCGAAGGCGGAATCACCGAAGCCTCCCCAGACCTCTAATATCCCGCCGACCTAGAGCGGGAGGACTCAGCGATGCCACAAGCACGCAGCGACGGCACCACCGTCAACTATGAGGACACCGGCGGGCACGGCCTTCCGGTTCTATTGGTGCATGCGTTCCCCCTCCGAGGCGCGATGTGGGAGGGACAGGTCGAAGCCTTAAGCGATCGTTTTCGTTTCATCGTCCCGGACTTGAAGGGTTTCGGGTCGAGCGAGGCTCCCGACGACCCGTCGCAGTATTCGATGGATGCCTTCGCCGCCGAGCTCGGCGCGGTGCTCGACGCCGCAGATGTCCCCAAAGCGGCCTACGTCGGACTCTCCATCGGCGGATACATCGCCTTCGCATTCTTCCGAAAGTACGCCGATCGTCTAACCGGCCTGGTGCTGGCCGATTGCAAGGCCGAGAACGATCCCTCCGAGGTGATCGCGAAACGGACGGCTCAACAGGAGCAAGTCAAGTCGGAGGGGACCGCCCCGGTGATCGAGGCGTTGACCGGGGCTTTGCTCTCCGAAGCAACTCGCGAGAAAAAAGAGGATGTAGTTGAGCGCACGCGAGAGCTCATGGATAACCCGCCTGCCGGCTTCATCGGCGCGCTCGAGGCTATGAAGAAGCGGCCCGACTCGA
>JBHELF010000065.1:0-23073 GCA_046263155.1 Actinomycetota bacterium
CAGAGGTTTGGCGGCGTCGCTTCGATCCAGAAGCGCGGCCACGCCCACCGGCTCACCCCCGGAGGCCCTGACCAGATCCACCACTCGGCGCGCCGACTCGCCTGTTGTCACGACGTCTTCGACCACGAGCACACGTTCTTGAGGCGCGATTGAGAATCCGCGTCTGAAGTGAAGCTCGTCGCCCTCGCGCTCCGCGAAGACAAAGCGCGCCGAGGATGCCAGAGCCGTCGCGAAACCAAGCACTACCGCGCCGACCGCGGGGCTGGCCACCACGTCAAAGCTCAATCCAGGAGCGGCTGCCAGCGATTCTCCGAATCGCTGCGTCAAGTGCGGATCCTCGAGCACTCGGAATTTCTGCACGAAGGCATTGGAATGTCGACCCGAGCTAAGGCGGAAGTGTCCTCTCAGCAGTGCACCTCGCTCCCTCAGTACGTCGAGAATCTCTGCCGCGTTCAGGACTGGATCTCCTCCAGTACGCGCCGAGCCGCCGCGCTGGGATCGTCGGCCTGCGTGATCGGCCGCCCGACCACGATGATGTCGGCGCCCGCGGAAATCGCGGACTTCGGCGTACTCGTCCGCTTCTGATCTCCTGCGTCGGAATCCAGGGTGCGTATGCCGGGGACCACCAGAAGGGGGCCGCCGTCCGTGCTCGGACCGAAGCGCGCCCTCAGGGCCTGCGCTTCTTGCGGGGAGCACACCAGCGCGTCGACGCCGCCCTCCAGCGCGATCTCGGCGAGACGAACGACGGCCTCGCTCGGAGAGCCGCCTATGCCCAAGTTCCGAAGCGCGCCGGCGTCGAGGCTTGTAAGCACAGTCACCGCCGCGATCGTCAACCCATTTGCCGCGCGCGCGGCGCGCGCTGCGGCATCGATCATCTCGCCGCCTCCGCTCGCATGCACCGTGGTCAGGCTGGCACCCGTGGCGGCCACCGCGCGCACCGCGCCCTCGACCTGCGCGGGGATGTCGTGAAGCTTCAGATCAAGAAAGACCGGCCCGACCCCGCGCAGCTCTTCCACGATGGATGGGCCGAGCGCGGTGAACGCCGTGAGCCCGACCTTGAACATTCCTGCCGACTCTTCGGTGGCCTGCGCGAGCTCGAGGATCGTCGTCCGCTCGGGCAGGTCGAGCGCCACACACAACGGACTTGTCAGAGAATCTTGTCCGAGGGCGATCACCCTTCGAGCTTCACCGCGCCCACCAGCTCCGCAACGCTGGCCACCTGGTGGCGAACCATGTACTGGGCCAAGCCTTTTGTCACGTCGAGCGGAGCGCGCGGATTTACGAAGTTGGCCGTACCCACCGCAATGGCGGATGCGCCCGCGAGGATGAGTTCGAGCGCATCCTCGGCCGTGCGTATTCCTCCCTGTCCGATGAGCGGGACATGGGGGAATGCTTGATGGATCTCGTGCACCGCACGCACGGCCACGGGTCGAATGGCCGGTCCGGAGAGACCGCCGATCGTTCCCGCGAGCTTGGGTCGTCGCGTCTCGGTGTCGATGGACATGCCGAAGACGGTGTTGATGAGCGAGAGACCGTCGGCTCCCGCGTCCAGCGCGACCTCCGCGACCTCGACAAGAGAGGTCACGTTCGGTGACAGCTTCGGGTAGACGGGAACTCGCTTCAGGGCACTTTTCACGCTGCCCACGACCTCCGCAGTCGCCCTCGGTGAGTGCGCAAACATGTTGTTGCGGTCCTCGAGGTTCGGACAGGAGATGTTGACCTCAACGGCGGCGATCCCACGTCCCCCGGTACGCAGCTTGTCCGCGACCTTCACAAACTCATCCACCGTGTTGCCGGCGATCGAGGCGACCACCGTGGCGTCCTTTTTCAGAAGCCAGGGGAGGTCCTCGGTGATGAAGTGATCCACTCCTTTGTTCTGGATTCCTATCGCGTTCAGCATTCCCGAAGGCGTCTCGCACATCCGCGGAGTCGGCTTGCCCTTCCACGGCACTGCGGTCATCGACTTGACGATGATGCCGCCGAGCTTCGACAGATCGACGAACGCCGAGGCCTCGCGACCGGCACCGTACGTGCCGGAGGCCACCAGTACCGGACTGCGAAGCTGGATGCTTCCGAGTTGGGTCGTGAGTGTCGGCGCCGCCATCGCTAATTCCCCGGCGGCGGGTGTTCGTGGTCGCTGTCGCCGAACAGCGTCTGTCGGACCGGGACGCCCGCGGGCGACAACTCGGCCTGATCCATCGCGACCGCATCCACGGACACCACTCCGTTCCAGATGACGGCCGCGCCGTTGAAGACGGGGCCCTCGATACAAGAGCGCGCGTACACGATCTCGTCCTCAGCGACGTCCTGCCGTTTCGGTTTGCGGAGCGGCATGACGCAGCTCATACACACGCCGTAGCCGCACGCCATCAGTTCCTCGACTGCGACCTGCACCGGGATCTTCTGTTCCATGCAGACGTTCGACACGGCGCCGAGCATTGGGTGGGGGCCGCACGCATAGACGACCTCCGTCTCGCACTTCTCCATCGTCTCCGTCAGGATGTCGGTCACCTTGCCCTTGTCCCCGGTGCTGCCGTCGTCGGTCGTGATTCGACAGATCGACGCGACTCGTCGCGCCTCGATCTGATTGAGAAGCAGCCCGACCGTGCGCGCGCCGAGGATCACATCGACGCGATGGCCCTCGTTACGAAGTTCGTCGGCGAGAAAGAACAGCGGCGCGGCTCCGATTCCACCGCCCACGAGCAAGCAGTGGGCACGCCTCTTCGGCAGAGCAAACCCGCGTCCCAGGGGACCGATCAAGTCGATGGTCGAGTGGGCGCGCAACATCGACAGGTACTCCGAACCGGGCCCCCGTACGTCGAACACCAACTCGATCGTCGAAGCCCATCCGCCGCGGCGGTGCAGGCGGTAGACGGAGAAGGGACGCCGCAATATGTGCGCGCGGTCGTCCCCGCAGCGAATATTGACGAATTGCCCCGGGCGCATCTTCTCCCCGACTTCGGGCGCGACGACTGTCAGCGAGTGGTAGTGCTCGCCGTACTTCTTGTGCGACAGGACCTCACCCGAGGTGATATGCATCAGTGCCCTCTAGCCTCGCGCCTCGGTTTTTGCGAGGTACTCCTGCAGCGAGTGCACCTTCACCTCGTTGGCCACGAGCGCCTCGATCCCCTGGACGGCGGCGGCCATGCCGGCCATGGTCGTGATGCAGGGAACTCCCCCGTTCACCGCCGCGGTTCGGATGAAGTACCCGTCGGAGCGCGCCTTGCGACCAAATGGCGTATTGAAGACGAGATCGATGTCGCCGGACGCTATTCGCTCAACCAGACTGGGAGGCCCCCCGCCCGCCCCTCGTCCACGTTCGGATTCCTGCGACACCTTGCCGACGATCTCCGCATCGACCCCGGCCCGTTGAAGTACATGAGCGGTTCCCTTCGTGGCCAGGATGTGGAAGCCGAGATCCGCGAGTCGCTTCGCCGGGAATATCACCGCCCGCTTGTCACGGTTTGCTACCGAGATGAAGACCGTCCCCTTGGTGGGCAGCCGAACCCCCGCCGCCGTCTCCGCCTTGGCGAACGCGGCGCCGAAGTTGTCGTCGATGCCCATAACCTCGCCGGTCGAACGCATCTCGGGCCCTAGAACCGTGTCGACGCCTGGGAACCGCTCGAACGGCAAGACGGCTTCTTTCACCGCGACGTGTTTCAAGCCATCGTGGCCTACCCTTCGGCGCGGCAGCAGCCCCTCGCCGCGAAGATCCTCGAGCGAGGCCCCCGCCATTACCCGGGCGGCGACCTTGGCAAGCGGGATACCGATCGCCTTCGAGGTAAAGGGGACCGTGCGCGACGCGCGCGGGTTCGCCTCGAGCACGAAGACCTGATCCTCCTTGACGGCAAACTGGATGTTGATCAACCCACGCACGCCCAGGTTGCGCGCGATCGCCTCCGTCGTCGCGATAACGCGCTCCTCCAGGTCCTCTCCGAGCGTGAAAGGCGGGAGCGCGCATGCGGAGTCGCCCGAGTGGATCCCCGCCTCCTCGATGTGCTCCAGCACTCCACCGACGAACAGCTCGCTGCCGTCGAACACCGCATCGCAGTCGATCTCGACGGCGCCCTCCAGGAACTCGTCTATGAGCACCGGATGCTCCGGCGAGACCTGGGCCGCGGTCGCCATATAGCGCTCGAGGGAGGACTCCTCGTAGACGATCTCCATCGCGCGGCCACCGAGCACATATGAAGGTCGCACGAGAACCGGGTATCCGACCGACGCGGCGATGGCGCGCGCTTCGGCGACGGACCGAGCGAGCCCGTTAGGAGGATGCGGCAGGGACAGGTCGGCGAGTAGCGCCCCAAAACGCTCTCGATCTTCAGCGCGGTCGATCGCGTCCGACGACGTGCCGAGGATGGAGACGCCCGCCGCCGTGAGTTTCTCGGCGAGCTTCAGAGGCGTCTGGCCCCCGAGCTGCACGATCACCCCGACCGGACGCTCGCGCTCATAGACGTTCAGGACGTCCTCGAGGGTGAGCGGTTCGAAATAGAGACGATCCGAGGTGTCGTAATCGGTCGACACAGTCTCCGGATTGCAGTTCACCATGATCGTCTCGAAACCCGCGTCGCGCAGCGCGAACGATGCATGCACACAGCAGTAGTCGAATTCGATGCCCTGCCCGATACGGTTCGGGCCCGATCCCAGAATCATGATCTTGGGACGGTCGCCGTCCTCGACCTCGTCCTCTTCTTCATAGGTCGAGTAGTGGTACGGGGTGTGGGCTTCGAACTCTGCGGCGCACGTATCGACCGTCTTATAGGTGGGCACGATCCCCGAGGCGATCCGACGCGCCCGCACGTCGGCCTCCTGCGAGCCCACGCAGCGCGCGATCTGGGCATCCGAGAAACCGAGACGCTTTGCGGCGCGCAGCTCCGAGTCGTCGATCCGATCGAGCGATTCGAGGGCCTCGAGGGCGCGGCGCGTGGCCGCGAGCCGGCCGATCTGCGCGGTGAACCAGGGATCGATCTGCGTCGACGTGGCGACCTCCGCCTCCTCCAGTCCCTCGTACAGCGCGCGCTCGATCAACGGCAGCCGGTCCTCCGTCGGTCGCGTCAGCGCGGCCCGCAGAGCATCCATCGACATCGTCGACGCCGAACCCGCCAGCCCGGGCAGATCGCGTTCCAGTGAGCGGTAGCCCTTTTGCACGGCCTCGGCAAAGGTCCGGCCGATCGCCATCACTTCGCCGACGGATTTCATCTTCGTGCCGAGAGTGGGCTCGGCCCCCGGGAACTTCTCGAAGGCCCAGCGGGGAACCTTGACGACCACGTAGTCGATCGAGGGCTCGAAGCAGGCCGGCGTCTTCTTCGTGATGTCGTTGTCGATCTCGTCGAGCGAATAACCGACCGCGAGCTTGGCGGCGATCTTGGCGATGGGAAAACCGGTTGCCTTGGAGGCGAGGGCGCTGGACCGAGACACCCGCGGATTCATCTCTATGACGACGCGCCGCCCGGTGGCGGGCTCCACGGCGAACTGCACGTTCGAGCCACCGGTCTCCACGCCGATCGCGCGCATAACGGCGGCGCCGTCGTCGCGCATTCCTTGGTACTCGACATCGGTCAAGGTCATCGCCGGCGCGACCGTCACGGAATCTCCGGTGTGAACCCCCATCGGATCCACGTTCTCGATGGAACAGACGACGACGACGTTGTCCTTGAAATCGCGCATCAACTCGAGCTCGAACTCTTTCCAGCCCTCGATCGATTCCTCGACCAGGACCTCGCCGATGGCCGACAGGCGCAGGCCCTCGCCGACGACCGTTCGAAGCTCTTCGGGGTCGCGCACGATTCCCGATCCCGCGCCCCCGAGGATGTAGGAGGGCCGGATCACGACGGGGTACCCGAGCTCGTCGGCTGCGCCGAGGGCGTCCTCGATCGAGTACGCGAACCTCGAGCGCGGAACGTCCAGGCCCGCCGCCTCCATCGTCTCGCGGAACAACCGGCGGTCCTCGGCCTTCCGAATCGACTCGACGCCGGCGCCGATCAACTCGACGTCGTAGGAATCGAGCACTCCGGACGTCGCCAGCTCCATCGCGACGTTGAGACCCGTCTGCCCGCCGAGCGTCGGAAGACAGGCATCGGGCCGCTCCTTGGCGATGACCTTCGCGACGTAGTCCGGCGTGATGGGCTCGACGTAGGTCGCGTCCGCGAACTCGGGATCGGTCATGATCGTGGCCGGGTTGGAGTTCACCAGTACGACTTCGTAGCCCTCGTCGCGCAGGATCTTGCAAGCCTGCACCCCGGAATAATCGAACTCACAAGCCTGCCCGATGACAATCGGCCCGCTCCCGATGACGAGGATCTTGTGCAGATCGACGCGCCTGGGCACCTAGCGGTTCGCTCCCCTGGCCTCGGCTTTGCGCTTCTCGCGCTCCCGCTTCTTCCTCTGGCGCTTCTTCTTCCAGCCGACCGCCTTGCGGTCGCCTCGTCCCATCACCCGCCTCCTTTCATTGGATCGCGGGATCATTTCGGCGGCCGCCCGCCCGCCCTGAAAGCTCCCGCGGCTCGAATCGTTCGATCATCATTCGGAAATCGGCAAACAGATAGCGAGAATCGTGGGGACCGGGCCCCGCCTCGGGGTGGTACTGAACGCTGTAGGCGACGCCGGGCACCGCGATCCCTTCGACTGTCCCGTCGTTCAGGTTCGTGTGCGTGAGGCGGGCGGGAGTCTCCGTCAGCGAGGTCGCATCGACTGCGAAGCCGTGGTTCTGACAGGTGATCTCCACGCGCGGATGATCGACGCGGCCCACGGGATGGTTCCCGCCCCGATGGCCGAAGGACAGCTTGTACGTGCGCGCGCCCAGAGCGAGCCCCAGCAATTGGTGTCCCAGGCAGATCCCGAATATGGGGATTCGTCCGATCAGTTCCCGCAAAGTCTCGATCGCATAGGTCACGGGCTCGGGGTCGCCGGGCCCGTTCGAAAGAAACACTCCGTCATAGCCAGCGGACGAGACCTGAGCGGCCGATGTCTTTGCCGGCAGGACGGTTACGTCGAAGCCCGACATTACGAGCAGGTCGAGGATGTTGCGCTTCATCCCGTAATCGAAGGCCGCCACGCGCCGGCGAGGCCCGCGAATGGGCGGGCGGGAAGCCGCCAGGGCCGTCGTCGCAGGATTCCTCTCGCGGCCGGCCGCGAAGCCCGACGCGGCGCGCTCGTTGAGAGTCTCTTGATCCCACGAATAGGGCTCCGTCGTCGTCACCTCTGCAGCGAGATCGCGACCGACCAGACCGGGGGCCGCGCGCGCGACGTCCACGAGCTCATCGGGGTCGGCTATAGCGCTCGAGACCGCGCCCTTCATCGCCCCGCGCGTGCGCAGGTGGCGGGTGAGCCGGCGCGTGTCGATCTCGGCGACCCCGACTATGTCGCGCTGAGCAAGGTAGTCGTGCAGCGACTGCTCGGCCCGCCACGAGGAATGGACTGCCGACAGCTCTCGCACTACGAAGCCCGACAGCCAGGGACGGCTCGATTGGTCGTCGAAGGAGTTGGTCCCCGTGTTGCCGATCTGGGGCGCGGTCATGGCGACGATCTGGCCGTGGTACGAGGGATCGGTCAGAACCTCTTGGTAGCCAGACAGAGACGTGTTGAAGCAGACCTCGCCGGTCGCGGTCCCGACCGCCCCGAACGACACTCCCGCGAAGACGCTTCCGTCCTCCAACGCGAGCAGGGCGCGGGTAACCGTCACGCGGGCACCTCGGTCAGCACCCTGCCGTCGCGCACGGTCGCGCGGCCCGCGTGAAAGGTGTGCAGCACTTTTCCGGTGAGGGATCGTCCGGCAAAAGGAGTGTTGCGGCTCTTGCTGTGAAACTCCGCCGGATCGACCGTCCATTTCGACTTCGGATCGAAGACGACGAGATTGGCGGCGGCTCCGGCCGCGATCGAGCCGTGCGCCTCGAGTCCCAGGATCTCCGCCGGCCTCGACGACAGAAGCTCGACCGCCCGACTCAAGGACAGATGTCCCGGCGCGACGAGCTCGGAGATCGCGAGACCAAGAGCCGTCTCGAGTCCCACAAGCCCGGGTGGCGCAAAGGCGAACTCCTGTTCCTTCTCCTCTTGGGAGTGTGGTGCATGGTCGGTCGCGATCGCATCGATTGTTCCGTCGCCGAGCCCTGCCGCCACGGCGTCTCGGTCCTCCTCCGTCCGCAACGGTGGATTCACCTTCGCCGCTGGGCTGTAATCGCCGAGGGCCGCGTCGGTGAGGGTGAAGTGGTGAGGCGTCGCCTCGGCCGTGACCCGCAGTCCCTCGGCCTTCGCCCGTCGCACGAGCTCCACGGTTCCCGCGGTCGAGATGTGCAGGAGGTGAAGCCTGCAGCCCGTCAGCCTCGCCAAAGCGATATCCCGCGCCGCCATGAGCTCCTCGGCCTCCGCGGGGATCCCCCGCAGTCCCAGCGCCGCAGAGAGCTCGCCCTCGTGCATCAGGCCACCGGCCGCCAGAGCCGCCTCCTCGCAGTGCTCGGCATAGATCGCGTCGAAGGCGACGAGGTACTCCATGGCCCGCCGGGCGAGAAGCGCGTTCTGAACGCCGCGGCCGTCGTCCGTGAACATCCTCACGCGCGCGGACGAGGTCGCCATCTCCCCGAGATCGGCCATCCTCTCGCCGGCGAGGCCACGGGTGATGGCGCCCACCGGCCGCACGTCAACCATCCCCGCCTCCCGCCCGAGGGCCCACACCTGCTCGACGATCGCGGCCGAGTCGGCTACGGGATCGGTGTTCGGCATGGAGCAGATCGCGGTGTATCCGCCGGCGGCGGCAGCGGCCGACGCGCTCGCGACCGTCTCCTCATCCTCCCGGCCCGGCTCGCGCACGTGCGTATGGAGGTCGACGAAGCCCGGGGCTACGACGGCTCCGTCTGCCTCGATGACCTCGGCCTTCGGATCCTTGAGCCCGGCGGCCACGTTTTCGACGGTGCCGTCCCCGACGAGGACGTCGATTGTCGCGTCGGTGCCGGAACGAGGGTCTACGACCCGGCCCCCTCGGATGAGAAAGCGGCTCACTCCGCGGCCTCCAAGAGCTCCTCGGACGGTTTTCCGAGCATGAGATAGAGCAGGCTCATCCGCACCGCCAGCCCATTCGAGACCTGATCGAGCACGATCGAGCGCGGTAGCTCCGAGACGTCGGCGGCGATCTCGACCCCGCGGTTTATGGGCCCAGGATGCATGATCAGAGCGTCCGCCTTCATGCGGGCCGCGCGCCTGGCATCGAGACCCCAGAGCGCGGCGTACTCCCGCAAGCTGGGAAAGAGCGACTCCGCCTGCCGCTCCTGCTGCACGCGCAGCAGATAGCAGACGTCGACCTCGCCGATCACCTCATCGAGATCCGAGCTCAGTGTGACTCCCCACCCCGTCGCCTCGCGCGGAACCAAGGTCGGAGGACCGACAAGAACGACCTCGGCCCCCATAGTCACGAGCCCTTTCACGTTCGAGCGCGCCACCCGCGAGTGAAGGATGTCGCCCACGATCGCGACCTTCAGGCCGGCAAAATCCTTGAACCGCTCGCGGATCGAAAAAAGATCGAGCAGAGCCTGAGTCGGATGCTCGTGCGCGCCGTCGCCGGCATTGATGACGCTCGCCTTCGCCCAGCGCGATAGCTGCTGTGGGGCCCCCGACGAGGAATGGCGGACGATGATCGCGTCCACGCCCATAGCCTCGAGCGTCCAGGCGGTGTCCTTGAAGGATTCCCCCTTCGAGACCGACGACTTGGCGTCGGCCGAGAAATTGATCACATCGGCCGAGAGCCGCTTGGCGGCGAGCTCGAAAGAGATGCGCGTCCGGGTCGAGGCCTCGTAAAAGAGATTGCAAACCGTCCGGCCGCGGAGTGTCGGAAGCTTCTTGATCGGCCGGTCGGTCACCTGGCGCAGCGACTCGGCGGTGTCGAGGATCGTCGTGATGTCCTCGGCCTTCAGCTGATCCATAGACAAGAGGTGCTTGATCATTCCGCTCTCTCCCGGTACTCGCCGATCAGCACGGCGTCCTCGCCGTCGATCTCGGCGACGTGCACCTTCACGACCTCGTGCGCCGCGGTGGGCAGGTTCTTGCCGACGTAGTCGGCCCGAATCGGGAGCTCACGGTGGCCCCGGTCGACCAGCACCGCGAGCCGCACGGCGCGGGGCCGGCCGAGATCAAGAAGCGCGTCGAAAGCCGCTCGAATCGTGCGGCCCGTATAGAGAACGTCGTCGATCACGACTACGACCCGGCCGTCGATGTCGGCAGGAATGGTCGTGGCCTCCAGGCTGCGGGGGCCGCGCAGGGCGACATCGTCGCGATAGAGAGCCACGTCGAGGGCCCCCGAGGGCAGATCGACCCCCTCAAACGAGGCGATCGTCCGGGCGACACGGTCGGCGAGAGGAGCGCCCCGGGTCCTGATCCCCACCAGGACGAGGTCCTCCGTCCCCTTGTTCTTCTCGACGATTTCGTGGGCTATGCGGGTGAGCGCCCGCCGCACGTCGGAAGGCTCCATGACGCGGGCCTTGAGCACGAACTCGGGCTCCGGCTGGGGGGCCCGGGCTACCACTGGAACGAGCCGCGGGTTGGCACAAAAAAAGCTTCCCGCTCTGGGGAAGCCGATGTAGATGTGATCAAGCTTTGCTCACTCCTTTCCGGCCTCACCGGGCCGGCTTAAAGGACGCTCTTGAGACTATATACGACGTGACTACTACAAAAGAGTCCGCGGCCTCTTCTCCTTCCTGGCTGCAGCGGGCGGACCGGTCGCTAAGAGATGAATTTCGCCGCGCGCAGGAGAGGCATCCGAAGGTGGCCTCCATTTATCGGGCCGTTGTGCAACGGGCGATCCTGGTAATCGCTTTGCTGGCGGTGGTTCGCGGCCTGTGGGATGGAGTCGACATTCCGCTCTTTGATTTCGATCGCTTCCTGCGAGCCGGGGACCGGATGCTGTCGTCGGACTGGCAGCTGACCTACTCCGAACCGAGACTGCAGGCCGGCCCCCTGCTTCTTCTGCTGTATGGGGTGTCCCTGCGACTCGCGGATCTTGTCGGACTCGCGGCGCAGTTCTCGCTTTCGGTGATTGTGCAAGTTCTCGTCGCCGTTGGAGTCGTCCTGTGCGTACGTGCTCTCAGAGCGGATCGGGGAGCCGCCGCGGCGCCGGGCATCGAGTTCTTCGCCGGACTGGCGGCCGTCTTGGGAGGGTTGACCTGGGAGGCCTATGCGTCCGCCCACCCGTCGGAGGCTCTCATCCCTCTTCTCTGGCTTCCCGCTGCGCTACTCGCGCGGCGCGGCCGGACGACGACGGCCGCTCTGCTCATCGGTCTCTCCGCGACCCTGAAGTTGTGGGGAATTCTCGGTTTACCTGTGCTCCTGCTGGCTCCGAATCTGCTGCAGGCCGGCTGGGCGATCGCGCTTGCCGGGGTGGTGGCGATCGTTCCGTACGCTCCCTTCTTGCTTTTTGGTGAGACGGCCACGTTCGGATACGCGTGGGGCATCCAGCCGGACTCCCCGCTGGGGCTCTTCTTCCGCGAGCGCGAAGGGTTTACTTGGGCGATGCGTATCGGACAAAGCGCGATGGTCCTGGCGGGTGGAGGCGTGTTTGCGTGGCGCCGGCGCTCCGCCTGGACATCGATCTGGGCGGCGCCTTTGGTATTGCTGGCGATTCGCTTCCTAACGGAACCGCTTGACTATCACTACTACTGGCTGGCGCCGGGAATCCTCGTGCTGGTCGCAGCCTGTGCCCACCTGGACCCGCGCCCGACGTGGTTGCGAGTGCCGATCGCCGGAGCCTTCTATGCAATCCTCGCCTCCTTTTTCTTCGTCGAGCTACAGCTGGAATCGGTTTGGTGGATCGTGCTCTCGCTGGCCCTTCTCCTGGTGGCACATCGCGCTACGCAGGAGGAAAGAGAGGCCGGCGACGCGGCGGCGGGGTCTCATACGTGACCGCTTACCTTCTCGATAAGGGACCGACTCTCAGGCGGGCGATCCTGCTCGTGACGCTTGTTGGGTTTCCGCTGGCCTTCCTTCCGCGCTTGCTTTTGGACGCGTACGCGGTTCCCAAACTTGCTCTCCTGACCGCCGGCACTTCTCTCGCGGCCGCGGTCCGCTTGGCCGAGATCGCCGTCGGGGCCTCGACGCGTACATTGCGTGCCTTTCTCTGGCCGGCGTTGTTTGTGACTGTTCCCCTAACGGTTTCGTGGCTGGTATCCCCTTATCGAGGGTGGGCCTTTGTGGGGCAATACCAGTGGTTCCAGGGCCTCTTCCCTTATGTCGTCGTCTGTGTCTTCGCTTTGTTGCTCGCGGATGCCTTTGCGGGGCGAGCCTCATCCGTAGCTTGGGCGTTGGTCATCTCGGCCGGATTTGTAGGCGCGTACGGCTTTGCCCAGATCCTGGGACTCGATCCATTGAGGCTCTTCATCGAAGACCGCTTCACCGACTCGGTGCGCTCAAGTATCGGCAACTCGAACTTCGTGGGAGGCCTCATGGCGATCGCTATGCCGGCAGCGATCGGCTTATGGATCGCGCGCGGGTCCCGCTTTCGCTGGGCCCTCGTGGCCCTTGTCTTTATCGCCGAATCCTGGGTGTTCGCGGGGAGCCAAGCGGCCTGGCTTGCGGGAGCAGCGGGAGTGATCGTGATGCTCGCCTACGTGCCCGGTCGGCGGACCTCCCGGTACAGGAAGGCTGCGGTATGGCTCGCCGCGGCCGGTGCGGCCGCCATTGTCGGTGTGACGATCTGGGGTGCCATCGATCCCGGCAATCGCGTGATACCGCACACGATCCGCGTGCGTGGGCGTTGGTGGAGCCAGGCCGTCCAGATGGCCGCCTCCTCGCCGGTCTACGGACGCGGGCCGAATACCTTCGCGGTCGAGGGGGTTGCCTACCGAAGTCCCTCCGACGCTCTGGAACTGGGATTCATCTTCGCCGACGATCCACACTCGCTACCTCTGAGCTTCGCCGCGAACGCCGGCCTGTTGGGCGGCCTCGGCTATCTCGGACTGTTCGGCTGGTTCGTGGCGCGTACTCGCCGCGCCGAAGCCGAGCCCATGCAGGCCATATTCGTCGGCTGCTCCACGACGGCTTTCATTCTCAGCCTGGGCCTGGTCGACGAGCTGACTCTGAGAGCTGGCCTGTTCGTGAGCCTCGCCGGACTGGCCGCGGCGCAGACAACCCTCAACGGCCCGGCTCGGCCCGAGTCACCGCGTTCAACAAGGTTGCGATGGATCGCGCTTCTCATAGCCGCGGCATGTCTGGCTGGGGTTTGGTGGGCGGGAAGCTTTCTGCTGGCCGACGCACAGGTCAAGCGGGGCGTCGCCGCTTTCCGGGCCGGCGACGCGCGCCGCGCGATATCCGAGTTCGAAACCGCGCTGAGTTTTCGGGACGACTACGAATACCGTCAGGTGTACGGGTTTGAGCTCGGTGGGGCAGCGCTCAGATTGGAGGAGGGGGGCGCTCCCTTAATCGAGGAGATGCGGGCTCAGTTCGAGTTCGTCGACAGCTTTCCTCAGGTTCGCGCGCTGGTTTCCGAAGCTCGGCGACTGGTCGACTGGTCCGTGTACGACCCGAGCGCCAGGCAAGAAGCGCTCGCCCTCTACCAGAGGGCCCGAGCGATCGATCCGCACAATCCGCTTATCGCCGTCGAGATTTCCGACATATACATTCTCGATGGACACGGCGAGCGCGGCGTCGCGTTGCTCGAAACCTTCGAACCAAGAATTCCCTTCGCGTCGACGCGCTATGAGAAGTACGACGGATTCTGGGGAGGTCTCGCCCTTGCGCACCTCGAGACCGGGCGCGAGGCGGAGGCGCTTGCGGCCCTGGACAGAGCTCGGGAGCAGTCGGGCGAATGCAGGGTTGAACTGGCGAAGGAGCTGGTGCGCATCGGCCGGCTGAACAGTCCGCCCCCGTCCTACGAGCCTCCCCTGCCCCTGGTCATTCTCTGCCGGCCGGCCCTCCTACAGCTGCTTCCCGGTTCGTAGCGACCTCAATTCTCCGCGCGCTCCTCAACCACCCGGCCCAGGACCCCGTTGATGAAACGACCGGAGTCCTCGGTCGATAAAGATTTGGCAAGTTCCACCGCTTCGTTGATGGCCACCGCGACGGGTATGTCGTCTCCCCACAAGAGTTCGAATAAGGCGATGCGAAGGAGCGTCCGGTCGATCACCGGCATTCGCTCGATGGCCCACCGATCGGCGTAACGAACGATCAGTTCATCGAGGTCGGCATGATGAGCCTGCACGCCCTTCACGAGAGCCAGCGCGTAGTCGAGGACCTCTGGTACGGGAGCGTCGCTCGATTCATCCTCCGCTCCCTCTTCGATTCCGGCGGGAACGACCCAGCCCTCACGCTGGCGCGCCGCGAACGCCTCCTCGGGGAGCATGTCGCGAATCTCCGCCTCGTACAGGACATCCACCGCTAGACGACGGGCGCTGCGGCGGACCTTCAAGTTCTAAGCGCGCGAGAGGTATTCGCCCGAGCGCGTATCTACTTTGATCTTCTGGCCGGTCTCGAGAAACAGCGGGACCTGCACCTCGGCCCCGGTCTCGACCGTCGCCGGCTTCAGGGCTCCCGAGACGCGGTCCCCTTTCAGTCCGGGTTCGGTCGCGGTGATCTCGAGCTCGACGGTGACCGGGAGATCCACGCCCACCGGAGTTCCGTCATAGACCGGCACGAGACAAACCGTCCCGTCCTTTAAGAACTTCCTCGCATCGCCGAGCATCGCCGGATCGACATGGACCTGCTCGTAGGTCTCGTTGTCCATGAACACAAGCCCGGCGTCGTCCTCATAGAGATATTGCATCTCGCGTTTGTCGAGGACCGCCAGCTCGACCTTCTCGTCCGCTCGAAAGGTACGGTCGAGCACGGCCCCCGTCTTTACGTTCTTGAGCTTGGTCTTGACGAAGGCCTGGCCTTTGCCGGGCTTCACGTGTTGATAGTTCACGATCGTGAAAAGCGTCCCGTCGAGGTCGAGCGTCTGGCCGGGACGCATGTCGTTCGTCGAGATCACGAACTCAAACCTCGATCAGCTCGTGCTTCGGAGCTTTGGCCAGTACCTCAGGCCCGGACGCCGACACGTGCACACAATCCTCGATCCGGATTCCTCCCCAGGCGGGGTCGTAGATGCCGGGTTCGACGGTGACGACATCCCCTTCCACGAGCGTCTGATTCGACTCCCGGTTGAGGCGAGGGGCCTCGTGGATGTCGAGTCCGACACCATGGCCGAGACCGTGGGCAAAGAGATCGCCCTGTCCCGCCTGCTCGATGACCGAGCGCGCCGCCGAGTCGACCCCGCGGCACGCCACCTTCGGAGCGACCTGCGCGATCCCGCGCTCTTGCGCGTCGAACACAAGCCGATAGCGCTCGCGAAGCTCGTCGGTGGCGCTCCCCAGAACCACCGTCCGAGTGAGGTCGGAGCAATAGCCGTCGACGCGCGCGCCGAAATCCAGGAGTACGAGCTCGTCTCTTTGGAACTCACGCGTCGTCGGCGTGTGATGGATGTGCGCCGCATGGGTGCCGGAGCCCACAATCGGAGGAAAGGAAACCTCGTCGGCACCGGACTCGCGCATCGTGACCTCTAGAAAAAGGGCCACCTCGCGCTCGTTGGCTCCGGGTGTCAAGCGCGTTAGAACTTGCTCGAAAGCCTCGTCGGCGAGCCGTACCGCTTCCTTGATCGCCGCGATCTCACTGGGCTCTTTCGATCTGCGCAAATCCGCGACGACTCCACGCGTGGGCCGAAGCTCGACGGGGAGGTCGCGCTCGAAATCGTCGCGTTGAGCGACGGTGAGCTGTTCGGCCTCGAAACCGAGCGTCTTGATATTCCGGTCGGCAAGCGCTTGAGGGAGCAGTTCGCTGACCCGTTCCCTGTAGATCGCGATCTCCGCGCCTTGCACCAGGTCGCCGGCGCGCGCCCGATAGCGCCCATCGGTGTAAAAGATCGCCCCCCCGGCGTGAATCAGAACGGCACCCGCCGTCCCGGAAAACCCGGTCAGATAGCGGACGTTGAGCAGGTCCGCGACCAGGAAAGCGTCCACACTCTCTCGATCGAGCAGATCGATCATTTTGTCGACCCGCGCGGCGTGGTTCATCGAGCGGCAGGGGACGCGAGGGCGCGGAGGGCCAGAAGATAGGACTCCACTGACAGGCCGACGATCACTCCGCGAGCGGCCTCGGCCGTGACCGAAACCCGGCGCCATTCCTCGCGCGCGTGAATGTTCGAAAGATGAACCTCGATGACGGGATAGGGAACACTTCTTATGGCGTCCGCGATGGCACGGCTCGTATGCGCGTAGGCCGCCGGGTTGAGAACCGCGCCGTCGACCTCCTCTACCCCCCGGTGAAGCAGCTCGATAATCTCTCCCTCACGCGCGGTTTGGTGGACGGTGACGTCGATACCAAGTTCGGCGGCTTCTTTCTCTATGGCGGAGTTCACTTCATCGAGAGTGGTCTCCCCGTACACCGACAGCTCTCTCGAGCCGAGCCTGTTCAGATTCGGGCCGTGAATCACGAGGATCTTCATAGGGCGAGCCTTTCGAGGGCCAACTTGATGTCCTCCGGATCCGCCGAGATTCCGGTCTCGGCCTCACCAATGCGAGATAGGAGTACGAAGCGCACGCCGCGACGGTACTTCTTGTCGAGTCGCCACTCCCACTCGAGCTCGTCGTAGTTCACCAAGGCGCTGGTGGGCAGCCCGAGAGCCTGCAGCACGCGCCGGTGCAGATGTACGGCCTCGTCGTCGATGCGGTTCAGACCGTTGGCCAAGTAGGCCGCGGCCATCATTCCGAGCGAGATGGCGTCGCCGTGCCGGGGCACGACTCCCATGTGCTCGAAGGCGTGCCCGAATGTATGTCCGTAGTTGAGCTGGCCGCGGGGGCCCTCATCCCGCTCGTCGATCATCACGACGTGCGCCTTTATTGCGATCGAGCGCGAGATCAGCTCCGTCAGAACCACAGGATCCAGACCGAAGATGTGTTCACGCCGGGCGAGGAGGAACTCCAAAATGTCAGGAGATGCAATAAATCCGTATTTCGCCACCTCGGCAAGGCCGCTGCGCATCTCGTCCGTCGGCAGAGTCGAGAGTGTCTCGAGGTCGCACACCACGGCCACCGGTTGGTAGAAGGTCCCGACCAGGTTCTTTCCCGCCTCCAGATTCAGCGCCGTCTTCCCCCCGACCGCGGCGTCAACCTGGCCGAGCAAAGTTGTCGGCACATGCACGACGGGCATTCCCCGGGCGTAGGTGGAGGCAACGTATCCAACGAGATCGGTGATCACGCCGCCGCCCAACGCCACAACAAGGTCGTAGCGGTGGGCCTCGTTCTCGCTCAGTCTCCGGTAGAGGCCCCCCGCGGTTCCCACGGACTTGGCGTCCTCACCGGAGGGAACCTCCAGGACCTGCGCCTCCAGCTCCCGGCGTCGTAAGGCGGTCGCGGCCGCCTCGCCGCGGTCCCGCAGGTTGGGGTGGGTCACCACAAATGCCTTCTCCGCGTCGGGCAGGGGCGGTATGTATTCATCCAAACTGGGGATCAGCTCCGAACCGATGACGACGTCGTAGATGCGCGTGCGCGTTGTGACCGCGATGCGAGTCGGGCCTCCCTGGGCTCTGAGGCCGAGCCGCTGGAGAATCTCTCCCGCGACCTGTTCTGGAGTCTTACCGTTGGTTGAGACCGTCAGATCTCCGGTCTGCCGATAGGTCTCGTTGCGCTTGTCGTAGAGGGCGCGCGGGTCGGCATGAGCGAGCATGGGTCGATCCTCTCCGTCTCCGACTCGGCGCAGTGCCTCCGCGAAGGAAACGTCGAGGTGCACGACGGTGTGCCACTCGGCCTTGGCGCGGGTGGCGGGATCGTCCAATGCGCCGCCGCCGAGCGCGAGAACAGCGTCCTCGCCCTCCAGGATCTCCTCGACCAGCTCACGCTCCAGCGCCCGAAAGCCCGGTTCGCCCGAGGTGGCAAAGATGTCGGCGACGGCCATCCCGGCGCGGCCCTCGACGGCCTCGTCGGTGTCCACGAGGGGGACGCCCATAGATGCAGCGAGGACCCGCCCGACGCTCGTCTTGCCGGCTCCCATGAACCCGATAAGGAGAATCATCCCTTCCCTCGCTCACGGATTCTTCCCGTGTAGTGCCGGTGCGCCTGGACAAGATCGTCGATCGTGTCCCCGCCAAATTGCTCCATGATCGCGTCGGCGAGGACCAGGGCGACCACCGCTTCGCACACAACTCCCGCGGCCGGAACGGCACAGACGTCGGTCCGCTCCTGGAAGGCCTCCGCAGGCTCACCGCTGGCGAGATCGACGCTTCGGAGCCGACGTTTCAAAGTGGAGAGCGGCTTCATCGCGAGGCGCAATCTGAGCGTTCCGCCGATGGTCATCCCGCCCTCGGTCCCGCCCGCTCGCAGGGTGGCCCGCGAGAGGTCCGGCTCGATCTCGTCGTGCGCCTGGGAGCCCCGTCGGCGAGCGCCGACGAAGCCATCTCCGACCTCGACACCTTTGATCGCGGGTACGCCCATCAAGGCACCCGCCAGCCGACCGTCGATGCGGCGGTCCCAGTGGACGTGCGATCCAAGTCCGGGATGGAGTCCGAAGGCGAGGATCTCGATGACCCCGCCGAGAGATTCCCCGGCCGCGGTGGCCTCATCGATGGTCGCGCTCATCGCGGCGCTCGCGGCCTCGTCGAGACAGCGCACCGGGGAGGCGTCGATTGCATCCAGGTCCTCGATCCTCGTGGGCCGGTGGGACTCCTGAGGTACCTCGACCTCGCCGATCGAGACGACGTGGCTCAACACGGAGATCTGGAGGCGCGACAAGAGCGTCTTCGCCAGGCTGCCTATGGCGGCTCGGGCGGCGGTCTCGCGCGCGCTCGCCCGCTCGAGCACGTTGCGCGCGTCTTCGAACTCGTACTTCAGCATCCCGGGAAGATCTGCATGGCCGGGTCGTGGCCGGGTCAACTCCCGCCCGCCGGGGGAACCTTCGATGGGCATGACGTGCGCCCACTTAGCCCATTCGCTGTTGCGGATCAGGATCGCCACCGGGCTGCCCAGCGTCAGCCCTGCGCGTACGCCAGACAAGATCTCCAGTTCGTCCTGCTCGACCTTCATACGGGGGCCGCGCCCGTACCCGAGACGTCGACGCGCGAGCTCGTCGGCGATCGTCTTGATGGATACAGGCAAACCGGCCGGCAGGCCCTCGAGAATCGCTACTAGGGCAGGCCCGTGTGACTCGCCGGCGGTGAGGTACCTCAGCCGTCCCATAACTCAATCCTCGCATCCGAGGTCAAAGCGGGACGGCGGAAGCTACTTGAGAATTTCCTCGCCCTCGCAGAGCGTGAACTGGTCGTCGCCGAAAAGCAGTGTGGCGCACTCACCCGATGTCGAGAGCAGACGGAAGTTCTGCGCGAAGGTCTCGCCCACATCTACCGTGTAGACGGTCGCGTCGACCTGGATCTGAGCGCGTCGGTCGCCGTTCTCGGTGAACACGTCTACAAGACGAACTCGTCGTCCTCCGATTCGCTCGCCGCCTCCACCGCCGCCGGGAGCACCTCCATCTCCGTCAACGGCTCCATCGCCGCCGGCCTCCCCGGCACCTTCCTCCGCCGGGGCCGCCTCACCGTCTCCGGCGGCAGCCGCTCCCCCGGCACCCGGAGTGATCAGGGGCTCGAAGGGGTCCTTGGCGGCAAAAACCTCGAACGTCTCGATGGGGCCCCTTCCGGGCTTGCGCCCCTTGGTGGGCTCCGGCTCGGGGGTCGGGGTCGCGACGGGAACGGTCGGCGGGACTTCGGCCACCGGCTCCTCTCCACCACCGCGAAGGAAAAAGAACCACACCACCGCGAGCAACGCGACGAGCCCCCCGACGACAAGGGCGAGCTGCGCGCCGCTGATGTTGCGGCCTTCGACCGTCTCTGGAGCAGTAGCCATAGCTTTCTTAACCTCCCGGGGGTGGGGTGGGTTCGGCGCCGGGGACGGCGCCTACTGCGGCGGGTACCTCAGGAAGGTCGAAGAAGATGCGCACCGTTATGGAAAGCCCGACCTCTGTGGCGCCGCCTTCCTCTGTTTGGCCCACCAAGGCGATGTTGTCGATGCGACTGGCTCTATCGAGATCCTCCAACCGCCGCAGGAAATCCTGGAGTGCGAAGTAGCCTCCGTCTCCCGTGATGGCCATCGTGATGTCGGCCAAAGCAGCGCCCTCGAGCGGTGCCTTCGGCAGCTGCGGAGTGATCGAAAGGAACCTGACCCCCGACCGGTTCGCGATGTCCTGGATCAAGAAGATGTAGTTGGGAACCTCGTTTCGGGGTGGCACCAGCTGGCGGAACGTTGCGAGCAGCGCCTCGAGCTCTGGTGCATTGGCCTGGAGCTCCTGCAGCCGGGCGAGCTCGGCCTGCAGCTGAACGGTTTGCTGCTCGGCCGCATCGATATCGGCCCGCACCTCGGCCAGCTCTGCCTGCCGCGCCCGGATGAAGAAGACGTAGAAGAGCGCGGATAGAACCATCATCACGAGCGCGACCAGAACTATGCGTCCGCGCCTCATTGGTCGAACCTCTGGAAGCGGCGGCTGAGCGCTTTGTCGCCGAGCTCGAGCGTGCTGTCGAACGTGACGAATGCGGCCGTTTCCTCTCCACTCTCGGCGGCGCTGTTGAGCCAGATGGCGTCAAAGGCCTCAACTGTTCCGAGCCTGATCAACCACTTGGCCACCGCCGGCATGGAGAGCGCGCTGCCCTGGAACTGGATTCGGCCGACCGGGGTCTTGGACGAGATACGAATCGCCGCCGTCTCTGTCCCGACCGGGCTTGCGCCCTCACCGGTCCCCGACCCACTCATGTTCGTCAGCCACACTTCGCCCGGAATGACCATGGCAACCTCCGTCATCAAAGAGGGCCACGAGACGTCGCCGGCGAAGACCGTTTGCAGAGCCGTTTGCTTGGCTTCCACCTCGGCCGCGAGATCGGCGAATCGCTGTAGCTCGGCGATCTCCGTTCGCAACGCGGCGTTGCGCGCCTCCACGGCCGCCAACTCATCGTTCGCATCGCTTATCTGAGTCCCGACGTAGAACCAGTAGGCGATGAGTAAAAGCAGGACCACGAGCCCGCCCACGACGACTGCCGCCAGGACGCGGCGTTCACGTCGGCGCTCCAGATATGCGGGGGGCAGGAGGTCGATTCGGCGCATCATTTTGTCGTCGCCCCCATCGCCAGCCCGATGGCGGCCGCGACCACGGGCTCAACCTGTGTTAGCTGCTCGCGGGTGAGGCCGGATTTCGCGACGTCCATTTCCGATAGAGGAACCGCGCGACGAACCGACGTTCGCAGCGTCTGCTCCAAACGCCCCATAAGACCAGGGGTTAGCGACCCGCCTCCGGTCACGATGACCGACGCGATCGGCTCGCTGTCCTCCTGCGAGAGGTAGTAGTCGAGTGATCCCCGGATCTCTTCAACGAGGGTTCCCACTCTGGTCTCCAGGACGCGTTGCGCGTCCGCCGATCCGTAACCCCGCCCGAGATCCAGCTTCATGGCCTCGGCCTGCTCGAAGGGAATTCCGAGATCTCCCGAAAGAGCCGTCGTGGCGTCGTCGCCTCCGACGAGCAGGATGCGGACGAAGCGAGGCTCGCCGTTGTGGTGCACGAGGATGTTCGTCACCCCCGCGCCGACATCGATAACGGCCTCGGAGCCGGCTAGACCCTGCTCTCCGCGCGCCGCGGCGCTCACTGCGCGCGCAACCGCAAACGGAGTTAGGTCCACGCCGGCGGGCTCGATGCCGGCAGCCGAAACAGTGCTGACAAAGGACTCGACCATGTCGCTTGCGGCGGCCACGAGTAAAACGCGCATCATGTGCTCGCCTGCCTCGTTCGTGAAGTCGCCGATGGTCTGAAAGTCGAGCTCCGCCGTATCGACCGGCATAGGGATCTGGTCGGCGACCTGAAAACGAAAGGACGCCCGGAACTCCTTCTCCTCCATGTACGGAAAGTCGACCTGGCGCACAACGACGCGCTGGTTGGCGAGCCCGATGACGGCGCTCTTGCTCTTCAGGCGGGCTCGCTTCCAGAGTTGCGAGATCGCCTGGGAGACGGCGCCGGCATCCCGGATCTCGCCATCCGCCACAGCTCCCGTAGGAAGGGCGATCTGCGCGAAGGATCCGAGCGAGTAGCCCCCGCGCGTGCGCGACACCTGTGCGGCGCGCAGGGCGCTGGTGCCGATATCGAGCCCGATCGCCGGTCCGGCCATCTAGGAGTCCTCCACCCGGACGGCGCGGTCGGAAAGGTAGCGGTCGACGTCGGAGCGTCGGATGCGGTAATTCTTGCCAACGCGGATCGCCGCGAGCTGCCCGGACTTGATGAGCCGGTAGACGGTCATATTCGAGACACGCATGACGTTCGCAACCTCCCCTACGGTGAGGAGCGGTTCCCCCAGCTCTCGTTCCGGCATCCGTCGCCCTTCCTAGAGCCTCTAGTCGGCCGATCTAGGCCCCCCGGCCAAAATCCCTCCCATTCAACAGCAAGTCACAGGAGCGTTCAATAGTTGGTTTCGACCACTTTAGGGCGCGGATTTAGAATTACACCTCGGTAATTTACCAACTTTCTCCAGGAGAGCTGGTTTAGCGGTCGATCTCCCGCCATGCGAGCGGCGTGACCGTGAGCAGTGGGAAGGGCATGTTCTGGAGGAAGCACTCGTCGAGCACGAAGCTCGAGCCACCTCGGATATCGAGCTGGTCGACGAAGACGGTCCCCCTGAGAACCGACCCACCAGCCGTGCGCAGGATGCCCCGGGGGGCGAAAACCGACCCGTTGACGCCGCCGCCCGATCCCATCTCCATGCTCCCGCTGGGCAGCATGAAGACCACGCTGCGACTCTGATCGGGCCGGTTGAGGACGCACTGGCTGACATCGGCGTTCCAGCCGATGGTGTTGTTGTTGCTTTTCGGGTCCGAGCCCGCGAAATCGAAGAACGCGACGAAGTTCTTCGGCAGGCCGAATCCATTGATCTCGTTGGTCGTGAACGTCGATCCCACGTTGCGGTTGACCGGGCTGCCGCCCTTGACCCGGCAAGAGCCCGAACCCGTTGCGTTGTAGGTGCAATAAAGGCCGCTCGAGATCGCCTTGGCCCGCAGGGCCTCGATCTCCTCATCGGTCAGCGGCTCGGGGGCCAGACGACGCGCGTCG
>JBHELF010000066.1:0-51761 GCA_046263155.1 Actinomycetota bacterium
TCTGTCGGCACTTATGACGTGGCTGTTGGACTGACTCCCAGCAGAAAATCTTCGCCAAACTGACCCACTACCCTTATTCCCAACCGGGGTGCCGAAAACGAATGGTTAGGAGCCCATCCCGAGATGCTGGGCCTGCTGCAGGGCCTTGCCCTCGGTCTTGAGAGCGGGGGCCACCATGACCTCGGCCTTCTGGAACTCCTTGATGTTGGCGTAGCCGCAGGTGGCCAGGCTCGTGCGCAGGGCGCCGAACAGGTTGAGCCGGCCGTCGTTCTCGTGTGCCGGGCCGACCAGGATCTCCTCAAGCGTGCCGAGCGTCGATGTCTTGACGCGCGCTCCTCGAGGCAGAGTGGGATGGAAGGTCGCCATCCCCCAGTGGTAGCCCCGACCCGGGGCCTCCGCGGCGGCGGCCAGCGGCGAGCCGATCATCACGGCATCCGCTCCGCAGGCGATCGCCTTGGCGATATCGCCTCCTGTTCTCATCCCGCCGTCGGCAATCACGTGGCAGTAGCGCCCGGTCTCGTCGAGGTGACGGATCCGAGCTCCGGCTGCATCCGCGATGGCGGTGGCCTGGGGGACCCCCACCCCGAGCACGCCCCTCGTTGTGCAGGCGGCGCCGGGACCCACGCCCACCAGGACACCCATGGCGCCCGTGCGCATCAGGTGCAGCGCCGTCGAGTAGGAGGCACAGCCACCGACGATGACGGGAAGCTCGTAGGTCGAGATGAAGCGCTTCAAGTTGAGGGGCTCGTGGCGTGTCGAGACGTGCTCGGCCGATACAACGGTGCCCTGGATCACAAGGATGTCGAGCTCGGCCTCGAGCGCCAGCTTGTGGTAACGCTCGACCTTTTGCGGGGTCAACGACGCCGCCGCCGTCATTCCGGCGTCTTTGATCTCCCGGATCCGCTTGTAGATGAGCTCCTCTTTGATGTCCTCGGCGTAGATCTCCTGCATGCGGGCCGTGGAGCGGTCGTTGGGGAGCTCCGCGATCTCGGCCAAGACCCCTTCGGGATCGTCGTAGCGAGTCTGGAGGCCCTCGAGGTTCAGGACGGCGATTCCGCCCAGACGCCCGATCTCGATGGCCGTTCTAGGGGAGACGACCCCATCCATGGCCGACGCCATCAGGGGCAGCTCGCACTTGAAGGCGTCGATTTCCCACGAGATGTCGACGTCGTCGGGGTCCCGCGTCCTTCGTGAGGGCACGATGGCGACGTCGTCGAACCCGTACGCCCGGCGCCCCGACTTGCCTATGCCGATCTCTATCTCCACGCCTTCTCCTATCTCCTACACACCGCTGAATATTGGGGAATGACCCAGGCTAACCCGCCGTAACTAGGGGTAACCAGCGTTTCGAAGCAACAAAACCCAAGAGTGCGAAAGTTCGCTTGTGAACATCTTCACATACGCTTGCTGTAGTTAGCAACATGATCTCATGGCGGTATAGGCTCTCTCGCTCATGCCGCACATCTCCACTCGCGGCGTCGACCGTCTCCGGTTCGGAGTCCGAGCTCGACGACGCGCACAGCTAAAGAGACTCGCCCTGTGGGTCTGGTTGGCGACGCTTGCCGCGGGAACCGTCGGTCTCCCGGGCGCGGATCTCGGGTTCGATCTCTTCTCCTCCCTGCTGCAACCGACGCGGGGAGTTTCCTTTGCGCGCCTCAGCGACGGCGCCTCCGCGACGAGATCGCTTGAGCCCGAGGGCGAGATGGTCGCGTTGCGCACCCGAACCCCCGATGACCGCTCGACGCCCGATCGATCGACAGACCCGGTCGATAAGATCGAAAGCGTCATCATCAAAGCCGCCGACGAGTTTGGCCTCAGTCGCGACTATCTGATCTCCGTTGCAATGTGCGAGTCGAGCCTCAATCCCTATGCCGTCAGTCCGGCCGGCTATTACGGACTGTTCCAGTTCGGCCCAGTGACGTGGTCCGAATTCGGCTACGGCTCGATCTGGGATCCGGTGGCTCAATCACGAACCGCCGCACGCATGTTGGCCGAAGGACACCACCGCCGCTGGCCCGTGTGTTCGTTGGTTTCCAACCACTAACGGCTGTCCGTTACTAGAGCCGGCAGGCCACACGCCCGCCCGGAAAACTAAAAGGGCTTCAGCGCGCCTTCAGGAAGTGATGCACGTGATCGGGCGGGGTCGGATAGTCATCTACTTTCCGCCAGTAATCGACCACCTCTTCCGGAACGTCGGCGATTTCAACTTCAGCAAAACCAAGGCGCACGTAGAACGCAATGCGCTCTGCATGGCAACAGAGAAAGAGTGTTCCGCCGCGACTGTTCATCGCGGCGCGCATGAGACGTTCGCCGACTCCTTGGCCGCGGTTGCCTTCGGCGACCAAGACGTCATCGACGACCACAATCTGCGGCGCGGCTTCGACCAACCGAACACACCCGATGAGATCCCCGTCGCGCGCGACGAACGCGACTCCCTCATCGAGATCGACACCCTCCGAACCGTGATCCGCCAAAAGCTTGCGCAGATCTTCCTTATCGTGACGTGTGGATCTCGTGATCAACATCAGCGCGCTCGGGTGCGGGCTCGTGCTGCGGCGCGCAAGTCTTCGAGACATTCCGGCGGAACCACGACGCCATGCTTTCCACCGCGGAGAGGTCGGTCGGGCCGCATATGCCCGTGATAGTCGCTGCCCCCCGTAACAACCAGATTGAGCGTCGCGCCCAGGTCGCGGTAACGCTGCTGCGCGTCCGCGGGCAGGTCGCCGTGCCAGCCCTCTATTCCGCCGAGGCCGGCCGCCGCCAGATCGGCAACAAAGCTCTCGAGATCGGTGTCGTCGAGATACAGCGTGAAGGGATGAGCGAGGACCGGTACGACGCCGGCGAGTTGCATGAGCTCAATCGCCTCTTCGGGCTTGTAGAGCTTGCGGCTCAGGTAACCGGGTGCCCCCTTGGCCAGGTATCGGTCGAAAGCCGCCTGGTAGTCGGGGGCGGCTCCATGTCGGACCAGGACGGCGGCGAAGTGGGGCCGCCCGATCTGGGCCCCCGGCCCGCCCGCCTCGGCCTCGACCTCCTCAAAAGTCAGCGGTATCCCCAGCTCGTTGAGGCGGGCGACCATCCGGCGATTGCGACCGGCGCGGGCTTCCTGCAGCTCCGCCAGTGCGTCCGACAGGGGGTTGTCCTCGGCGGGGATGAAATAGCCAAGCAGGTGCATCGTGGGCCGCTGCGCCGGCTGTAATCCGCGCTCGCCGAGTGCGTCGACATCACAGGAGATCTCCACGCCTGCAATGACCTCGACGCCGAGGGCCGCTCCAGCCGCGATCGCCTCCGCACAGCCGGAATCGTTGTCGTGATCGGTGACGGCGATCGCGTCGATACCGAGCTCCCCCGCACGCGCGACCAACTCACTCGGCGAGTCGCCGCCGTCGGACACGGTTGTGTGGGTGTGCAGATCGATCACGGACGGCTCGCGCGGAGGGTTCAGGCCTTCAGGTGATTGAGCTCGACAAGCTTGTCGATCACCTTCTGCGTCGACTCTTCGATCGATTCCTTGTCCGTGTGGCAGATGACCTCGGCGAAGTCGGGAGGTTCATAGGGATCGTCGATACCCGTAAAGCCTTTCAGCTCACCCGCGCGCGCTTTCGCGTAAAGACCCTTCACATCACGCGATTCACAGACCTCGAGCGGGCAATCGGCAAAGACCTCGATGAAGTCCTTCGCCATGGCGCGAGCTTCATGCCGAACGCGACGATAGGGAGAGATCGCGGCGGTGATCACGAACACACCGTTGCGCTGAAGAAGGTGAGCTACGAATGCGATACGCCGAATGTTGGTGTCGCGGTCCTCTTTTGAGAACCCCAGGCCTTTGGAAAGGTTCTCTCGCACGACGTCTCCGTCCAGCACCTCGACGGGAACATTTGCCTGCGTGAGCTTCTCCTCCACCATATGGGCGATGGTCGTCTTTCCGGATCCCGAAAGACCCGTGAACCAGATGACGACTCCGCGCTCGCGATTGGCCTGTTTCATTTGACGACCGCCTTTTGAAGCACGCTCTGGCCCAGAGCGCCGTCGGCAGGCGGAAGCCCGAACACGTCCAGGATCGTCGAGTGAACATCCCAGAGGTGGAGCCCGTCGAGTCGTTTGGACTCCTGACCCCCAGCGGGGGCGTTGTGCATGATGAAGATCCCGTACTCGGCGTGATTGGCCTCATCGGGACCGGTGTCGTTTTCGAACGTGTAGATGGACCCGTGTCCCAAAGAGCCCACGGAACGCCAGCGCAGCTCGCCGAAGATCACGATCAGGTCCGGCGCAACGCCGTTCTGCGCTTGGTAGATCTGCTCCGGTTTTAGCGCCCTGTTCCCGAGTGGTTTGCCCTCGTGGTCGACCATTCCTTCGATCTTGGCAACCAGTTCGTCACGAATCTTCTCGTAGTCGGCGGCGGGGATGGTTCCCTCGGGCTCGCGACCCTCGACGTTGAGAAAGAGCCGTCCGTAGTAGCCCCCATCGCCCCACGCGCGAGTTTTCGACCAATCGATCTGCATCTTGTTGATGGGCGTGATCTCCGTGGGCGCCCCGCCGGCGAACGACAGATACCCCTCCCGAACGAGCCATTCGTTGAAGCAGACCCCGCCGACCATGGCCTTGGCGCCGTGGTCGGACACGACGAGCACCGTGGTGTCGTCGTCGGCGTGGCCCGCCAGGAGCTCGCCGACCTTTCCGTCCAGATAGCGGTAATACTCACGCAGGGCCTCTCGGTGCGGATTGCCGGCCTCGTAGCGCGGATGCCCGGGGTCGATGAAGCTCCAGATCCCGTGGTTGAGCCGATCCGGCCCCATCTCCACCATGGCGAAGAAGTCCCATGGCTTGGTGCTCAGCAGGTAGTCGGCGGCCTTGAAGCGCTGCTCGGTCATCTTGTACGCCTCATCGATGATGTACTGGGTGTTGTCCGTCCGGAAGTTGCGGATGTCGAAGACGTACTCCCCGACCTGGCTTTTCAGTTCCTCCTTCAGTTCCTTCGGATACGTGTACTCGGCCTCGTCATTGGGCGTGAGGAAACATCCGATCTGCACGCCCCTGAGAGGCTTCGGAGGATAGGAGGGAGGGACCGACATCACGATGGAATCTCTGCCTGCCTCGGACAGGATGTCCCATACCGTCGGCTCCTTGACGGCCCACGACGTGGCGAAGGACAGGCCGTCGTACGTGTGGTCCTTGCGATTTCTGAACCCGTAGATCCCCAGCGTGCCCGGGTCCTTGGAGGTCATCATGCACATCCAGGCCGGCACGGTGATCGGAGGGGTGATCGACTCCAGAGGCCCCCAGATCCCGTTCTCTTTGAGTTTGGTGATGTTCGGCATCTCCGCCGCGTACTCATCGAAGACGTGCTCGGGGGGAGCGCAGTCCAATCCGATCAGCATCACGCGTCTCTTGGTGGAGGCTGTACCTGCTTGATCGGAGTCGACTTCTTTGCGCTTGCGAAGTATTCCCATGTCTAAGCCCTCGAGCGTGCGTCTTCTATCAAGATGCGCGCCACCTCGGGCCGAGAGAACTCATGCGGCGGCTCTTCGCCGGCAGCGAGCATGCTGCGGACCTGGGTCCCCGACAGGTGGACGTGGTTGGCCGAATCGTGAGGGCACGTCTTTGCAGAGGCCATCCCCTCACAAGCTCTACAAAAGAACGAGTGTTCGAACTTCAGTGGCCAGATACCGAGCTCGCCGGGCTCGAACTCCTCGAATATCTGCTGCGCGTCGTAAGACCCGTAGTAGTCGCCGACGCCTGCGTGGTCCCGACCCACGATGAAGTGCGTCATTCCATAGTTCTTGCGAAGCAGCGCGTGCCAAATGGCCTCGCGCGGCCCGGCATATCTCATGGCGGCGGGGAACACGGAGAGGATCACGCGATCGCGCGGGTAGTAGTTCTCCATCAGAACGTCGTAGCACTGCATGCGTGTTTCGGCGGAGATGTCGTCGCCTTTCGTGCCTCCCACGAGTGGATGAATGACGAGACCGTCCACCATCTCGAGAGCACACTTTGTTAGGTACTCGTGCGCGCGGTGAATCGGGTTGCGCGTCTGGAACGCGACCACCGTTTTCCAGCCGCGGCCCGCGATCTGCTCGCGCAATTGAAGGGGCGTCAGGCGATGCGCCTCGAACTCGTGAGAGAAAACGTTCTCGAGGACCGTCACCTCGCCTCCGACGTAGTACTCGCCTTGGTCGAGAAGATGTGCGACTCCTGGGTGGGCGCTGTCGGCCGTACGGTAGGTATGGACGGCCTCCTCACGAGCGTCGTAACGGAACACGTCCTCGACCTCGATGATTGCAATGGGACGGCCCTCGTGAGTAATCGCCGCGGGCTCGCCCTGGGACAGAGCAGCAGCCTCCTCGGCAGTTGCCGACAGAGTGATCGGAAGGCTCCATGGCAGCCCACTGGCGAGCCGCATCTCTTTCACCACGGGCGCGTAGTCGCTCTGCGTCATGAAGCCTCGGTTCGGCGACACGGCTCCAACAGCGAGTAACTCGAGGTCCGAAAGCACACGCCGGGAGCCGGCGGCGACCGTAGGGAGAGCTCCGGCGCGGGCTTGAAGCTCCGGGAGCTCGTCGGAGCCCGCCATGCGTAGCTCCAGGGCGCCTCCGTGAGGCGCGAAACCGGGCACGTCCTTCAGGGTGCTGGGCATGATCTACCTCTTCTGGTTGGGATGTGAGGAGTCAAGGAAGGGCCGCCACTCCAGGTGCACTCCTATGACACTCCAGCCTAACAGGAGGAGCTCTAGTCCGCCTCGTCTCCACGTGGAGGGATGGCCTCCTTGGCCGGCAGGCTAAAGCGTTCCGAAGCCCGCGCCAGGCGGCGATTCACGGCGTCGAGGGTGGCCCTTACCGCGCACTCGGTCAGCGGAGCCGAGCGCACCAGCGCGGAACCGATGGTCTCGAGGCCGTTGTCCTCCTGAACGACGATCATCACGGCCTCTTTGCGGGCGATCTCCACCAGCGAGGCCCCCGTAAGCGTGAACTTGACTTCGTCGACTATCTGGGCGACCGCGGCCAAGGTGGCCTGCGCGAGGACTGCCAGACCATGAGGCGTCTTCTCGCCCGTTGCCCTGCCGACGATCTCGCCGGGGCCGTGGGCCAGCGCGACCTCGGCTTCAGAGTCCGGCCCGGTAGCGGAAAGGATCACCCGCTGCAGCAGCGGGCGCCCCGCGCCGGCAGCGCGCGGGCCGGTCTCTACAGCTCGCAGGATGGTCTTGCGAGCGGCGCTCACCGCGCCCCGTGAGCGTGCCTCCTGCTCGGCCAGCTCGGCGGCTCGCTCGAGAGTCTCCCGATCGCCGAAATGGGACTCGCCTTCCAGCTCGAAAACGAAGATCTGGCTCAGGGAATCTCCGAGACCCCGCAGATTCACCTGGTCGAGCACCTGGCGATGGATCTCGGCCTCGTCGACGCCGATACGGGTAAACGCCTGGATCTCGGAGGGGTTCCCCTCGGGATCGGTCATGATCACGCACCCGAGCACACCGGGCAAGGTCTTGATGGCGCCTTCGAGGTCGACTAAGTCGGTGTCCACCGGTGCTCCCTTAAAAACGAGGTTTTGCCGGAGATTGTAGGGGCCGGGCGCAAAAATGCACCCGTCGAGCCTTCTTCCCGGCCGAAGCCGGTTTACAACTCGACGGGTGCAGAAGGCACTTTAGCGACGGCCCCGGGGGGCCGCAAGCCCCAGATCGGAGATTTTTTCGCGTCCCACCAGGAGTTTTCGCGTCCTCCGCCGTAACCTTTGCCCCGACCAGGGTGCTGTGGCAGGATGCCTCCCGATCCGGCCCGGCAGGCGGCCGGGTAGCACCGGACATCCAGTCGCGAACGGCTGGGCGGGACACCACTAAAGGAGGGTCATGAGGGGGAGGCTGAGTCGCGGCGCGATCGTCGCCGTCTTTCTCAGCACGCTCCTCATCCCGGCCGTCGGCTCGTACGCCGACTCGACCACCCTCAACGATCTCGAGCGGGCGAACTCTCGGCTTCAGGACAAGCTCGACCGGATCCGCAGCTCGATACAGATCCACGAGGGCCAGGCCGGCACACTCGAGCAAGAGGTAAGGACTCTGGATGCCGAGATCATGGCCCTGCGCAGTGAGGTCGAACGCCTGAACGCAGAGATCATCGATGTCGAGGCAAAGGTACGCAGCGCGCAGGCTCGGATAGATGCCACCCAATCGGAGATCGACGGGATCCACGACCTCGCTACGGCTCAAGCGGTCGCGCTCTACAAAGCCGGCGCGACCGACACGCTCAATGCGTTGCTCGATTCTCGAAGCCTTGCCGACCTAGATACGCGGCTTCAGATGTTGGGCGTCGCCGCCCAGGAGAGCACCGGCGCTCTCATCCGCTACGGACGCCTGCGCGTAACCATCGAGGCCCAGCATCGAGAGCTTTTCGCATACAAACGAGAGCTCAACGACCGGATCGCTCGCAGGAAAGTCGTGCTCGGCGATCTGGATGCCCGCTACGCCAAGCAGAAGGCCGCGCTGACCAAGCTCGAGGCACGCCTGGCGGAGGAACATCATCACGAGGGCAGCCTCGAGGCCAAGTCCGCCCAACTCGGGGCGTTGATCCGCGCGGCCCAGGCCCGGCGCGCGGTCGAGAACCTCGGGACCTCATCTCAGGGATTCATGTGGCCGCTGAACGGTCCCATCACGTCGTACTACGGGGAGCGGTGGGGCCGGATGCACACAGGGGTGGACATCAATGGGTATACCGGACAGCCGGTCGTGTCCTCGAAAGCCGGCCGCGTCATCCTGGCCTCTTATTACTCGGGCTACGGGAACTGCGTAATCATCGATCACGGCGGGGGCTTCTCGACTCTGTACGCGCATCTATCCGACTTCGCGGTATCCGTCGGCGAGGACGTGGGCCAGGCGCAGATCGTCGGGGATGTCGGCTGCACCGGAAACTGCTACGGCGATCACCTGCACTTCGAGGTGCGCATCAACGGGTCCCCGGTGGATCCGCTCGACTACCTTCCTTAGATCAGACAACCCGGCCCCCACTCGGGGCGTCCTTCTTTTCGACTATTCCCAGCGAAAGGAGGACCGCGGTGACCGCGTGGCGGGGACTTCTGGTGCTCTTGTTCTGCCTCCTTATCTCCGGTGCCGCGACCGGCGCCGCCTCGGCAGGAGGTGGCGGCGGCGGCTGCTACGGCCTCCAGACAGACGAGGCGACGACGTCGGTCTCACTGAAGGCGCTTTGTTTCTCGCCGACGGTGGTCCACATCGAGTCCGGAGATACCGTCACCTGGACCAATCGAGAGCGAGCTCCGCACACCGTCACAGGTGTCACTCAGTACTGGGGGAGCGGCGCGCTCGAGAAAGGAGACGCCGCCACCTTTCGCTTCGACGCGCCCGGCACCTATCCATACTTCTGTCAATTTCATCTCGGGATGATCGGAGCGGTCGTCGTGGGAGACGGAGTGGGGCCGGCTGAGATGAGACGCCCGTCCGAAGCCGTGAGTCGGATCAAGTCGGCAGGGATGCTGCCGCTGCCTGAGGAGAGAGCCCCTTCGGAATCCACCAACGCCGGCTTCCGCTGGCGTCCGCTGGGGATGTTCGCGGCGTGGGTCGTCGTGGTCCTGGTTGCGATTACCGTTCTTCGGATCGGACGTCGCGGGACGCGCGAGTCGATCGAATCGTAAGGTCCGCAAAAAGAAAGGGCCCGCCGACCAACCGGCGGGCCCTCGGTCAAAGGAGTGTCTAGCCGACGACCGCGAGGACGTCGCGTGCGGAGAGGATGAGAAGCTCTTCGCCCTCGAGCTTGATCTCCGTGCCGCCGTACTTGGAGTAGATGACTCGGTCGCCCTCTTTGATATCCATCGGGATCAGCTCACCTGCGTCGGACCGCTTGCCGGGTCCCACCGCGAGCACGGTGCCCTCCTGCGGCTTCTCCTTCGCGGTGTCGGGGATGACGATCCCGGACACGGTCGTCTCCTCGCCCTCCTCCGGGCGGACGAGGATGCGGTCCTCGAGGGGCTTGATCGTCTTGTTCTTGGTCGCTGTCGCCATTCGTTACCTCCTGCTCCAACAGTTAGGAGCCGTTAGCACTCTGCTTGATCGAGTGCTAAATGTAGCCGCTCCCCGAGCGCCCGGTCAAACGGCCCGGAACCGGGCCGATCTCGCGGCTCGGCATCCCGCGGAGGTTGCGGCGAGGTCGCGCTCCTCCTAGATGCCCAGCAAGAGGTTGGGATCGGGAGCAACGTCGAGCGAGTGGTAGATCCCGCGGCGAAGCATCGCCGTGCCGCAGGCGGCCACCATGGCTGCGTTATCGGTGCACAGCTCCAGCGGCGGCACATGGAGGCTGATTCCACGCTCGGCGCAGACGTCGGCGAGTCCCTGCCGCAGACCGGAGTTGGCCGCGACGCCTCCGCAGAGGAAGACCCGCTCGGCCCCTGTGTGGTCCGCGGCGGCCATCGTCTTGGCGACCTGAACGTCGACAACGGCCTGCTGAAAGGAGGCGGCGACGTCTTCCACCGAGATCTCCTCTTCATTTGCTTCCATCTTGCGCACATAGTTGATGACCGCCGTCTTAAGCCCTGAATACGAAACGTTGAATCCAGGATCGTCGAGCATGGCGCGCGGAAACTTGACCGCCTCACGATCGCCCAGTAGCGAAAGTCGATCGATCTCGGGACCCCCCGGATAGTCGAGTCCGAGGAAGCGGGCTACCTTGTCGAACGCTTCCCCCGCCGCATCGTCGATCGTGCCGCCCAGAAGCTCGTACCGGCCATGGTCCTCAGCGTCTACCAGCAGAGTGTGGCCGCCGGAGATGATCAGCGCGAGCGCCGGAAAACGTGCGTCCGGGTCGGCGAGAAGATTTGAGTACAGGTGAGCCTCGAGATGGTTGACGCCGACGAACGGCACTTCCAGCACCGCCGCGATGGATTTTGCTTCCGCGACGCCCACGAGCAACGAACCGATCAATCCGGGTCCACGAGTCGCCGCGACGGCGTCCAGATCCCAGAATGTGGCGTCGGCTTGCAGGAGTGCCTCGCCGAGGGCCGGCGTAAGTGCTTCGACATGAGCGCGAGCAGCGATCTCGGGCACGATCCCCCCATACTCGCCGTGGAGATTGGTCTGCGAGCCCACAACGTTAGACAGAATCTCTCGCCCGCCGCGCACCACGGCAGCCGAAGTTTCATCGCACGAAGTCTCGATGCCGAGAACGAGGGCGTCCTCGTCCCACTCTCCAATCGGCTGCCTGCGGACATCCGGAGCAGGAAGCGTTGCGACGGGCGTGGCCTCGCGCGTGCCTTCGATCATCGCCGACTCTGGAGCCGATCGAGCTCAGAACGAATTCGACCGAGACGTAATCGATACTCGGTGGATCCTGCGTCCTCGACGGTCATCACGAGGGCGTCCTCGTTTGTCTCGATGTAGTAACCCTTGCGGACACCAACCACGGAGAATCCGAACTTCGCGTACATCTCTTGCGCGTTCGGATTCGACACACGCACCTCGAGGGATATGACCGCGCAGCCGCGGGCGATCGCCTCCGTGATGATCGCAAGCAGCAAGCGAGTTCCGATCTTCAGCCGGTGAAATTCGGGGTGCACGGCGATGTTGGTCACGTGGGCCTCACCCGGCATAAACATCATGCCGGCGTATCCGACGACCTCGCCCTCATAGCGAGCCACCAGATATGTGCGAGTGGATCGCTGTGCAAGCTCGGAGAGAAAAAGCGATGTGCTCCAGGGGCGGGGATAGACGCGTGATTCGATGGACATGACACGGCGCAGGTGGCGTCGTCGCATCCGATCGATCTCGATCTCGGGCAAATCATGGCTCGGCCGGCGCGCTAAGGCCATGCGATGGACCGCCTCATGCTCGACTCCCGCGGATCCGGTCCCACTCGATCGGTTTCGCCGAGCGTCGCAGGTAGAGAGGCTGCAGGTCAAACAGGGAATCGAAATCCTCACGGAACATACGCGGGATCGCCAATTCCACCAACGCCCGAGCATCGGGAAAGGCGTGGCTCATGGATCCGATCTCGATGACCGACCCGGCCTCCTCGAAGATCTCCCGGTAGAGGAGGGCACCGTTACCGACCATGAGCACTTCCTCCGGCCTCGAGGAGATGCCTACGGAAAGTCGCTCGGGAGTCTCGATGGCGTGCTTGCTCATCCGCTGAATTCCACCCGGCGAGGACCGATAGAAGGCGTGAAAGACCTTGTTTCGGCGCGCGTCGAGCACGGCACAGATCGTCTTCGCCGCATAACGAACCTCGTAAGCGACGAGATCGAGACTCGCGAGCCCCACGATCGGCACCGATAGAGCCTGCGCCAGAGCTTTGGCGGTTGCCACTCCGACGCGCATGCCTGAGTAAAGACCCGGACCCAGGCCCACCGCGACCCCCCCGAGATTGCGATAGCCGAGACCGGCCTCATCCAAGCAGAATCTAATGGCGGGTAAGAGAAACTCGTTATAGCTCGCGCCGCGGGAAACCATCGCGCTTGCGACCACGCCTTGCTCGGACCCGATGGCCACGCTCGCCTGAGGAGTGGACGTCTCGATGCCTAGAACAAGCATCTACCCCATCTCCTGAGGAGGGGAGTCGAAGAAGCGCGGCGAGTCCGCGGCCTCGACGGTCGCCGCGAGCAACGTCTCCGCGGTGTCTCGCATCGCCTGCAGCTTTGGAATCCATTCGACGCCGTGGGGCCGAAACATGAACGGCCTTTCGTTCTCCGGTCGACCGTCGGCACTTCTCCGGATGTCGATCTCAAGGTAACGCTTGGGCAGAAGGGGCCCCACGGCCTCGCCCCATTCGAGAAGCAAGATCGCGCCCGGGTCTAAGAGCTCGTCAAATCCCAGATCCAACACCTCTTGAATGGAGTTCAAGCGGTAGACGTCGAGATGCATGATGGGATAGCGACCCTCGTACTCGTGGACAATCGTGAAAGTAGGGCTCGTCACCTGACGCTGAACTCCGAGTGCCGCCGCGATTCCCTGGACGAGAGTGGTCTTGCCGGCTCCAAGCTCTCCGCCCAAACTGACGACATCCCCGGGAAGCAGCAAAGGGCCCAGGGCTGCTCCCAGGATGCGGGTCTCATCGGGGGATTGAGTGGTCACCCAGAGGGCCCGGTCCATCAGAAGAGTCCGAGCTGCTCGCCCTGCGGTTCGGCGGCTCCTTCCCGGGGTGAGTCGGCCTGGCGCGCAGCGCGAACTTCATCCAGCAGGTGCCGCACCGTTCGGAGGTCCTCGCGGATCGCATCGATGGGGTTGTTGCCGCCGAAGCGCCCGCCTCTCAGCGCGGCGGCCGGGTGATATGTCGGCACGACCGTCGCGTCCCGGCGCACGTAACGCCGGCCGCGCGCGCGTGTGATCCCGACGGCCTCCTCGAGAATGAACTTAGTCGCGAAATTGCCCAGAGTGACGATGATGCTCGGTCGCATGTGGGCGATCTGAGCCTCGAGCCACGGCCGGCACGCCTCGATCTCATCCGGCAAGGGGTCCCGGTTGCCGGGCGGGCGGCACTTAACGACATTGACGATGGCGACCTGAGAACGATCTAACCCAACCTCCCCCAGAAGCCGATCGAGGAGCTGCCCGGCGGCCCCCACGAAAGGCTTCCCTTGCTGGTCCTCGTGAAAGCCCGGGCCTTCGCCGATGAACAGCACGTCGGCATCGAGGTTGCCGTCGGCCCACACCACCTGCGTCCGTCCGTCCGCAAGCCGGCAGCGAGTGCAAGCCAAAGCTGCCTCGCGAACTCGATTCAAGTCGGGGCGCGCCGGAGCAGAGATGTCGGAAGAGAGCATGGTAGTCACAGTAAACCCTAGGCGCGCCTCAGACTAGAAGGTTGCCGTCCTCCATCAAGACATCGCCGTCCACACTGATACGTCCCCCGCGTCTGAGATCACAGACCATGTCCCAGTGGACGGCGGACTCGTTCGTCCCGCCACACTCGGGATACGAGGCACCAACGGCGAGATGCACGGTCCCACCGATCTTCTCGTCGAGAAGGATCTCGCCGGTGAACTTGGTGACACCGTAGTTGGTGCCGATTCCAAGCTCTCCGAGAACGCGAGCTCCCGGATCGGTGTCGAGAGTTTGAAGTAGGAATTTCTCGTTCACCTGGGCGGAGGCCTCCACCACCTGACCATCTTCGAAAATCAACTTGATCCCTTCAACCGAGCGGCCGCCGTAGATCGCCGGATAGCTGAACGTGACATGGCCCCGAGTTTTCGTCTCTATCGGCGCCGTGAAAATCTCACCGTCCGGGAAGTTGTAGTCACCATTGGCGGCAATGAACTTCCTATCGGAGACATCCAGGTAGAGATCGGTTCCCTCTCCCTCCAGGTGCACTTCCGATCGACCCTTCATCCACTCGATCATGCGGTCATGATGCTCGGCGACCTTCTTCCACTCGGCGATCGGGTCCTCGCTATTCACGAGACATGCGTCGTAGTAAAAGTCCTCGTACTCATCGAGGCTCATCTGCGCTTCCATGGCAAAGGCCTCGGTGGGAAAGAGCGTGACGTTCCAGCGCCACACCCCTTCCGCAGAGCGCTGCATGTAGCGATCGAACAGCGGCTTGCGAGCGCGAGATCGCAACACCTGTCTGGAGGGATCGATGTTCGAGAGCTGGCGCGTGTTGACCTCGCTCAAGATAGTGATCGACACGTCGACGTTTTCGTAGATCCACCAATCCGAGCCCCAGATGAATCCGAGTTGCTCATCATTCGCGCGTCGGAACAAGATCGGCTCTGATCGGGGAAGGGAGATCTGTAGCTTCGGGTGCGCGCCCCGGTCTAGAAGTCGCCGGTAGACGGCGAGGATCAAAGGCTCGGCCACGGGCGAACCGGTCACCAGCGCCTTCTCGCCCTCCTTAACCTTGAGCGAGTAGTCGACCAGGATTTCGGCAACCGCTTCCACACGGGAATCCGACATCAGGCTCCTCTTTGGGATTTCGAGCGGCCCAGCGTATCGTCGAGAAAGCGCTCCAGCACGACGTTGAAATCCCGATGCCGCTCCATCATCGCCATATGGCCGCATCTTTCGAAAAGGTGCAATTCAGACTTGGGCAGGTGCTCTCCTAGGTACTGCGAGGCGTCGGCGATCGTGATCCGGTCACTGGTCCCACCCACGACAAGAGCCGGCACGTTGATGTCGCCGACCACGCCGCTGACATCGAACTCCCGGTAGCACTTCAGCAGATCAAAAATGACATCGGTGGGCGTCTCGGCCAGCATGTCGTAGGTGAAGTCGATCTGTTTGGCTGAGGCCCATCTGCCGAAACCCGCCAGTGCCACCGTCCAGAAGACGGCATCGGAGGGGCGGATGATCTTTCTCAAATTGTCGACGTAGGCCGCCTGTGTCCCGATGAAGTCGAGGGGTTTGCGGACCATTCGCTCGATTCGGGCCACCAGCGCCCCTCCGGCGAGAGTCTCGGTCGCGGGTCGGTAGGTGGTGTTGACGAGAGCGATTCCTTTGACGCGCTCTCCGAGCTCGGACAAGTGACGGACGCAGTAGTCCAGCACGACCATGCCCCCGGTCGAATGGCCGACTAAGACAACTTCCTGTAGCCCGCAGTCATCGAGAACGAGAGCCAGATCCTCGGCGAGTCTCGCCATCGTGTAGCCGTCATCGCCTTTGGGTTGAGAGAGCCCGTGGCCTCGTAGGTCGAAGAAGACGAGACGGTGATCGCCGACGCCCTGAAGTTGGTAGTACCAGGCATCGGTCCGCAAGGCGAGCCCATGCAGAAAAACGACGCCTCGTCTGGCCTCGGGTCCCGCTTCCTCGACAAAGATGCGAGCGCCGTCGCCGAGCTCCAGCGTGCGGCTCCGAACACCTCGTCTCTTGCCGAACGCCTCCCCCGCCTCGGGGTCGTTTCGTCGTCGACGCTTGATAAGCGACCTCTGAGCGACGGCCGCGAAGCCGACGCCGGCGGCTGCCACACCGAGGGCGGCGAGGCTACGCCGATTCACGCCCGACCTCGCCTAGGTACAGGCGTGGCACCCGGGAAGGCACCCGCGCCGTCACCTCGTAATTGATAGTCCCGATTAAACCGGCCAACTCCTCGGCGGTGATGGCGGCGGCGCCGTCCCTTCCGATCAGGGTGACTATCGCTCCAGGATCCACCGACTCATCCCCGACATCGACCATGAATTGATCCATGCAGATGGTTCCGGAGACCTTGAATCTCCGGCCAGCTATCAAGACATCGGCTCGGCCCGACAAGCGCCGATCGTAGCCATCGGCATACCCCGATCCAATGGTCACGACGCCGCCGGCACGATCGAGCTCGTAGGCCAATCCGTAGGAGAGGGCGTCGCCTGCCGGAACGGTCTTGACCATTGCGACGCGTGCGCGCAACGCCATGGCAGGCTTTAGGTCGAAGCCCACCTCGAAGGCTCGGCCGGGGGACAATCCATAGGCCGCGATGCCGCAGCGAACAAGATCGTAGTGACTCTGTGGAAGCGACAGTGTGGCCGCGGAATTGGCTATGTGGCGATAGGGAATGGACAGGCCCGTGCGCTCGATTCGGTCGAGAAGTTCCGCGAACAAGTCGAGTTGTTTGCGTGTATGCGGATGGTCGGGAACGTCGGCGACCGCGAGATGGCTCCACACTCCTTCGATCTCGAGCCCGGGAAGCGATCTCAACTCCAAAAGAGCGTCGGGCACGTCGTCGGCCAAGATGCCCACGCGGTGCATGCCGGTGTCGAGCTTCACATGTACCGGTACTCGGATGTCGAGGCGCTCGGCATATTCCGAGAGGGCGCGCGCGAAGTCCCCCGTGTAGACGGTGGCCGTGAGCTGATTCTCGATCAAGGCGGCCACGGCGCCGGGGGGTGGCTCGGTAAAGAGATGGATCGGAACTTCGATCCCGCTTTCGCGGAGATGAATCCCCTCCGCCAGCCGAGCCACACCGAGCCTGGCGGCGCCGGCCTCGATCATCGCCCGTGCCGACTGGGGATTGCCGTGCCCGTAGGCATAACCCTTGACGACTCCCATGAACTGCGCGGAGGCGGCGGCACTCCTCAGCGTTCGCACGTTGTCTCGGATCGCCCCGAGATCGATCTCGGCCCATACAGGGTGGCCTCGAGTGCGGATCTCCTCGGCGCTCAAGACCACGATGGTCCTACGTGGTCCCGGAGTTCGAGAATGACTTTGGACAGCGCCTCGGCTACATCCCACGCTTGCACCCCCGCGCCGACGCGCGCCTCCGCGAGGTCTCCTGCGAGTCCGTGGACGAAGGCGGCCGCGAAAGCCGCCTCGAACGGATCCTTGCCCGCCGCGAGCAAAGCCGTCACCGCCCCCGTCAGGACGTCGCCGGTTCCGGCCGAAGCGAGGCTGCTACTTCCTGTGGGATTCACGCCGACGAATCCATCGGGCCGGGCGATCAGCGTCCGGAACCCCTTGAGAAGAACAACACACTGAAATCTCTCGGCTGCCGCTCGCACTGCTGCAAGGCGATCCCCAAGGATCTCTTTGGTATCCCTGCCCATGAGGCGCGCCAGCTCGCCGGGGTGCGGCGTGAGAACAGTGGGCGCCCGACGGCCCTCGAGAGCCTCCGCGTCACCGGCCAGTGCGTTCAAACCATCCGCGTCGAGACAGATCGGAATGTCCGACTCGGCAAGGACTCTTGCCACCAGATCGCGCTGAGGGCTTTCTGCCCCGAGCCCCGGCCCGATGGCTAAGGCATCGGCCCGGCTCAGCACCGAGCGGAATCCGTCTAGGGCATCCGGGATAAGAGCGTCGTCATCGACAAGTGGTCGCCACAGCACTTCGGGCAATGAACGCGCCACGATGTCGGTCACGGCGCGAATCGTGCCCACCGTCGCGTAGCCCGCTCCCATCCGGACGGCACCTCGAGCTGCAAGGACGATCGCGCCGCTCATACCGGCCGACCCGCCCATCAGGGCGACCGAGCCGGCGCTGCGTTTGTGCGAATCGATGGGCCGCCGGGGAAGAACCCGCGAGACGTCCCCGGGATCGAGCCTTCCGGCTCGTGAAGGCGGCACCGGAATGCCGATGTCGGCTATCACAACGTGGCCCGCGCTCAGAGTGCCCGGCGGCAGCGCAGTGCCGAGTTTCTCGGACGCCATCGCCACGGTAGCCGTCGCCCGCACACACTCGCCCTCAACTCGGCCCGTGGCTCCATCCACGCCGGAAGGGATGTCGACCGCCACGATGGGGACCCCCGTTCGATTGAGGGCCACGATCGCCTCCGCCGGAAGTCCCGACGGGGCTCCCCTGAACCCCGTTCCAAACATTGCATCGACGAAGACATCGGCGCGCTCGAGAAGAGACGCCTCAAAGGGGCGGATCGTTATGCCCGCTCTTCGGGCGCGTTCCAGATGTGAGCGAGCGGCTCCCTCGACCGTGTCCTCGTCCGTGACCAGAAGACAAGTCGCGCGCACGCCCTCGCGTACCAGCGCTCGCGCGGCGGCAAAGCCGTCTCCGCCGTTGTTGCCCTTGCCACACACCACGAGGGCACGCCTCCCATACCGGGCGCCGAGAACCTCGAGCGTGTGGCGAGCGACCGCCCTGCCCGCGCGCTCCATAAGGATCTCGACCGAGAGGCCGCGATCGATCGCTGCGGTGTCGGCTTCAGCCATTTCACCCGGCGTCAGCAACGGTCGCAAGGAGACCGCCTACTCCACCGTCACGCTCTTGGCGAGGTTGCGCGGCTTGTCCGGAGACAACCCGCGCTCTTTGGCGACGAAATACGCCAGAAGCTGTAGCGGCACCGTGTCGAGTATGGGACTCAACAGTGGTTTGGTCTCCGGCACCTCGAAGAGCTCGTTGGCCAGCGCACGAGCTCGTTCGTCACCGCGGCGAGCTATGAGGATGGTGTCTGCGCCGCGCGCACGGACTTCTTCAACATTGGTCAGCATTTTCTCGTAGAGCGGGCGTCCTGTCACAACCGCGACCACGGGAACCCCGGGTTCAACGAGTGCGATGGCGCCGTGCTTCAACTCTCCCGCCGGATAGCCCTCCGCGTGGATATAGGAGATCTCCTTGAGCTTGAGCGCGCCCTCCATGGCAACCGCCGTCGCCACTCCCCGTCCGATGAACAAGAAATCGCGCGCCTCCGCATACCGCTTCGCGGCTCGATTCACGTCTCCCTGAATCGCGAGAACCTCCTCGATTTGGTCCGGAAGTCGGGACATCGACGCGATCGTCTCGGCAATCTTTTCCTCGCTCATCGTGCCTCGCTCTTGGGCCAGGAAGAGCGCGAGCAGGTTCATTGCGACAAGTTGAGCAAGAAACGTCTTCGTGGCCGCTACGCCGATCTCGGGACCCGCGTGAGTGAAGATAACGGCGTCGGCGTCGCGCGTTATCGAGGAGCCGACCACGTTTGTCACGGCCATCACCCTCGAGCCCATCTCCTTGCCGAATCTCACCGCGGCAAGCGTGTCGGCGGTCTCGCCGGACTGGGCGATGCCTATCACCAGCGAGTGTTCGTCGAGCACAGGGTCCCGGTAGCGGAACTCCGATGCCCGATCGAGCTCGACCGGGATACGTGTCCAGTGTTCGATGGCATGTTTGGCCGCGATACCTGCATGAAACGAGGTCCCGCACGCAACTACAACGACCTTGTCGATGCGTCGCAGAGATTGCGGATCCATCCGAACTTCGTCCAGAACGATGCGTCCTGCCCGATCGGTACGACCACGCATCGTGTCTCTCACGGCGTCAGGTTGTTCGAAGATTTCCTTCAACATGAAGTCCTCGTAGCCGCCCTTCTCGGCAGCTGCGAGGTCCCACTCGACGTGAACGGCATCCGGCCGCTGCGATGAGCCGTCAAATCCAAAGATCTCCACCGACCCGCGCCTCACCTCCGCCACCTGGTGGTTCTCGAGAGGTATGACGTCACGGGTGTAACGAAGCAACGCGGGAATGTCCGACGCGACGAGGCCCGCTGTCTCGGTGGCGCCGACGACCAACGGAGGTTCTTGTCGCGCGGCCACAATCACATCCGGTTCCTGCGCGCGAATGCACACGAGGGCGAACGCGCCCTCGAGCTCCGCGACTGCGGACAGCACGGCTTCGCGCAACGATCGCGCGCCGTTATTCAGGATCGACTCGAGAAGGTGCGCGATCACCTCCGTATCGGTCTCAGAAGTGAACGAATGCCCCGCGTCCGCGAGTCGTTGTCGCAGGAGGTCATGATTTTCAATGATTCCGTTGTGAACCACTGCGACCGAACCCGAGCAGTCCGCATGAGGGTGAGCGTTCCCATCCGTGGGTGCGCCGTGGGTTGCCCAACGTGTGTGACCGATGCCGTTTCGTCCCGGATGTGCGGACCCTTCGAGCGCATCCGCCAATACATCCAGCCGCCCGGCGCGGCGCACAATGTCAAGGCGACCGTCGGTCGATAGAGCAACGCCCGCAGAGTCGTAGCCGCGGTACTCGAGCTGGCGCAGGCCGTCGATCAGCACGGGTAGCGCCTCGCCGTCGCCGACGTATCCGACGATGCCGCACATAGGCACTCCTTTTTTTCATCTCATCGGCTGGACAGGGCCAGCCACTCGCTCGCCCAGGATCTTTACCGGCGCGCGCGTCTATAAAAATCATTGCGAGAGGTCACATCGACGCCGGTTTGTGACCCGAAGTCACCTCCGGGGTTTGTCGGCGCCGTCACGACCGTGACCGGCCGAGGGTCACCCGCCGAGCAGCCTCCTAACTGCGGAGGCCGCCGAGATCCCCTTCCTCGTCAGCTCGCCGCCTCCTCCGGCGAGCCCGGGCGCTAGATCCGGGAGCTGCTCTCTCGCCCAACCAGGATAAGGGCTGTTATTCCAAATGGCGGCGCACGGCATCAGCGAGGGAGGTCGCCAGGCGCTGAGCCTCCTCCTCAGCCTCCGCCTCGACCATGACGCGCACCAAAGGCTCGGTCCCCGAAGCCCGTACCAGAACGCGGCCTCGCTCGCCGAGTCCCTCTTCGGCGCGATGCACGTCGTCCCAGAGCTCAGGAGTGTCGTCGAGATGTAAGCCGGCCCGACCGACCGGTACATTGACGAGAACCTGCGGATACGGCTTGTAGAAAGCGGCGAGGCGCGAGAGCGGCATTTCCGCGCGCGTGATCACATTCGCCAGTTGAAGTCCCGTAAGAATGCCGTCCCCCGTCGTCGAGTATTCGGAGAAAATCACGTGGCCGGATTGCTCGCCGCCGAGACTGGCTGCCGAATCGCGCAGGCCGTCCGCAACATGGCGATCGCCCACGGGAACGGTCACCACTTCAATCCCCTTCTCCTTCATCGACTTCAGGAACCCCAGGTTCGACATCACGGTGCAGACGATGCGGTTGTCGTGCAAACGGCCCTGCTCTCGGAGCGCAAACGCGGCGATGCCGACGATCGCGTCTCCGTCGACGATCGATCCGGCCTCATCTATCGCTATTACCCTGTCGGCGTCACCATCGAAGGCAAGACCAAGGTGCGCTTCGTTCGTCCGAACCGCTGTGGCCAAGGTCGACGGATCCGTCGACCCGGACCGCACATTGATCCGCGTTCCGTCGGGCTCCCCGTGCAACTCCTCGACCTCGGCGCCGGCCCTCCTGAAGGCCTCGGCGGCAAACCCCGTCGCCGCACCGTGCGCACTGTCGAGAACGATTTTCAATCCGGCCAGGGAATCAATCGTCGCAACGAGGTGGTCGACGTAGCGGCCGCCCGCCCCAGCATCGGAAGTGGTCGTGCCTATTTTGTTGCCCATAGGAAGAGTCGGGATGTCGGCCCCCATCGCGTCTTCGATCGCATCCTCGATGCCCAAGGCGAGCTTGAATCCCTCGGGTCCGAAGAACTTCACCCCGTTGTCTTCGACGGGATTGTGCGAAGCCGAGATCGCGGCTCCGGCGGCGGCTCCATGCGCGCGGGTCAGAAAAGCAATCGCGGGTGTCGGAATAACCCCCGTCGTAAGCGCATCTACTCCAGCGGAGTTCAACCCGGCAACGAGAGCGGCTTCGAGCATGGGACCCGAGACACGCGTGTCTCTTCCGACCACGATCGGTGCGTTACCGGACACCAGCACAGTCCCCGCCGCACGCCCTAGCAGGAGCACCAACTCCGCAGTCAGATCGCGATTCGCTACTCCGCGCACGCCGTCCGTACCGAAAAGCCGCGTCATGAGGCTGAGCTTAGGATGGTCTCGTCCAAAGGAGCCCCGGTATCGAGACACGAGCGATTACGCGCGACCGATTTCTCCGCGCCTGCGCACAAGAACCTGTCGATCGAGTGCCCGTCTGGTTCATGCGGCAGGCCGGTCGTTCGCTGCCCGAATACCGAGCCTTGCGAGAGAAGCATTCGATGCTCCAACTCTGCACCACGCCGGAGTTAGCGGCAGAGGTCACGCTCCAGCCTCTGAGACGCATGGACGTCGACGCTGCGATTCTGTTCAGCGACATCATCGTCCCGCTCGCCGCCATGGGAGCAAGGGTGGACATCGTCGAAGGACGCGGTCCCGTGGTCGACCCTCCGGTTCGGTCCCTCGAGGACTTGGCGACGCTCCACCCACTCGATCCGGAGGGCGGTGCGGGCGGGACGATCGAAGCCGTCAAGCTGCTGGCGCGCGAACTCGATGTCCCACTAATCGGATTTGCAGGCGCTCCCTTCACGCTGGCCAGCTATCTCATCGAAGGAGGGCCCTCGCGCGATCTCGCCCGAACGCGCGCGCTTATGTTGCGCGAGCCGGCTACCTGGCGTGCGTTGATGGAGCTGCTTGCCGATGGGACAAGCATGCACCTCCGCTCTCAGTTGGCGGCGGGGGCGAGCGCCGTTCAACTTTTCGATAGCTGGGTCGGAGTGCTCTCCCCAGAGGACTACGCGAAATACGTGTGGCCGTATAGCCGCCGGGTACTCGCGTCGCTGGCGGATCTTGGAGGCCCAAGGATTCACTTCGGAGTCGGAACCGGCCCACTGCTGACAACGATGTCGTCGGAGGAAGTAGATGTCATCGGCGTCGACTGGCGCGTCCCACTGGATACGGCGCGTCGGCAGGTCGAGGGCCGCGTGGCCCTTCAAGGCAATCTCGATCCCATTCGCTGCCTTGCGGGATGGCAGGCCACCCGCGACGGAGCGGTAGATGTCCTCCGCCGCGGAGGTGGATCGGGCCATGTGTTCAATCTGGGACACGGCGTGCATCCACAAACCGACGTCGAAACGTTGCAGCGTCTAGTTGACTTCGTACACGAATGGGAACTCCCCAGTGACGACTGATGCAGTGCTCGTGCTCGCTTACGGAACGCCGCGCGATCTCGATGAGGTCGAGGCCTACTACACACACATCCGCCACGGACGCCCACCCGATCCGGGGGCGCTCGAAGACCTGCGCGAACGCTACCGACTAATCGGAGGCCGCTCCCCGTTGCTCGACATCACTCTCGAGCAAGCCGGGGGGCTGTCACAGCGCCTCGACTTGCCCGTGTTCGTCGGCCAGAAACACGCGGCCCCCTTCATCGCCGATGCCGTCGCACACCTTGCCGAACACTCCATCGACCGTGCAATAGGCCTCGTAATGGCGCCTCACTACTCGGCAATGAGCGTGGGCGAATACGAAAGGGAGATAGTTGCCGCAGCGAACCTTGTCGGCTGGGGGGGTCGACTCGACATGATCAAGAGCTGGCACTTGCTCGAGGGCTGGGTCGATCTTCAAGCCAATTTTGTGCGTGCGGCTCTCGCCTCTATCCCAGAGATGGCTCGACAAGAGACCGCGGTTGTCTTCACCGCTCACAGCCTGCCGAAGGCAATACTTCGCACCGGCGACCCTTATCCCAGGCAGCTCGAGGAATCGGCGGACGCGATCGCGTCCCGGGCAGAGCTCTCAGCCTGGCGCGTCGCATGGCAGAGCGTCAGCGAAACCGGACGGCCGTGGCTGGGGCCCGACTTGCTGCAGGTAATGGTGGATCTCGCCGGAAAGGGCGCCAAGGGCATCGTCGTCTGTCCCTGTGGATTCGTCGCGGATCACCTCGAGATCCTCTACGACGTCGACATCCAGGCCCGTGATCTGGCGGACGAGCTCGGACTCTCCTTCGCCCGAACCGAATCCCCGAACGAGCACCCCGACTTCCTCGGTTCGCTAACCCGCCTCTTGCGAGCGACTCTGAAGGACAAAGTCCGACTGTAGTCTGGACGCATCTTGGCAAGCGAAACTCTCTTCGCGCTTTATCCGGCCTTCAAGCTGCCGTCCGAGGCGCGCCCGTGGGAACCCGAGATCGCGGCGAAGGAGATCGACGCCCTCCTCGAGGAGTACTCAGACCGAGTCACGACGCGCGGCGTCTACTCCACGACCGGGTTTCGCGCCGACACCGACTTCATGTTCTGGTGGGTTGCGCCCTCGGTGGACGATCTCCAGAGCCTCGCCGCCGCCTTCGGCCGCACCGAAGCAGGCAGGGGAGCCGTTCCGACCCATTCGTTTTTGGGTTTGGTACGGCCGGCGGAGTTCGCGAGGGATCACTTGCCCGCCTTCGTAAGGGGCGAGCCCCCAAAGAAGTACGCATGTGTCTACCCCTTTGTCAGAACCCCCGACTGGTATCTGCTCGCTCCTTCGGAGCGTGCCGAGCTGCTCCGCGAACACGGCGAGGCCGGCCGTGAGTTTCCGGAAGTGTTGGCGAACACGACGAGTGCATTCGGACTCGGGGATTATGAATGGATACTCGCATTCGAGGCGGACGGGCTTGACCGCATCGTCGAACTGATCCGGCGACTTCGCGCCACCGAGGCCCGACGCTACACAAAGCTGGAGATTCCGTTCATCACCGGAATCAGGAAGGACGTCGCCGCCGTTCTTGTCGATCTCGCATAACGCGGCGTAGGCTCGAGGCAACTACTACAGAAGGTGGTGGTCGACGTGCGGCGCCTGATAACAAACCTCATGGTCGGCTGTCTCCTGGCCACGTCCTGCGGCGGCACAGACGAGTCTGCGGCCCCCGAGGACCTCAAGGCCCAGCTGACCAGCGCGGTTCAGGCACTGGGCGAGCAACCCGGTCTCATCATCTCTCTCAGTCTTCAGTCGACCCCAGAGTCTCTTCAAGCGATAGCCGCGGAGGATGGTGGACAGCTCACCGCCGATGACGCCGCGAAAATTCTCGCTTCGTCCCTGACGCTCTCGGTGCTACAGGGCGAGACACCCGAAGAGAGTGAATTCGCGTTGGCAGTTAACGCCGCCGGAACCGAGAATGCGTTCGAGCTTCGGGTGGTGAATGACAGCTTGTATGCGCGTGCCGACATAGCGGGGCTTGCGCAGGTGTTTGGAGCCGATCCCGCGATGCTTGAAGCCACCGCGCGAGACGCGGCTGCCTCCGGCTTCGACTTCGCGCTGCCTGCCCTCGAGGGGCGGTGGCTCACCGTTCAGAGTCTCAGCAAGCTCAGCCAACAGCTCGCGGGAGGGATGGCGCCTCCTACTCCGAGCGACATCCAGCAGCAGGCGATCGATGAGTTCACCGCCGCGATCCAATCCTCCGCGACCGTCACCGAGGCCGGCGAGGACGAGATGGGACGGCACATCATCGCCTCGGTGCCGCTGCGCGATCTCTTCGCACGGTTTACCGAGCTCGCCTCGAGCCTGGGGCCCCTTCCCGCACCTCTCCCCCCAGCCAGCGAGATACCCGACGAGCAGCTTCGTCTCGACGCCTGGGTAAACGATGACTTTCTGACGCAAGTCGAGCTCGACTTCCTGCAGTTCGCGGCTTACGCCGACGAGGACGTACCCGAGGGCGTCGACCGCTTCGCCCTACGCGTGGGAATCGCCGAGTTCGCCGGCGGAGTAGAAGAGCCCACCGATGCGGTGCCTATCGATCTCCAGCAGATCATGGGGGCCTTCCTCGGAGGCATGATGGGCGGCGGTGGCTCGGGAACCGGTGCAGGCGGCGGGTCCGGCGACGAATTCCCGTGTGAATTCCTCGAGGGTGAGCCCCGCTCGGTGAAGCGGCAGTTCAAGGACGAGTGCCCGGAATTCTTTAACAAGTGAGCCGCGAGGGCGCCACCGGACCCGACCCGTTCGGAGCGCGCTCATCGCTCGCGACCGGCGAAGGCAGCATCGACTATTTCGCGCTCGTGGGATTGGCCGACCGCACCGGCGCTTCCCTCGACCTGATTCCGGCCACGGTGAAGATCCTGCTCGAAGGATTGCTCCGCATCGCCGGCACCCAGTTTGCGACGGAGGATGACGTTCAGTTCCTCAGCCTGTGGGGACAGAAGCCGCTCGAAGAGCGCGAGTTTGCCTACGCGCCGGCCCGGGTGATCCTGCAGGACTTCACGGGCGTTCCCGCGACGGTCGATCTGGCGGCAATGCGATCCGCGATCGCCCGGGCAGGAGGAGACCCCAAGAAAGTAGACCCGCTTGTGCCCGTCGACCTCGTCGTGGATCACTCGGTTCAGGTTGATGCCTTCGGCAGCGACAACGCGTTTCGCATCAATGTCGACCGCGAGTACGAACGCAACCATGAGCGGTATTCACTTCTACGCTGGGCCCAACAGGCTTTCGCCGGGTTCCGTGTCGTGCCGCCCGGCATGGGGATCGTGCATCAGGTCAACCTCGAATACTTAGCCAAGGTCGTGCGAACTCTCGATGAATCCGAGGGTCCCTTGGCCATCCCTGACACCCTCGTCGGAACGGATAGCCATACGACGATGATCAATGGGCTTGGCGTTCTGGGATGGGGGGTTGGAGGTATCGAGGCAGAGGCCGCCCTGCTCGGCCAACCCATGCCGCTGCTGACCCCAAAGGTGGTCGGCTTTCGCGTGAGAGGCGAACTGCCCACCGGCGTCACCGCGACGGATCTCGTGCTGACGGTCACCGAGATGCTGCGGGCACACGGGGTAGTCGGCAAGTTCGTCGAGTTCTACGGGTCGGGTCTTTCCAGCCTGACCGTCGCCGATCGAGCCACGATCTCGAACATGTGTCCCGAATACGGTGCCACGGCGGCCCTCTTTCCTCCGGACGAGCGGACTCTGGACTACCTCCGCCTGACCGGGCGCGATGAAGCTCTCTTGGATCTCGTAGAGCGCTACTGCAAGGAACAGACGATCTTCCGCACCGACGAGACGCCCGACGCGGAGTTCACGGAAACGCTGGAGCTCGATCTGGCCACCGTCGAGCCAAGCGTCGCCGGACCCCGGCGCCCCCAGGATCGAGTTCCACTGTCGCGCGTTTGGGCCAGCTTCGAAGCCGTCTACGGAGAATCGCTCAATGGAAACGAAGGCATCCAGGTAGATATCGGCCGGATGGAGGCCGAAGGCGGCAGCGTCGAAGAACCCCATGTTCCCGCTCACCCCAGGCCCGACGAAGAAGCCGTTATCGAGGACGGGGACACCACGATCACGCTGCATCACGGATCGGTCGTCATCGCGGCGATAACCAGCTGCACGAACACCTCGAACCCCTCGGTAATGCTGGGCGCGGGGCTGCTCGCCAAGAAGGCCGTCGAGCGCGGGCTCACGAGCAAGCCCTGGGTCAAGACCTCGATGGCCCCCGGCTCACGCGTCGTCACGAAGTACCTGGAGGGTTCCGGGCTGATCGAATATCTCGAGGGGCTGGGCTTCCACGTCGTGGGGTACGGGTGCACGACCTGCATCGGCAACTCCGGACCTCTGCCCGAACCCATCGCGAACGCGGTCGACGAACACGATCTCGCCGTCGTCTCTGTGTTGTCGGGCAACCGCAACTTCGAAGGACGCATCCACCCGCAGGTCAAGGCCAGCTACCTCGCGTCACCTCCGTTGGTCGTCGCCTACGCGCTCGCCGGGACGACCGACACGGACCTGACCACCCAGCCGTTGGGCCAAGATCGCGACGGGAATGACGTCTTCCTATCGGATATCTGGCCGTCGGCCGAGGAGGTCGCCGAGGCCATGGCCAACGTGAAATCGGAATTCTTCCACGACGAATACGCAAAGGTTTTCGATGGCGAGGAGAACTGGCAGAAGCTGCCCTCTCCGGAAGGCACGCTCTACGAGTGGGACCCGGATTCGACCTACGTGCGCGAGCCGCCGTTCTTCGAGGACCTCGGTCCCGAACCCCCTCCCGCTCCCGACATCGAAGGTGCGCGCGTGCTCGTGATGATTGGCGATTCGGTTACGACGGATCACATCTCTCCCGCCGGTGCGATCGCGCCTTCATCGCCCGCGGGCAAGTACCTGCAGGAACACGAGGTCGAGGTGCGCGACTTCAATAGCTATGGGTCACGCCGCGGCAACCACGAGGTCATGATGCGAGGGACCTTCGGGAGCATCCGGCTGCACAACCAACTCGCGAGCAAGGAGGGGGCCTGGACGACCCACATTCCCGACGGCGAGGAGATGTTCATCTACGACGCAGCCATGCGCTATCGGGACCAGGAAACTCCGCTGATCGTGATCGCCGGCAAGGAGTACGGCTCCGGAAGCTCGCGCGACTGGGCCGCCAAAGGCCCCAACCTGCTCGGCGTCAAGGCAGCCATCGCGGAGAGTTTCGAGCGCATTCATCGCAGCAATCTGGTCGGGATGGGAGTGCTCCCGCTGCAGTTCGTCAACGGCGAGAACGCGGAGTCGCTCGGCCTGACGGGGAGGGAGACCTACTCAATCAGCGGCATTGCCAATGGCTTGGAACCACATGCCGAGCTGACGGTTCGTGCTGAGTCCGACGATAGGAACGTGACCGAGTTCAATGCAGAGTGCCGCATCGACTCCGACGTCGAGCTCGACTATTACCGCCACGGTGGGGTCTTGCAGATGGTGCTCCGCCGCATGCTCGCCGAAGGTTAGTTGGTGCCACTGAGCACAATATTTGTGCTCGGTTGCGCCACCTTCACCAGGCTGCGACCGGCCGAGCCTTGGCTCTACCCCAATGAACGAGTCCCCAGACATTTTTGGTTGACTTAAGTGTGCCCTGAATCGTGGCAGCAGTGGCGCTCGAAGAAACGAGCTGCCGAGCGAGCGCGAAACTGCAGCCATGACGGCGACGATGCCTGGAAACAGTGTCGGCCGCCCGCTGTCGCCGCGCGAGCGCGAACTCATAGAACGCCTGGTAAGAGCGGCGTTACCTGAAGCATCAGAGCTGCTCGCGCAAATCTCGAACGCACTCGCGCTTGGGGATTGCCCATTTATCAGCATCGAAGTCGCTCCGGCATCCCCGAGCGCGACATTGGCACGAAAAGGAGTGGTTGAAGCCCGGAACCTCGATTTCGAATCGGACACCGCGTGGACGCACATTCTGCTTTGGATCGAGGACGGTCGGCTCAGCGGCTTGGAGCTGTCGTGGGTCTCGGACAACCCTCCTGAGGAATGGCCACATCCCAATGAGGCCGACGTGACGTTTGAGCCTGGGCTGAGTCCCGCGCAACGGTTGCAGACTGCGCAGAATCGGTGGGTCATTTCATGGCCGATGCTCATCGCGGTGACCGTCGGAGTGCTCGCGGGATTTGTCGCGGCGGCGCCATTGCTCTGCGAGGATCCGACGCGATGTCAGCCACTTCTGTTCAGGTGGGTGCCCTTTCTGGAGGATGTCTCCTTCCCTAGCGACCTCGCGAGAGGTAGAGCAGCCGGTGCACTGGGCCTGATCGGGGCCATTCTCGGTGGGTGGATCGCCTCGAGAATAGTTAGGGCGTTCCGAAATTAGGGCTCGTCTGACGTCTGGGGATCGCGTCACGGGCGTTCCTGCTGATCGTTTACTCCCCCTAGAGTTTGTTGAGAGCCGGAGGGAGGCGGATGATTAGCGCTTGGAGTACTGAGGAGCCTTGCGCGCCTTCTTGAGGCCGTACTTGCGCCGCTCCTTGATGCGCGCGTCGCGCGTGAGGAACCCGGCCTTCTTCAAAGTTTGACGTAGGTCGGGATCGAGCTCGGCGAGCGCTCGAGTGATCGCGTGCCGCAGTGCCCCGGCCTGCCCGCTGACACCGCCGCCGGTGATCTTGCAGATCACGTCGTAGCGGTTCTCCGTCTCGGTCAGCCGAAGCGGTTCGGTGACAATCATTCGGTGCGTTGCGCTGGGGAAGTAGTCCTCGATCGGACGCCCGTTGATCTCCCACCGGCCCGTGCCCTCGACCAGACGAGCGCGGCAGGTTGCCTCCTTGCGATGTCCGGTGGCGGCGGCCAGAGCCTCAGGCATGGTGCGTCAACTCCTCGATGGTGTGCGCCTGCTCGGGATTGTGCGGCGCCGCGATCTGCTTGATGTCGAGGGGCTTCGGGCTCTGTGCCTTCTGCTCGTGATCCGGCCCTGCGTATACCTTGAGCTTCTTCAGCATCGCCCGGCCGAGTTTGTTGCTGGGAAGCATGCCTCGCACCGCTTTGGTGACCGCGGCCTCCGGGCGCGTGGAAATCAAGTCGGCATAGGGAGTCGATGTGAGCCCGCCCGGATAGCCGGAGTGACGGTGCATGTACTTATCGGCGAGCTTGTTACCCGTGAGAACCACCTTGGCCGCGTTGACCACGATCACATGATCGCCGACGTCCAGGTGCGGCGAGAAGTTGGGCTTGTGCTTGCCGCGCAGACGCTTGGCGACCTCGGACGCGAGACGACCGAGCACGACCCCGTCGGCATCGACGAGCCACCAATCGCGCGTTATCTCACTCGGTTTTGTTGTGTGGGTCTTCATGCTTTCTCCAACCGGACCGACGGTCCGTCTGTAGGAATGCGCAGGATATCGGGGGTTTTTAGATGGGTCAAACAACCTCCGCCAGTGCGAAGTCGTCTGCTCCTAGGGCGGGCAGGCGGCTGCCCAAAGCCGAGCTCATCTCGTTGAAAAACCCTCGTCGTATTCGACTGCCACAAGGCAAAGGCCATGCGGTGAAGCGACTGGACCGGCGGCGGCCCGGTTCTTAGCGGCGAGGATGCGGTGCATTTCACCCGGGTCGCGGCGGCCCTCTCCGACCTGCAACAGCGTCCCGACGAGCGACCGAACCATCTGCTGGATGAAAGAGTTCGCCCGGGCCTTGATGCGGACCAGATTTCCGTCACGGCGGCAGCGGAGTTCAAACAAGACTCGCTCCGCGCTCGCAGGGGGCTTGTCGTCCACCGGATCCAGGACGCGGCCAAACGAGGAAAAATCCTGGGCCCCGATGAGATGCCCCGCGGCTTCGTTCATGGCTGCCAGATCCAGGATCCTGGGATGGTGCAGAGACGTCCCGGAAAGAAAGGGATCCGGCACTTCGCCCTCCAGCACCGCGTAGACGTACGTGCGCGAGCGTGCCGAGAATCGGGCGTTGAAGTCATCAGATGCCGGGCTACAGGAATGGATCGCGATCGCCGGCGCGCAGATGCCGTTCAGCGACTGTCTCAATTTGTCGGGATCGGGAACCTCGGGCGACTCGCAGGACACCACCTGGCCCAGCGCATGAACGCCCGCGTCGGTTCGTCCCGCGGCGGTGGTGGAGACCTCTTGCTTCAGAACCTTGGCGAGGGCGGCTTCGAGCTCACCCTGAACCGTCTTTACCTGGGGCTGCCGCTGCCACCCTCGGAAAGGTGCCCCGTGATAGGCGAGATCGAGACGGAGATTCAGTCTTGCTTGGTCTCTTGGTCGGATCGTGTTTCGCGTCGTGGGGGTGTGGGAAGCGGACCGGGCTCGGCCTGTTCCGCGGCAGCCGCGTCGGCTGCCCGAGCCGCAACTTCATCCGCCTGTAGCTCTGCAGCGGCGGCCTCTTCCTCGACATGCGGAGGCGACTCGACATCGGTCTCGTCCGCGCCGGTGCCTGCTGCGGCGGCCGCCGCAGCCTTGCTGCGGACCGGCTTATCCGAGGGCAGACCCGCACGCTTGCGGCCGGGTCGGCGAAGCCTGCGCCGCGCCGTCCCTTCGGCTCCCTGCTCGTCCGACGCTGTCGCCACGCCTTCCTCGACCAGCTCCACGAATGCCATTGGAGCGCCGTCGCCGGCACGCTGTCCTATCTTGAGGATCCGCGTGTAGCCGCCGTTGCGCGTCGCGAAGCGAGGTCCGATGTCGTCGAAGAGCTTGTGGACGATGGCGCGGTCCTCGATCACCGAAAGAACCTGTCGTCGGTGATGAACCGTCCCCTGTTTGGCCTTCGTGATCAGGTGCTCGGCGAACGGACGCAGCATCTTCGCTTTCGCCTCAGTCGTCCGGACACGCTCATGCTCAAACAGTGACAGAGCGAGATTGGCGAGCATCAGGCGCTGGTGGGCCGGGCTTGCTCCCAGGCGAGGGCCTTTCTTGGGTTGTGGCATCGGAAAGTCCTAAAACTCCTTCTCCGCGAGGCTGAGCCCCATCTCTTCAAGCTTGCCCTTGACCTCGTCGATGGACTTCTGACCGAAGTTGCGGATCTCGAGCAAATCGTCCTCGGTCTTTTCGACCAGTTCGCCGACGGTGGCCACTCCCTCCCGCTTGAGGCAGTTGTACGAGCGAACCGTCAGGTCGAGCTCCTCGATCGGCGTGGCGAGTACCCCGGAGGCCTCGTCCTCGCCCGGCTCGGGGCCCAGCACGAGGCCGCCCACGCCTTCGCCGAGACCGGCGAACAACTGGAAGAGCTCGACGAGGGTCGAACCCGCGGCCGACAGAGCCTCAGCCGGGCTGATTGCGCCGTTCGTCTCGACGTCCAGGATCAAACGGTCGTAGTTCGTCATTTGCTCGACGCGCGTGGGCTCGACTTCGTAGGTAACCCGTTTGACCGGGGAGAAAAGCGCGTCTATGGGAATCGTTCCGATCGACTCTCGCTCCGCAGTGGTTGCAGGCAGATAGCCGCGGCCCTGGCGCACACGTAGCTCCATCGAGAGGTTGGCGCGCTTGTTAAGAGTGGCGATGTGATGATCCGGGTTAAGGATCTCGAGACCGGCGGGCAGCTCAATATCCTTGCCGGTCACCTCACCCGGCCCTGTTGCCCGCAGCCTGACAAGCGCAGGCTCTTGGTTCTCACTGCGCAGGACGAGCTCTTTCAGGTTCAGAACGACATCGGTGACGTCCTCCGTAACACCCTCGATCGTCGAGAATTCGTGGAGCACACCGTCAATCTTTACCTGGTCAATTGCGGCGCCCGGAATGGACGACAGCAAAGTCCGACGTAGCGAATTGCCGAGCGTGTAGCCAAAGCCTGGCTCCAGTGGCTCGATCGTGAATTTGCGCCTGACGTCGGAGATCTCCTCCTCGGAGATCTGCGGACGCTGCACAATCAATAGCTCCATTCGGCTCCTCTCCCGACTATCAGAGAATTACTTCGAGTAGTACTCGACGATCAGCTGCTCTTGCACCGGCGCGTCGATCTCATGACGCTCGGGCAGAGCCCTAACTTCGACGGCAAGCTCCTTCAGATTGGAGGCGAGCCACGCGGGAATCTCCCGGCCCTCCGCATAGGCGGTGTTCTCGACGATCCGGCCGAGAGTACGCGACCGGTCACGAACCTTGACGACATCGCCCGGCTTCACCCGGAACGAGGGAACGTTCACGCGCTTGCCATTCACTTCGAAATGCCCGTGCGAGACCAGCTGCCTCGCCATCCGGCGGTTCATGGCAAAGCCCGCGCGGAAGGTCACGTTATCCAGGCGCGACTCGCAGATACGCATCAATTCCTCACCCGTCACACCCTTGGAGCGGGCGGCTTCGGTGTAGTAGCTCCGGAATTGCTTCTCGCCGAGACCGTAGAAGCGCTTGGCCTTCTGCTTCTCACGGAGTTGGTGGAGATATTCGGACTCCCGGACCCGACCGCGGCCGTGCTCGCCTGGAGGCGGGCGACCCTTCTCGATGGGGCACTTGGGGGATTCACACCGCGTCCCCTTGAGAAAGAGCTTCGTTTTCTCGCGGCGGCAGAGCTTGCACACCGGGCCTACATATCTACCCATGCGTGATCAAACCCTCCGACGCTTGCGTGGTCGGCATCCGTTGTGAGGAACCGGAGTGACATCGCGGATTCCAATGACCTCGAGCCCCGACGCTTGGAGGGAGCGGATGGCGGTCTCGCGACCGGAGCCGGGCCCCTTCACCTCGACGTCGACGCGCCGGACACCGTGCTCCTGAGCGCGGCGGGACGCCGCCTCGGCGGCCAACTGAGCCGCGAAGGGGGTCGATTTGCGCGAGCCCTTGAAGCCGACGTTGCCGGCGGAAGCCCACGACAGAACGTTTCCCTCGAGATCTGAGATCGAGATGATCGTGTTGTTGAAGGTGGACTTGATATGCGCGACGCCGTGGACGACGTTCTTCTTCTCTCGGCGGCGCGATTTCTTCGCCTTTTTAGGAGCAGCCAAGTCCTATCCCTTCTTGCCTTTGACGGTCTTCTTCTTCCCCGCGACGGTCTTCTTGGGACCCTTGCGGGTGCGAGCGTTCGTGTGAGTGCGCTGCCCGTGCACCGGGAGACTGCGCCGGTGACGGAGGCCCTGATAGGAGCCGATCTCGATCTTTCGTTTCACGTTCTGATTGACCTCTCGTCTGAGGTCTCCCTCCACGCGATAGTTCGCGCCGATCCACTCCCGAATCCGCACTATCTCTTCGTCGGTCAGGTCCCGGATCTTGGTTGCCGGACTCACCCGCGAGCTCACGCAGGTCTCGAGCGCCTTGGCCTTCCCGATCCCGTAGATATAGGTCAGGCCAATATCCAGGCGCTTATCCCGTGGAAGGTCTATTCCAGCGATTCTTGCCAAACCAAACTCCTATCCCTGACGCTGCTTGTGGCGGGGGTTCGAGCAGATGACCATCACGACGCCGCGGCGACGGATGACCTTGCACTTGTCACACATCCTCTTCACGCTCGGGCGCACCTTCATCGGAGTTACCCCTACTTGTAGCGATAGACGACTCTGCCCCGGGTGAGGTCGTAGGGCGACAGCTCCACGAGAACCCGGTCTCCCGGGAGGATCCGGATGTAATGCATCCGCATCTTTCCGGATATGTGTGCGAGAACGCGATGCCCGTTGTCCAGCTCCACGCGAAACATGGCATTCGGCAGGGGCTCGATCACCGTGCCCTCAACCTGAATGCCCTCTTCCTTGCTCGGAGCCTGCTCTTTGTTCTTGGCCACGCGCTCCAGTCCCTCGAACGTTTTCCCACGGTTTTCGTGCCCCCGTAACTGGCCTGGTCAGCCACCCGCCCACCCGAAAACCGTTCATTGCGAGTCGACTGGACCAGGATGCGCGCTTGTGAAGAGTGCGCGCCAATGGGGCCAGAACCGGCGAGGAAGCATAACAGAGCGTCGTCGCCCTCAGCCCCAGCGCCTAAGCGATGGGTGCCGTCAGGATAAGCGGTCCGTCGTCGGTGATCGCGACGGTGTGCTCGAAGTGGGCGGACAGGCTGCCGTCGAGGGTGACCACGGTCCAGTTGTCGTCGAGGACCTTGGTCTCGGCGCCCCCGAGATTCACCATCGGCTCGACCGCCAGCGTCATCCCTTCGCCCAGAACCTCGCGTCGACCGGGCGGTCCGTAGTTGGGTACCCAGGGCTCCTCGTGAAGGGCGCGCCCGACCCCATGGCCCGCGTATTCCCGCACGATCGAGAAGCCCGCGCGCTCGGCCAGCTGCTCGACGGCGTAGCCGACATCCCCGAGCCGTTTGCCGGGATGGCACTGAGCCACCGCCGCCTCGAGCGAGCTCTGGGTCACCTCCAGGAGCCGGGCCGCCTCCGGCCCGATCTCGCCGACGGGGAACGTCCAGGCGGAGTCGGCATGGAAGCCCTCGTAGAAGGCACCGACGTCTACGGAAAGGATGTCGCCCTCAGCGACGGTCACCGGTCCCGGTATCCCGTGAACGATCACTTCGTTGGGCGAGGTGCAGATGGAGGCGGGAAACCCCCGGTAGCCCTTGAATGAGGGACGCGCCCCCGCTCGTGTGATCGTGGACTCGGCGAGGACATCGAGGGCGGCGGTCGTGGTTCCAGGCACGATCGCTTCGCGCAAGCGCGCCAATGTCTCCGCGACAATGGAGCCTGCTTTCGCCATAAGGCGGATTTCCTCCGCCGACTTCTTGTAGATCAAGCCGGTTCTCAAATGGCTGCGACGATCCGGTCGAAGACCTCATCCGGAGAGGCCTGACCGTCCACCTCTCGAAGCAGGCCTCTCTCCCGGTAGTAGGCCTTGAGAGGTTCGGTCTGCTCGTGGTACAGGTTCAGTCTTTCGCGAACCGTGTGTTCGTCATGATCATCGGTTCGTTCCACTACGGCGCCGCCGCACAAGTCACAAGTCCAGTCATTTCTGGGCGGCGAGTCGAGGTGATAGTTGCGGCCACATTCCGAACAGACCCGCCGACCCAAGAGACGCCGCAACGAAACCTCCTCAGGCACCTCGATCGCCAAGGCAGCATCGAGGGCGGTATTCCGTCCTGCGAGGATTGTGTCTAGCGCGTCGGCCTGAACAAGATTGCGGGGAAACCCATCGAGGAGAAAACCCGGCTTGCAGTCGTCGGCGTCCAGGCGCTCCTCGATTATCGCGATCGTCAAATCATCGGGTACCAAGTGGCCGGCCTCGACGAACTCCTGAACCTTGAGACCCAGCGAAGTCTGGCCCTTTATGGCCCAGCGAAAGATGTCGCCCGTCGAGATCGCGGGAATGCCGTACTTCTCAGCGATCCGCTCGGACTGGGTGCCTTTGCCCGCTCCCTGGGGACCGAAGATGATCAGCCGCACGCTGCTACCGCTCTCTCTTCAAGTCGTCGCTACTTAAGGAAACCCTCGTAGTGGCGCATCATGAGTTGCGACTCGATCTGCTTCATGGTCTCGAGTGTCACGCCCACGGCGATCAAGACGGACGTACCGCCGAACGGGAAGTCCTGGATGTTCATGATCGCAAAGAGGGCCGAGGGAATGATCGCAATGATCGCAATGAAAAGCGCTCCCGGCAACGTTATGCGAGTCAAGATCCGGTCGAGGTACTCGGCCGTCTGTCGTCCCGGTCGAATCCCCGGGATGAACCCGCCGTATTTCTTCATGTTGTCTGAGACGTCGACTGGGTTGAAAGTGATAGCCGTGTAGAAGTACGCGAAGAATATGACCATCACGGCGTACAGCACCATGTAAGTGATGCTGGCCGAGTTGATCAGGTTGTTTTCGATGAAGTTCTGAATGGTTCGGTTGTGTATGACGTTTTGCAGCAGCGTTGGGATATAGAGAACGCTCGACGCGAAGATGATGGGAATCACTCCGGCGGTGTTGACCTTCAGCGGGATGTAAGTCGAGCTACCCCCGTACATACGGCGGCCCACCACGCGTTTGGCGTATTGAACGGGGATGCGGCGTTGTCCCTGTTCCATCACCACAATCGCCACGATGATCCCCAGACCCAAGAGGCAGATGGTGAGGAAAGTACCCAAGCCCTTCTGGGCGAGGATGGCATTTCCGGATGTGGGAAGCGTTGAGACGATCGATGCATAAATCAGAATGGACATTCCGTTTCCGATTCCACGCTGCGTTATGAGCTCGCCCAGCCACATGATTAGGGCCGTTCCGGCCGTGAGTGACAGAACGATCAGACCGACTCGTGGCGCGTTGAAATTAGGAATGAGGTCCACGGGGTTGCCCTGCGCGTCGCGGAACTGACCGCGATGGAAGAGGAACGCGAGACCGGTTGATTGCAGAATCGCCAGCAGGACGGTCAGATACCTGGTCCACTGCGTGATCTTCTTAGTCCCCTGCTCTCCCTCCTTCGACCAGGCCTCGAGTTTCGGGATAACGACGGTGAGCAATTGCATGATGATCGACGATGTGATGTACGGCATGATCCCGAGGGCGAAGACCGCCATCTGCGTAAGTGCGCCACCCGAGAACAAATTGATGAATTGAAGGATTCCCCCCGTAGCGCCGCGCGCGAATTCTTGAGCGCGCTCGACATCGATCCCCGGCGTGGGGACGTGTGCCCCAAACCGGTAGACCCCGATGATCAGCAGCGTGAAGAGGATCTTCTTCCGAAGATCCGGAACCTTGAAGGCGTTGATGAACGCGGCGATCAGGTTCACCTTTTCCCAGCCTTTCCGGCCCGGTCAGTCCGAGTCGGCCGGGGTAGCGGAATCAGCTCGATTGTGCCGCCCGCCGCCTCTACCTTGGTTCTTGCCGCCACGCTGACGGCATGGGCACGAATCGTCAGCGCTCGGCCTACATCACCGTTGCCCAGCACCTTGATGAACTTGTCGTGCTTCTTCACGAGCCCCGCGGCGCGTAACTCCTCAGGACCGACGGATGCCGCTTCGATCGCCGCCAAGGCACCAACATTGACTGAGCCGTAGCGTGTGCGCACCGGCGGAGTGAAGCCCTTCAGCTTTGGCACTCGGCGGGTCAGGGGCATCTGGCCGCCCTCGAAGAAGGTCGGCACTTTATTGCGCGCCTTCGTCCCCTTCGTCCCCCGCCCGGCGGTCTTTCCCTTACCCGAACCCTCACCGCGACCGACGCGCTTGCGCGCCCGGTGCGAGCCGGGAGCCGGCTTAAGTTCGTGCGGCTTCATCCTGCGTCTCCTCTATCTCTAATAGGTGTCCCACCGCGCGCAGCATCCCGCGAACGGTGGGCGTGTCCTCGTGGATCACGACATCGCCTGTCCGTTTCAGGCCCAGTGCCCTTATGGTTCCGCGCTGCTTGGCGCCGCGATCCAATACCGAGCGCACCTGCTTGATCTTGAGCTTCGCCACGCTACGCCTCAACTACCGTCGAAGCGGACGTTTCCAAGAGGTGACGAGGCGCTACTTCCTCAGCGGTCTTACGACGCTTGGCAGCGGTTCCCTGCGCCGTCTGCAGGCCTTTGAGACCACGCATGGTCGCGTGGATGATGTTGATGGCGTTGTCTGAGCCGAGGGACTTGGACAGGATGTCGCGGATGCCGGCGCATTCCACCACCGCCCTGACAGGCCCGCCGGCGATAACCCCGGTGCCGGGAGATGCCGGCTTGAGTAAGACGACCGCGCCTGAGTCCTGGCCGATGATCTCGTGAGGGATCGTTTGGCCGATCATGGGAACGGCGAAGAAGTTGCGCTTTGCTTCCTCGACACCCTTCTGGATGGCGGCAGGAACCTCGCGCGCCTTGCCGTAGCCGACGCCCACCCGACCCGCTGCATCGCCGACGACCACAAGAGCGGTGAAGGAAAACCGACGGCCACCTTTGACGACCTTTGCGACGCGATTGATCGAGACGACACGCTCCTCGAATTGAGCTCTGTCGTCGTCTCTGCCACCCCGCATCGATCCTCTGCTTTGCGCCACTATCGCTGCTCCGATCTCCTAGAACTCAAGCCCGGCCTCGCGCGCACCGTCGGCAACCGAGGCCACGCGACCGTGATACTTGAAACCCCCGCGATCGAACGTGACCGCCGTGATGCCTGCCTCCTTCGCCTTGGAAGCAATGGCGGCACCCACCGCGCGCGCGCGCGCCTTGGGATCCCCTTCGCCGCTCCCGACGACAGATGAGGCCGACGCCAGGGTGCGGCCGGCGAGGTCGTCTATGAGCTGCGCATAGATGTGACGATTTGAGCGATAAACGGCCAAGCGAGGCCGTTCCGCAGTACCGAGCACATTCTTGCGGACGCGGCGGTGCCGTCTGGTCCGTGCTCTGACTTTCTCTTGCGTCTTCATGCTGCGCTCCTCATCACGCGCCGGCTCCCTTCGCCGCCTTGCCGGCCTTGCGGTGGATGTGCTCGCCCTCGTACCGGATTCCCTTGGCCTTGTAGGGCTCGGGCTTTCTCACGGCACGTAACTCGGCAGCGGTCTGGCCCACTAATTCCTTGTCGATCCCCCGAACGGTGATCCTGGTCGGAGCCGGGACCTCGAACTCGATTCCGCTGGGAGCTCCGAACTTAACCGTATGAGAGAAGCCCACCGCGAGCTCAATGTCCTGACCTTGCTTTGTGGCCCGGTAGCCCACCCCGTGGATCTCCAAACGCTTTTCGAAACCCTCGGTCACTCCGAGGATCATGTTTGCAATGAGACTTCGCACGAGCCCATGCAGGGCCCTGACCTCCCGGCTCTCCTTACTCCGAGTGACGCGCAACTCTCCATCCGCTTGCTCCACGGCAATGTTCTCCGGCAGTGCGCGCTCGAGCTCGCCCTTCGGGCCCTTGACCTTGATGCGATCCGCCGTCAGATCAACGGTCACACCCGCGGGAACGGTGACCGGTGCCTGCCCTACTCGTGACATGACTGCTTCAAACCTCCTCTACCACACGTAGGCAAGCACTTCGCCGCCTACGCGTGCCCGTCTGGCCTCTTTGTCGCTCATCACACCTTGGGACGTCGAGATGATTGCAACCCCCAGGCCTCCGAGGACTCGGGGCAGCTCGCGCGCGCCCCGGTAGACCCTTCGGCCGGGCTTGGAGATTCTGCGGATTCCAGTAATGACACGTTCGCGCTCATCCGTGTATCGCAACTTGATCCGAATGACTGTGTGACCCGAGTCCTCGGCCACCTCGAAGCCGTCGACGAACCCTTCCTCGGCCAGGATCTTCGCGATGTTCTCCTTGATCTTCGACGCGGGGATCGATACATCCGTATGCATCGCCTGGGATGCGTTCCGGACCCTTGTGAGCATGTCGGCGATTGGATCTGTTGTCGTCATTTAGCGCGCTCCTACCAGCTTGCCTTCGTGATACCGGGAATCTCTCCGGTGTGAGCCATCTCGCGGAAACAGAGTCGGCAAAGCCCGAAATTGCGATAAACGGCCCGTGGCCGCCCGCATCGCACACAACGCGAATAGGCACGGACTTTGAACTTCGGCTTGCGCCGAGCCTTTATCCGCAGTGCCTTCTTAGCCATGTTTCCTCTGCCTCCTCAGGAACTCTGTTGTCTAAAGGGAAATCCCAAGGCCGTCAGCAACGCGCGGCCTTGGTCGTCGTCCTTTGCGGTCGTCACGATGGTGATGTCCATGCCACGTGTCTCGTCGATATCGTCGTAGTCAATCTCGGGAAACACGAGTTGCTCACTAACGCCGAATGAGTAATTGCCGCGTCCGTCGAACGAGCGGGGATCGAGTCCCCGGAAGTCCCGGATGCGGGGCAAGACGATGGAAAGCAGTCGGTCGAGGAAATCCCACATCCTGTCGCCTCTCAGCGTCGTGGCAGCGCCGATAGGCATTCCCTCCCGGATCTTGAAGGTCGCGATCGACTTGCGTGCTCGACGCAGCGCGGGCTTCTGACCGGTGATAATCGTCAGGTCCTTGACGGCCCCCTCGAGATGCTTTGCGTCGCGCGAGGCCTCGCCGACGCCCATATTCACCACGACCTTCTCGGGCTTCGGAACCTCCATCGGATTGCCAAGGCGCAGTTCGTCCTTAAGGGCAGCCAGCACTTCGGAGCGGTAGCGCTCCTTCAGACGCGGCACGTAGCTCTCGGTTCTCGTGGCCATCACAGCTCACTCCCACATTTCCGGCACACGCGTACCTTGGCGCCGGACGTCTCGTCGATGCGATAACCGATGCGGGTAGGGCCATCGGTAGGGCAAACAAGTGCCACATTGGAGATGTCGATTGGGTTCTCCTTGTGCGTGATGCCACCCTCCTGGCCGCCTCGACCGCGCGCGGGCCGGATCTTTTCGTGTCTCGTGGCGCGGGCAACTCCCTCCACGATCACCTTGCCCCTTCTGGGCAGCACCTCTAGTACTCGTCCCTGAGCGCCCAGGTCTTTCCCGGAGATCACCGCGACGGTGTCCCCCTTCCGAATCCTGGGCTTGGCTGATTCGGCTTTCACTACAAGACCTCCGGGGCCAGCGAGATGATTTTCATGAAACGCCTGTCCCGCAGCTCTCGCGCCACGGGACCAAAGATGCGAGTTCCGCGCGGCTGCATCTGGTTGTCCACGATGACGACGGCATTGTCGTCAAACTTTATGTACGAACCGTCGCCGCGGCGGTTCTCCTTGGCCGTGCGCACGACTACTGCCTTCACGACGTCCGACTTCTTGACCACACCGCCCGGAATGGCATCTTTGACGGTGCACACGACGATGTCCCCCACGCCCGCGTACCGCCGGCGGGAGCCGCCCAGCACCTTGATCACCAGGACCTCGCGGGCACCGGTGTTGTCTGCCACTCTGCAACGGGATTCCTGCTGTATCACTTTGCCTTTTCCACAATCTCCATTAGTCGCCAGCGCTTGCTCTTCGACATGGGTCTCGTCTCGGCTAGCCTGACTACGTCTCCGACCTTGGCCTCGTTGTTCTCGTCGTGCGCCTTGAGCTTCTTCGAGCGGCGGACGATCTTCGTATAGGTGGAGTGCGACGCCGAGGCACGAACTTCGACGACCACCGTCTTATCCATGGCGTCGGAGACCACGCGACCCACGGCCGATTTCCGCTTGCCGCGCTCCGTTTCAACCTGGGTAGGTTCCAAACTCATGCCGTGCTCTCTTCTGTCGCCTGCAGCTCTCGCTGTCGCAGGATGGTCTTGAGGCGCGCCACTTCTTTACGCAAGTCGCCTATGCGTTTGTAGTTGTCGAGCTGCCCCGTCGCGTTCTGGAAGCGAAGGTTGAAGAGCTCCTCCTTCGTCTCGACGAGCTTGCGCTCCAGCTCGTCCTGAGGCAGGTCCCGGATCTCAGAGGTCTTGGCCATCAATTGACTTCCGGGACGACGTCGCGCGTGACGAATTTCGTCTTGATCGGCAGCTTGTGCGCCGCCAGCCGGATTGCCTCGCGAGCAAGCGGCTCCGGCACGCCCGCAAGCTCGAACATGACACGGCCGGGTTTCACCACGGCCACCCAGTGCTCGGGATTGCCCTTGCCCGAACCCATCCTGGTCTCGGCGGGTTTCTTCGTGACCGGTTTGTCGGGGAAGATGTTGATCCACACCTTCCCACCGCGTCGGATGTGACGCGTCATCGCGATACGGGCCGCTTCTATCTGGCGGTTGGTGATCCATCCCGGTTCCACGGCCATCAACCCGAACTCGCCGAATTGGACGATCGTTCCGCCCTTTGCACGACCGCGCATACGCCCGCGCTGCACCTTTCTGTGGCGAACCTTCTTCGGCTGCAGCATGACTACGCCTCTTCCTCGGGCTTGTCCGTCTCTTGCGATTCCTCGGAAACGGTTTCCGTCGATTCGACCTCCGCTGCAGGAGGTTGTTCGCCGAGATCCGAGCCGGTGGTGGCCGGCTCCGACGAGGCCTTGCCGAGCGACGCATCCGTGCCGCCGGTGCCCGAGGCTCCGCCGACCTGGTGCGGATCGGTTTCCTCGTAACGACCCTCGGTGGATGAGCGGTCTTGGGGCGGGCGGGTGGCCTCCGATTCCGAGTCGGCACCAGTGATTGGCCCCTCGCCTCTTTCCGCGGGAGGCTCTTCATCCTGGGTTTTTTTGACCGAGGGGCTCCCGGCCCAGCGGGAGCGCCCGGCGACCTTGAGCGTCTCGTCGCCCTCGGCAACTCCCTCTGCCGGCCGCTGGCCGCGCAGCGCAGCGGCCCGCTCTTCGGCTCCGCGCCCCACGGTCTCGCCGGCGGCCAGCGCGGCCTCGCGGCGCAAGCGTGCGGTGTCGCGGGCGGCGGCGTAAAGGTCCTCGAAGGGCCCCTTGTAGATCCAGACCTTGACTCCGATCCGTCCGAACGTGGTCCGTGCCTCAGCGAAGCCGTAATCGATGTCGGCCCGCAAAGTGTGTAGAGGCATCTGGCCCTCGATGTACCACTCGGTGCGACTCATCTCGGCGCCACCAAGCCGGCCTCCACACTGCACCCGGATCCCCTTGGCTCCATGACGCATCGCGGTCGAAACGGCCTTCTTCATTGCACGCCGGAAGGACACGCGGCTGACGAGCTGCTCCGCCACGCCTTGAGCGATGAGCTGAGCATCGAGCTCGGGCTGTTTCACCTCGATGATGTTTAGACGCACGTCGATCGGCTTGCCGTAGAGCTTCGATTCCATCTGCTCGAGCTGGGAGCGCAGTCGTTCGGCCTCCGCTCCGCGGCGACCGATCACGATCCCCGGGCGAGCCGTGTGCGCGTCGATCCGCACGCGCTCGCGCGTGCGCTCGATATCGATTCGGCTGATCCCGGCATGCGGAAGCTCCTTGAGCAGGTACTCCCGAATCCGGAGATCGGCCTCGAGATACTCGCGGTACTGCTTCTCGGAGAACCAGCGCGACTTCCAGTCGGTGTGGATGCCGAGCCGCAGCCCGTAGGGATGGACCTTCTGACCCATTACTCCTCTTCCTTCTTGCGTCTCGTCGTCTTGCGTCTTGTTGTCTTCTTCTCGCCCGAACTTCCGGCGGCGGCTTTGGTGCCCGTTCGACGACGCGGCTTGGCCGTCTTACTCGTCTGCTCGGGCTCCACTGCGGCCGGCTTGGCCCCGCTTCCTGCAGCCTTCTTGGGGGAAGGCGTCTCGTCGGCAGTTGTCTTCCGAACACGCCGACTCGTTTCCTTCGTGCCACCGCGTCCCGTCTCCAGGCCACCCGCCCGCCCCAAGGCTTGAGGCTCTTCCTCGAGTCGACCGACCACTATCGAGATGTGGCAGGTGCGCTTGCGGATCCTCGTTGCTCGACCCTGTGCCCGGGGGCGGAATCGCTTGAGCGTCGGACCTTCGTCGACCCAGGCGCGCGCAACCACGAGCTCGTCTCCGGGCAGGCCGCGATTGTGCTCTGCATTCGCGATCGCCGATTCGAGCACCTTTCCGACCGGCGCCGCGGCTCCACGGCGTGTGTATCGCAGAACACGACGCGCGTCGTCGACATGGCGGCCTCGAATCAAGTCCATCACCTGGCGGACCTTGGTGGGAGACATGCGAATGAACCGGGCGGACGCGAGCGCCTCCTGGGCTTCGGGACGTAGACGCACGTTCATTACTTCACCCTCGTCGTCTTCTCGGCGGAACTGCCGTGTGTGCGGAACGCCCGCGTAGGAGCGAACTCGCCCAACTTGTGTCCCACCATCGACTCGGTGATGTAGACGGGCACATGCTTGCGGCCGTCATGCACCGCGATGGTGTGGCCCACCATCTCCGGGATCACTGTCGACCGGCGCGACCACGTCTTGATCACCCGCTTTTCGTTCTTCTTATTCATCTCGACGATCTTGACCATCAGGTGGTCATCAACGAAGGGACCTTTCTTCAGCGAACGTGGACTCATTTGCCGCCACCTCGCTTCTTTCCGCGGCGGCGAATGATCAGGGAATCGGAGGCCTTCTTGTTACGCGTGCGGCCTTCGGGCTTCCCCCAAGGGCTCACCGGGTGCCGACCTCCGGACGACTTGCCCTCACCTCCACCCAGCGGGTGATCCACCGGGTTCATGGCAACGCCACGGACTTTCGGGCGTCTGTTCTTCCAGCGATTGCGGCCGGCCTTTCCCTTCGTCACCAACTCGGCCTCGGCGTTGCCGACCTCGCCGACGGTGGCGCGGCAGTCGGCAGGCACCATCCGCATCTCTCCGGAGGGCAGCCGAAGCGTCGCGAGGTTTGCCTCCTTGGCTACCAGCTGCACCGACGAGCCCGCCGAACGGGCGAGCTTGCCTCCGCCGCCGGGCTTTAGCTCGATGTTGTGGACCACGGTGCCTACGGGGATGTTGCGGAGCGGCAAGGCGTTGCCGGCGCGGATCTCGGCGCCGGGACCGGACTGCAGCATGTCGCCAACCTTGACCCGGTTCGGCAACAAGATGTAGCGCTTCTCGCCGTCGACATAGTGCAGCAATGCGATGCGAGCATTACGGTTGGGGTCGTATTCGATGTGCGCCACCTTCGCCGGTACGCCGTCCTTGTTGCGACGGAAGTCGATGACGCGATAGCGAACCTTGTTACCTCCACCGCGTCGCCGCGAAGTAACCCGCCCGTGATTGTTTCGACCTGCGGTCTTCGGCCGCGGCTCGAGCAGGGTTTTCTCCGGCTCGGAGCGCGTCAGGTCGGAGAAATCCGCAAACGTGGCGAATCTCCGTCCCGGTGAAGTCGGCTTTCCTTTTCGTATAGCCATTTAGTCCTGCTTCCTCTAAGCCTGTTGCTCGAAGATCTCGATCTTGTCGCCCTCCGCGAGCTTCACGATGGCTCGCTTGACATCGGTGCGGCGACCTTGCGTAAAACGGAACCGCTTGGACTTGCCCTTGCGGTTGACCGTGTTGACGTTTAGAACCTTGACTCCCCAGATGGCCTCGACGGCCTGTCGGATCTCAGTTTTGTTCGCGTCGGGGTGAACCACGAAGGTGTACGCGTTCTGGTCCAGGAGCCCATAGGACTTCTCACTGACGACCGGAGCGATGATGACGTCGCGGTGATCGGACTTGGTGCTCATGTCTGATCACCAACCTCGGATGAACGGTTTTCGGGCGGGCGGGTGGCTACCGAATCCGACGCAGTCCCCGATGGAAGGGACGCAGTCCCCGATGGAAGGGATGCAGTCCTCGGCGGAAGTGAGAAACCCGTGAAGAAATCCAATGCGGCTTGGGTGAAGATGACCGCGTCCGCGGCCAGTACGTCGTATGCCGCCAGCGAGCCCACAAGGGTGAACGCGGCTCCCGCCAGGTTGCGAAATGCTCTATCGACCACGCTGGACGTCTCGTCCTTGGGATCGAGCACGAGGAGCACACGCCCGGAAACGCCGGCATCCTTCAGCGCTTGGGCCGCCGCTTTCGTCTTCGTATCGGACCATTCACGGATCACAAAGATTCGGTCCTCGCGAGCCTGGCTCGCGAGCGCGGACCGCAGCGCGGCTCGACGCATTTTCTTGGGGACCTTGACGGAGTAGTCGCGCGGCTTCGGGCCAAATACTGCTCCTCCACCGACCCAGATAGGGCTCCGAATAGATCCGTGCCGAGCGCGGCCCGTCCCTTTCTGGCGCCACGGTTTCTTGCCTCCTCCCCGAACCTCGGAGCGTGTCTTCGTGGACGCGGTACCCGACCGCGCTGCAGCAAGTTGAGCCGTGACGACTTGGTGCATCAGCGGAAGGTTGACATCGCCGCCGAAGAACTCGTCGGACAGCATCTGATCACCACCGCTCGGTCCGATCGCTCGTGCTTTCAGTTGGCTTGCCATCAACTCGCCTTCCTCGGAGCCGGCCGAGCAAGACGCTGCCGGGCGCGGACTGCGGAACGCACCATCACGAGTCCCCCGCGGGGCCCAGGGACGGCGCCTCGGAGCAGCAACAAGTTGCGCTCGGGATCGGCCTTGATCACTTTCAGGTTCAGGGTCGTGACCCGGCGGTGACCCAACTGCCCGGCCATCCTGGTTCCCTTGAAGACACGGGCGGGAGTCGCGCAGGCGCCGATCGAACCCGGCGAACGATGCTTCCGTTGCGTGCCGTGGCTCGCCGAAAGTCCCTTGAAGTTGTGACGCTTCATGGGTCCGGCGAAACCCTTGCCCTTGGTCACACCGATCACATCGACGAGCTCCCCCGCCTCGAAGACGTCGGCCTTGATCTCGGCGCCCGTCTCGTACGCGCCCAAATCGTCGAGGCGCAACTCGACGAGATCGCGCGCCGCTTCTAGCCCCGCCTTCTGGTAGTGACCGGCTAGAGGCTTGTTCGGCCGCCGGGCGACGCCGTAAGACAGCTGGATCGCGCTGTAGCCGTCGGTGTCCGGTCGTTTGACCTGCGCGACGCGGCAAGGTCCCGCCTCTAGGACGGTGACGGGCACCGCGTGCCCCTGGTCGTCGAACACCTGGGTCATCCCGAGCTTGCGACCGAGAATCCCTTTGACTTCAGTCATCAATCCTCCCGGGGACTACGTCCCCGCCTTCCACCATTAGAGCTTCAGCTCGATGTCGACGCCGGCCGGCAGGTCGAGACGCTGCAGCGAGTCGACTGTCTTGGGCGTCGGATTGACGATGTCGAGGATGCGCTTGTGCGTCCGCATCTCGAAGTGCTCGCGCGAGTCCTTGTCCTTGTGTGGAGAGCGGATCACGGTGTAGACCGATCGCTCGGTGGGCAGCGGGATGGGGCCGTTGACGCTCGCGCCCGTACGAGTCACCGTCTCGACGATCTTCTTCGCCGACTGATCGATGACCTCGTGGTCGTAGGCCTTGAGCCTTATGCGGATCTTCATTCCGTCTGCCAATGTGTCTGCTTTCTCTGCTACTCGATGATCTTCGTTACTCGACCGGCGCCGACCGTCCGACCGCCCTCGCGAATGGCGAAGCGCAATCCCTCGTCCATCGCGATCGGCTGGATCAACTGGACCTCCATCTCCGTGTTGTCGCCCGGCATGACCATCTCCGTCCCGCCCGGGAGCTGAACGGACCCCGTCACGTCGGTGGTACGAAAGTAGAACTGAGGCCGATAGTTGTTGAAGAAGGGCGTGTGCCGCCCGCCCTCGTCCTTCGAAAGGACATAGACCTGGGCGTTGAACTTGGTGTGCGGCGTGATCGAGCCCGGCTTGCAGAGGACCTGGCCCCGCTGCACGTCTTCTTTCTTTGTGCCTCGCAGCAGGATGCCCGCGTTGTCGCCGGCCTGAGCCTCATCGAGCATCTTGCGGAACATCTCGATTCCGGTGACGACCGTCTTCTGGACCTCCTTTTGGATCCCGACGATCTCGATCTCGTCGCCGAGCTTCAGCTGACCCTGCTCGACACGTCCCGTCACCACGGTGCCGCGACCGGTGATCGTGAACACGTCCTCGATCGGCATCAGGAACGGCTTCGCGACGTCGCGCTCCGGTTCCGGGATGTACTCATCCACCGCGGCCATCAGCTCAAGGATTTGCTTCTTGGCGTCGGCGTCGTCCTGCTCGAGTGCCTTCAGAGCGGAAACGCGGATGACCGGAACGTCGTCGCCGGGGTACTCGTACTCATTCAGAAGCTCCCGCACCTCGAGCTCGACGAGGTCGAGGAGCTCGGGGTCGTCCACCATGTCAACCTTGTTGAGAGCCACGACAATGTAGGGCACGTTCACCTGACGGGCGAGAAGTACGTGCTCGCGCGTCTGGGGCATAGGCCCATCGGCGGCCGACACCACGAGGATGGCGCCGTCCACCTGGGCGGCACCCGTGATCATGTTCTTGATGTAGTCCGCGTGGCCCGGCATGTCGACGTGGGCGTAGTGACGGTTCTCGGTCTCGTACTCGACGTGCGCGATGGCGATGGTGATGCCGCGCTCTTTCTCCTCGGGAGCCTTGTCGATCTGGTCGAACGGCGTGAACTGCACGTTCGGGTTGGATTCCGCGAGCGTTTTCGTGATGGCTGCGGTGAGGGTCGTCTTACCGTGGTCGATGTGACCCATGGTGCCCACGTTTACGTGCGGCTTAGTGCGCTCGAATTTCTGCTTGCCCATCGCCTCTCCTCTCCTAACCGACCGGTTCCCCGCGTACGGTTGCGACTACCTGATCTGCTATCGATTGCGGAACTTCCTTGTATGAGTTGAATTGCATGGTGTAGGTGGCGCGTCCCTGGGTACGGCTCCTCAATTCGGTCGCGTAACCGAACATCTCGGCCAGCGGAACCTGGGCCTTCACGATCCGGTCGCCACCGCGCTCGTCCATCGCCTCGATGCGCCCGCGCCGGCCCGAAATATCGCCGATGACGTCGCCCATGTACTGCTCGGGGGTGACCACTTCCACATCGAACACGGGCTCGAGCAATACCGCCTTGGCTTTACGAACTCCATCTTTCAATGCCATCGATCCCGCGATCTTGAAGGCCATCTCCGACGAGTCGACCTCGTGATGGGAGCCATCGGTCAATCGGACGCGTAGGTCGACGACCGGATAGCCGGCTAAGACGCCTGACGCCATCGCCTCCTGCATGCCTTGATCGACCGCGGGGATGTATTCCGTCGGGATCTTTCCCCCGGTGATCTTGTTAACGAACTCGTAGCCGCCCCCGGGCCCTGTGGGCTCGAGATCGACCACGACATGCGCGTACTGACCCTTGCCGCCGGTCTGTTTGACGTAGCGCACGACCACGCCGTCGGCCGGCTCGCGGATGGTCTCGCGGTAGGCGACCTGCGGCTTGCCGACGTTGGCTCCAACCTTGAATTCGCGGATGAGCCGGTCAACGAGGACCTCGAGATGTAGCTCGCCCATGCCCGAGATGATCGTCTGACCTGTCTCGTCGTCGGTGTGCACGCGGAAGGTGGGGTCCTCCTCCGATAGGCGCTGCAAAGCCGTGGAGAGCTTCTCCGAGTCCTGCTTTGACTTTGGCTCGATGGCCACATCGATCACGGGAGCCGGGAAGTTCATCTCCTCGAGCACCACGGGGTCGGAGGGATCGCAGAGCGTGTCGCCGGTTAGCGTGCTTTTGAGCCCCACGACCGCGCAGATATCGCCGGCGAACACTGCTTCTTTGTCCTCGCGGTGATTGGCGTGCATCTGCAGGATGCGTCCGACGCGCTCCTTCCGGTCGCGCGTCGCGTTCAGGATGTGCTCGCCCGATTTGACGGTTCCGGAATAGATGCGGAGGTAGGTCAGCCGGCCCACGTAGGGGTCGCTCATGATCTTGAAGGCGAGAGCGGCGAAGGGCTCGCTGTCCTCAGGCTTGCGCAGCACGACATCACCCGAGTCGGGACGACGGGCTTCCATCGGGGGAAGATCGACGGGCGAGGGGAGGTACCAGCAAACCGAGTCGAGAAGTGGCTGAACGGCCTTGTTCTTGAACGCGGAACCGCAGAGCACCGGAGTGATCTCCCCGGAGATCGTGCCCCGCCGTAGGCCTTTCCGGATCTGATCGACCGACGGCTCTTTCTCCGCAACGTAGAGCTCCATGATTTGCTCGTCGTGGTCGGCGAGAGCCTCGAGGAGATCGTGACGGTACTTGGCGGCCTCCTCGGCCATGTCCGCCGGGATCTCCCGGTCCTCCCACTCCTCGCCCATGCCCTCGTCGGGCCAGTAGTGGGCCACCATCGTCACGAGATCGATCACGCCGTGGAAGCCCACCTCACGCCCGATGGGCAGCTGCACCACGACCGGCGTGCCGTTCAAGCGATCTTCGATCATCGAGACGGTGCGATAGAAATCCGCGCCCGTGCGATCCATCTTGTTGACGAAACAGATGCGCGGCACGTTGTAACGGTCTGCTTGACGCCACACCGTCTCGGACTGCGGCTCGACGCCGGCCACGGCATCGAAGACCGCGACAGCCCCGTCGAGTACGCGCAGGCTGCGCTCGACCTCGACCGTGAAGTCGACGTGACCTGGCGTGTCGATGACGTTGATCCAGTAACCCTTCCAGTGTGCGGTGGTCGCGGCCGAAGTGATCGTGATGCCGCGCTCCTGCTCCTGGACCATCCAGTCCATGACCGCAGCGCCTTCGTGGACCTCGCCGATCTTGTAGGTCTTCCCGGTGTAGTAGAGGATCCGCTCGGTCGTCGTCGTCTTGCCCGCGTCGATGTGGGCCATGATCCCGATGTTCCGGGTCCTGGATAGGGGGTACTCCCGGATGACCAGACCCTTCTGGCCTCCCCGCTGACCCCGTTCGACGTCCTGTGCCGCCTTGGCCATCTCCATCTTCCTCGCCGGTGTGGCCATCAGCGCCACACCCCTGTCCGTTCTGTCTCGACCACCGCCACGGCTACCACCGGTAGTGGGCGAACGCCTTGTTGGCGTCGGCCATCTTGTGGATGTCCTCGCGCCGCTTCACCGCCGCGCCCTGGCCCTGGGAGGCGTCCATGAGCTCACCAACGAGCCGGTCGGAGATGGTGTTCTCCTTGCGCTGTCGCGCGTAATTGACCAACCAGCGCAGGGCCAGCGTGGTCCCTCGGTGCGGCCGCACCTCGACCGGGACCTGGTACGTGGCCCCACCGACCCGCCGGGACCGGACCTCCAACAGCGGCCGGGCGTTGTCCACGGCCTTCTTCAGCGTGAGCACAGGATCGTTCGCCGTCCGCTCGCTAATCTTGTCCAGGGCCTGGTACACGACCCGCTCGGCCAGGGTCTTCTTCCCGCCCTTCATGAGCTTGTTGATCAACTGGGTGACCAGCGAGTTCTGGTAGATCGGGTCCGGCTCGATCTCGCGCTTGGAAGCAGCACCGCGCCTCGGCATCTCCCCCTCCTACGCCGTCTTCTTCGCGCCGTACTTCGAGCGGGCCTTGCGCCGGTCGGTGACTCCTGCGGTGTCCAGGGCGGCGCGAATGATCTTGTAGCGCACGCC
>JBHELF010000067.1:0-23402 GCA_046263155.1 Actinomycetota bacterium
CACTCACCTGCTGCGCGCCATGATCGAGGCCGAGCTGAAAAACAGCTGTTTCGCGTCCATCTTCGATCCGGAGGTGGCCGAGCAGGCGCACGCGGCGGGAACCGGAGCCACCATCGACATCGAGCTCGGGGGTAAACACGACGATCTACACGGCAAACCCATAACTACGAGCGCATACGTCAAATCGCTGACGGATGGCCGCTTCACTCTTACGGCCTTTGCCCCAGGCATGAAGATGGACCTGGGCAAGTGCGCCCGACTGTCGATCGATGACATCGATGTGATCGTCGCGTCCGCCCAGAGTCAGATCTTCGATCCGGAGATATTCCTGCTGCATGGAATAGATGTGACACGCCGCGATGTCGTCGCCTTGAAGTCCTCAGCGCATTTTCGTGCCGGCTTCCGTGAGCTCGCCAAGGAGATCATCACAACCGATCCTCCCGGCGTCACGACGTCTCATGTCGAGGTTTTTGATCGCCGGCGCGCGGACGGCAAACTCTGGCCGCGCGATGAAGATGCTGCCTACACACCGAGATCCGGCCAGGAATGAGCCACCCTCCATGAAACGGATCGGGGCACTTCTCGTGAGCCTTTGTCTGTTTGCGTTTCCCGCGGCTCGTGCCGGTCCCAGCGCTGGGGGAATCTCCTCGGACAATGTCGAGTGGTTGGCTCACATCCCTCTCGCGATGGGGACGGCGGAGGGGGGCCGAATCCTCGACGGTTATTTCTACGTCACGACGAATCAGCAAGGCCTGTTGATCTTCGACGTGCGGAAGCCGAGCTCGCCGCAGCTGGTTGGGCGCCTTCCCCTGCCGCATGTAACCGAGAACGAGGATGTGCCCACGAACGGTCACATCTTGTTGATGTCACAGTTGGGTGACGCTTCAGCCACCGGCGCAAGAGTGCCCGTTTCCACTCTTTATGTCGTGGACGTCAGCGAAAAGTCAAACCCAACCGTCATCGCCACCGTTCCGGGTGCGGGCGACCATACGTATGAGTGCCTCTTCAACTGCAGCTGGGCCTACAGCGCAAAAGGATTCATCGTCGACCTCCGTAAGCCACGAAACCCTCGCTTCTTGGACAAGGAATGGACCGATGCGCGCGGCTTGGGGGCGCGACGTTCCGCTCACGACGTCACGGAGGTCCGTGCGGGACTGGTCCTGACCGCGAGTGAGCCAATGGTCCTGTTGGATACCAGCGATCCGGCTGACCCCCGAGTTCTGGCAATGTCGGACGGCAGTGCTAACAGCGGTCACAACGTCGTATGGCCGCGGGGCGGCGGCGATCGCTTGATCATGTCGGCGACTGAGGCGGTCAAGCCCCGTTGCACAGGTGACATCGCTTTGTTCAAGACGTGGGACGCGTCGCAATGGAAGAGGACTCGCACTTTCAGACCGATCGACGAGTACGGACCCTCCAACGGAACATTCACCGACGGCAATCCGCCTGTAAGCGCGACCTGGTACGGCTGCTCTGCTCACTGGTTTGAGGAGCACTCGTCATTTGACAACGGCGGCCTTGTCGCAGCGTCCTTCTACAGCCACGGCGTGCGCTTCCTCAATATCTCTGCTACCGGCAAGATCAACGAGGTGGGCTGGTTCCTGCCTCACGGCGGCTCGAGCGCGGCTGCCTACTGGGCCAACGACGAGATCGTTTACAGCGTTGACCTTGACCGGGGCATAGACGTGCTCAGATTCAAGCGGGCCGATTCGTAGAGGAAGCTCGGTCATGTCGCCAATAGCGATCGTTCAGCATGAGAGCTCGGTTCCTCCCGGACTCGTGGCCGATGTCCTCGAGAGCGAGAGCGTTGATTACTTCATCGTCGACGCGCCGAGAGAAGCCGCCTGGCCTTCGATTGATGACATCGACGGGCTGGTCGTTCTTGGCGGGACGATGAACGTCGATCAGCTCGACGACTACCCCTTTTTGGCCCGCAGCCGAGAACTGATGAAGGCCGCGATCGATCACGGTCGACCGACCCTCGGTGTATGTCTGGGAGCGCAGATGATGGCGCGCGCGCTGGGCGCGGAGGTTCGTCGTGCTGGCTCCAGGAATGCGCTGTTCTCGTCGCTCGAACTCACCGAGGAAGGCAACAACGATGCCCTTATCTCTGAGTTTCCCGAAATACCCGTCCTCCAGTTCCACGAGGACACGTTCGATGTTCCGCAAGGCGCGGTCCTACTGGCAGTTAGCAGAGTCAGCGGCCTTCCTATGGCTTTCCGATGGGGCACGCGTGCCTATGCCGTTCAGTTCCATTTCGAGGTGGACTCAGCCATCGTCGGCAGATGGATTGAAAACGTCGGCACTCAAACCATGGTCGAGGAATGGGGTTGCTTGGATGGGGGCCGGTCCCTACAAGACGCCGAGCAGTTCGTAGGTCAAGCGAGCGCCGGCGAGCGGCTCGTCAAGCATTTCCTACAGCTCGTCGGCAGCGGCGCCACGTCTTTGTAAAGGCGGACAAAGTTCGACTGGAAGATAGTCCTGCGTGCCAGCAGGATCACTCGGGAGCCTGGGGAAGCTCTTGGATAGCGAGGGGAGAGCAAGATGAAAAGGGCGTTTGCAGTTTCACTCACTATCGCGATCCTGGGGGTCATCTGTATCGGGGGGCCGGGCCCGGCCGGGGCTAAGTCCAAGCTCGTAGTGGTCGGCAAGGACAAGCCCGGCGACTGGGGCGACACGATCGGTCCAGAGGTGGCCCCGCTCGGAGACATCCTCGGCCAGGATCTGATCGAGGCCGCCATCGGCATGGCGGACCCCGAGACTGTGAACTTCGTAATAAAAGTCACTTCGCTGCCGCCGACCGACGGTGTCCCTGAGTTCACGCGTTACACATGGGAGATGAACATCGACGGCAAGCTGTTGGTGCTTGACGGCAAGTTCACCGACTACACCCGAGCCACGTGCGATCCCTCGGCCGGAAACTGCCCGCCGCCGCGCAATCCGGGGCCCCAGCCGTTCCTGGTGCGCGGCGACTGTGAGACGGATGCGTCGGGGTTGGTTTCGTGCACAGAAAGAGGGATCGTCAAGGGAATCTTCGACGCGTCGGCGGGGACCATCACGATTCCCGTGCCGATTGATCTACTGGAGGCAAAGCCCGGCTCCACGATCAAATCGGCCACCATCATTTTCGGCAGTGTCACTGCTCAACCAGCAGTGCGCGGGTCCTATACGGGCTTCCCCTTCGACCGGCTGATTGTGTCGAAGGCGTTCGTAGTCCCTCGCGGCTAGAGGCGCCGTTCCGTGAAGCGGTTTCTCGCGCCGGCAGGCCTGATGGGGCTAGCGATGGCGCTCGCATCGCCCCTGATGGCGGGTCCATCGATCGGCGGAGTCACCTCCAAGAATCTTGAGTACGTGGCACACGTTGCGATCTCGATCGACGGGGTCGGAGGGCGCGTCGTAGATGACTACTTCTATACGAGCGATCAAAACAAGATCATGATCTTCGACATTTCCACGCCGCGCGATCCGAGTCTCGTTGGGGTCTTTCCTATGCCACAAGAGTTAATGCTAGGGCGCGAGGACCTGGATACGAACGGGAAGATTCTGATAGTCCCGCACAGAGCAGGCGACGAGCTTTTCATCATCGATGTCGAGGAGAAATCCAATCCGCGGCTGATCGCCAGCCTTCTCGGGGCGGGGCAGCACACAAGCAGCTGTGTGCTCGACTGCCGCTGGGCGTATGGCTCCGGCGGGGCGATCGTCGATCTACGGGATCCGACTCACCCCAAGCTCGTCGAGGAGAAATGGTCCGATGTGACTCCGGCCGGTCCGGGTCATGACGTCACTGAGGTGGCTCCCGGCCTCGTGCTGACGGCCCAGCAGCCGATCGCGTTTCTGGACGCCCGTCGCGACCCAAAGCATCCAAAGCTTCTTGGTCTCGGACCCAATCGAGATGTTCGGTTCATCCACGCCACGGCATGGGCCAACCACGGTCGGGACCACATGTTCCTCGCGGGTGGAGAGACGGTGCGTACCCGCTGCGAGGCCGCGAGCGGCGCTTTCATGACTTGGGATGCCTCAGATTGGAGGCGCACACATACGTTTCGCATGATCGACCAGCACAGGATGACGGGATGGGGGGCCTACTTGGACGGGAATCCGCCGGTCACCGTGAACGGATGTTCCTCGCACTGGTTCAGCTTGCATCCTGGTTTTCGCAATGGGGGCCTCGTGGCCGGGGCTGCGTTTGAGCATGGGACGCGACTTCTGCGGATCGATTCGCGCGGGCGCATAAAGGAGGTCGGTTGGTTCGTGCCCTGGGGAGGGAACACATCCGCCGCCTATTGGATCGACGGCCGAACCATTTATGCGGTCGATTACAACCGTGGGATCGACATTCTCGAATACACGGGTGGGCTATGAAGCTGAAGCTCTCCTGTGATCGCTTACGGATCAACCTTGAGCAAGCAAAGGGTTCTTCCGGTCTCGGGATAGTCACTGCGATCGTGATCGCGCTGCTGTTGACTGTGGGATCGGCCGGTCCCGCGACCGCCGCCAGGGATAGCAAAGAACGGAAGTGCAAACACCCTCATCCCTGCGGCTACCACTGGGAGGGCCCTGCAGGGCGATTCGAAGTGCTTCCTATGGAGACAGTGTCAGTCGAGAGCCACGACGGAGTGCAGCTAGCCGGCTTCATTCTTCGTCCCGATGTTCCCGACGGAATCCCGGTCCCCGTCATCCTCAGAGTCACCCCGTACGTTCAGGCCGGATCCCCACCGACCACACTCGAAGTAGGTGGTTTAGAGGGCGAGGACTTCGTGTCCGTCGGTTATGCGGTGGCGCAATTCAGCGTCCGCGGAACCGGAGATTCGGGTGGCTGCTTCAGCGATAAGGGAACCGATGAACAGCAAGATCTGCCCGTCATCATCGACTGGCTGTCGAGCCAACCGTGGAGCAACGGTCGAGTGGGAATGCAGGGGTACTCGTACCACGGGACCACGCCCGTGATGGCGGGGATCCAGAACCCGCCCGCTCTAAAGACGATTGTGATCGGGGGCACCATCCTCGACTCGTACCAGTTCTATTACACGCCGCAGGGCGCGGAGTTCGTCGCGGCGTCGGTCATCACTCCGCAATTGCGTGCAGCTGTGCAGTATTCGCTTCTCCCGGCTCTTGATCCTCAGCGGCTGGAGACCACAGCGCAGCATTACTGCCCGGATGTGGCGTACGCGACCTCGGGCGTGCTTGCACGAGGAGAGGCTACGGGTGATCGGGACGCACAGTTTTGGACGGAGCGCCGCTTCATCGATCGCGTCCCCGAGATAACTGCCGCGACCTTTGTGGTTCACGGCTTTCTCGATCGCTATTTGTCGGGCCACGCGTTCCAGGAGGACCATGCCTGGCAGACTCTGATCTCGGCGCCTAAGCAGATGCTCATCGGTCAGTTCGGTCACGTCTGGCCCCATTGGGAAGCCCCCAATACGTATCCCTTGGCCGAGGAGGACTGGAGGGGCCGTTTGTTGACGTGGTTCGACTACTGGCTCAAAGGCTGGGGCAACGAGCCGGCCTCTCTCGACTCAGTCGAATTCCTCGATAGTTCGGGCGCGTGGCATACCGCGACCTCCTGGCCCCCGCCGCTCGCTAACACACGATCCGGCCGTGCGAAAGGCCGCGCCTCCGCAGCGCGTGCCGCGCGCCGTGACGAGGTCGTCTATTTGAGCGCGGAGAAGATCCAGCCCGAGCCCGGCGACGAGGGTTCGGCCTTCGTGTCGATCACCCCGTTGTGGCGAGGCGAGACGACCACCGTCGAGCGATGGAGCACCCCGTGCCCCGATCCGTCAAGACTCGTCTATACGACGGAGCCACTGAAGGAGCCGGTTGTCATCGCCGGCAACCCCTTTGCGTGGCTCAACATCGAGAGCTCGGCCCCGGGAGGTGTCTTCGAGCTTCAACTGTTCGACGTGGGGCCCGGTTTCAATTGCTCGGGTCCTCCCACGGATGTGATCGCCGTGTCGGAAGGCGCGATCGATCTCGAGTACCACGAATCGGAGGACTACCAGCCTCGACTCTTCCCTGTAGCGGAGCCGACGCACGTGCGCGTTGATCTCTCGAACTTAGGGCACGTCCTGCAGCCCGAGCACCGACTCGCTTTGGTTGTCAGTCGTGGTCTTCAGCGGTGGGGAGTCGCGCGCGATTTCTTTCCTGTGATCACAATGCTGGGGGACGGCTCGCCGGAATCGAGCCATCTCATCCTACCAATCATCGCGGGAACTCTCGGAGGCGCGCCTCCTACTCTGGACTATCCGCCTACTCCCTTCCTTCCGGAGTGTTGCAGGAAAGACCCGTAGGCGCATGACGCGCGCTCATCCCAACCTGGCCGATCCCGGAACCTAGAGCGAATGCGGAGGTGGCCGCTTCGTTTCGAGCGCGCCGCGCCACTGGCGTTGTGGGCTGCGGCAATGGTCATGGTGTTGCTTGGCCTGGCTACCACCGCGTTGATCGCGGACATTCCCGAACGAGGTGTGCCTCTGATCCGAGAGCCCGCGCATACCGGCGCATCTGCCCCGACAGTCATGGTGGGCCTGCCGTTCGGCCCGCTCAACCTTCAGCCCCGCAACGATCCGTCCGGTCAGCGGGGCTCGGGTGGTCGGGCGCGCGCCCACTATGCCGGGGGCAAACCGGCTACATCACCGGCGATCACCCGACGCGCACCAGACGCGCGCCTTTTCTATGTAGACCACGAATTCGGTTTCGAGCCGACGCTCGGTGTGAATCGTGACGGAACCGTCTTTTATGTCGCGGTGAAGTCGCCCTTACGCACCGTTGTCATGCGCAGCCGTGACGACGGTGCATCTTGGGGCGATGTCTCGCCCCAAACCCACCGGACGACCCAAGATCCGTACCTGTGGATCGACAAGGGGACGGGTCGCCTCTTCGTGGTTGATTTCGCCGCCGGCTTACAGGTCTCGTTCAGCGACGATGAGGGCGAATCATGGACCAGCTCCACTGTTCCCTTTAGCTGGCATACGGATCACCAGAATCTCTTTGCGGGGCCCCCGCCGACCGGAGGCACAGAGCCGCTGGGCTATCCCCACGTTGTCTACCTCTGCTCGATCGGCGGCGGGGCACTCGGGGGGTTGGGCACCGCAACGACGTGCTCACGCTCCCTCGACGGAGGCATCTCGTTCGTGCTCACTGGGGAGGCCCCATTTGTGGACGGTATGAATGAGGAGGTCGGTCACTTCGGCGTGCGAGGTCATTGCGGGGGCGAAACCGGACACGGCTTTGTCGACCGACGGGGTGATGTCTATCTAGCGCGTGGTTGGTGCAGTCAGCCATGGCTCGCGGTCAGCCGCGACGAAGGCGCGAGCTGGAGGCGCGTCCAGGTTGCCGACAACGGCATGCCCGGCCCGAGAAGCGATGGGGTTCAGGAGCACGAGGCCGGGGTCGTGGTCGACGACGAGGGAAACGTCTATGTCGTGTGGACGGCGCGCAACCGGCTTCCGTATCTCGCGATCTCACGTGATGGAGGCAAATCCTTTGGGACACCGATGATGATCGGGCCTCCGGGTCTGAGGGAGGCGAGCCTTCCCAGCATCGATATCGGGGACACCGGAAAGATCGCGATCGCCTATATCGGGAGTACGAATGCTCCCGGCGGGAGGGCGCCGACCGGCGAGGGCCCCGAGTACGAACAGGTCACCTGGAACGGCTACGTCACGATCACTACCCAGGCGTTGTCCGGCAACCCCGTCTTCTACACGGCAAGCATCAACAAGCCACGCGAGCCGCTGGTAAAAGGTGAATGTCCCATCATTCGTTGCCAGCAGCAGTTCGACTTCATCGATGTCGTGGTCGGGCCCGACGGAACAGCATGGACCTCTATGGTCGATGGGTGCATCGACGCTCAATGCCGGGAGCTTGGACTGGCGATCTTGGGCCACCTCGTGGGCGGACCGACTCTAGGCAGTAACTACTGATCACCCCGGTGCTGCTGGACCAGCCCATTGGGCAAATTCGTTGCCTGCGACAAAGGATTTGACAGCGTTGCACCCAATGATTCGACAAGCGCGGGTCGCAAATCGAGGGGAGACATGATGCGGTTGAGGGCGCCTTTAACTCTGATGATTGCTGCGTTCTTGTTGGTCATGCAGAACTTTGTCTCCGCGGGACCTGCCGTCGTTCGCATCCAACCGGGGTCCCGGATCACGGTGGTTGACCTGGCCGGACCGAACCAGGCGATCGGTAGCTGCTCGGTGGGGTACGTCTTCGACGGTAAAAGAAAGGTGAAAGGAAAGGTCTTCATCGCAACGGCTGCCCATTGCATGACCGACCCCGGGGACGATGTGATGCTGCTCGAGACCGGGGAGGCCTTCGGCGAATATGCCGTCCTCGGCAGTTCAGATAGCGCCGCGACGGACTGGGCCCTGATCGAGGTATTTCCCGAGTATCAGGAGCGCGTCTCGCCTGCTTTCAAGGGATACCCGCAATATCCAGTCGGTTACACAACGCCCGACGATGCCGCCGCGGGCGACGCGATCCGTCAGACAGATTGGCCGTATGGAGGTCTCCCGCGCGAGGCCATCTTGACCGAGATGGACGAGCAGGTCTATGTGCTCGAGGGCCCGGTGATTCCGTTTGACTCCGGTGGCCCACTGGCGCACATGGACAGCGGCTTCGCGCTGGGACTGGTAAGTCAAGGCCAGGACTGTCCGCTGCCGTCGCTTCATTGCGCCAGCTACACGGGTCCGACGATTCAGACCGTGTTGAAGCAGGCGACTGCCGCGGGATTTCCCATCACCCTGCGTACGGTTGAGTAGATGTGCCGATTCGCCACGCGAGCGGCTCTTATCGGCATAGTCAGCCTGCTGCCGGCGGCCTCGCCGGCATCCGAAACAACCCTCGGTGCTCGCGCGCGGGTGGATCGTCTTGAGCAGCAACAAGTGTGTTCTCACCCCGATCCTTGTGGTTACCGCTGGAAGGGTCCCTCGGGGCCTTTCCAGGTTTCCGAGGGCGAGCAAGTCAAATTCGAGAGCTTCGACGGCGTGGAGTTGAGTGGCTGGGTGTGGCGCCCGGAAGTGAAAGTTCCGGTCCCGGTCGTTTTGATCTCCACCCCTTATCTAGCGACGGGATCCATTCCGTCAGAGCCGCCGGCCGTCGGCGGTCTTCCTGGGGAGGAGTTCGTCAAAGAGGGATACGCGGTGGCGATCTTCAGTGTCAGGGGTACGGGCGATTCCAGCGGATGTTTCGGGTTCAAGTCGGAATCAGAGCAGCGCGACCAGAAGGAGCTGGTGGAATGGCTTGCCGAGCAGGAGTGGAGCAACGGTCGCGTCGGGATGATTGGGTTGTCGTACTACGGCACTACCCCGGTGATGGCGGCGATCCAAAATCCCTCGGCGTTGAAGACCATCGTGATCGCCGGCACGATCCTTGATGAGTACAACTTCATCCACACACCTCAGGGAGCACAATTCTTCGAGGGGTCGGGAGTGGGCCCCGCGTTCTCGGTGCAGTACTCACTGGCACCCGCGCTCACTGCCAACAACGGCTCTGAAGAGCGATTTGCGACTACCGCCGAGAGACTGTGCGAGGAGCAAGTTGCGGTCAACACCGTCGTTCCCGCCGGAGAGGCCCGCGGACAGAGAGATCCCGCCTACTGGGAAGAGCGGCGTTTCATCGACCGAGTGCCGGATATCCGGGCCGCGACGTTTGTCGTTCACGGCTTTCTCGACCGTTGGGGATCGGGGCACGCGTTTCAGGACGACTGGGCATGGCGCTCGCTTCGCTCTGCGCCGAAGCGGATGTTGCTGGGACAGTGGTGGCACGAGTGGCCCCACCAGAACTTCAGGGATGTTGGATCGCCTCGGATGTCGGAAAAGGAATGGAAAACCCGCCTGCTCGCGTGGTTTGACTACTGGCTCAAAGGACGCGGCAAGCGCGCCCCCGGCTTGGGCGAGGTCGACTTCCAGGACAGCAGCGGCGCCTGGCACACCACAAACGCGTGGCCTCCACCCACAGATCGCGCGAAGGCGAGCATGGTCCGAGTACATGACGAGGTGGTCTACCTGCGCGCGGGCGAGATCACTCCGAACTCAGGCGATGAAAGTTCGTCCTTTGTCTCGGTCACGCCCGCGTGGCGCGGCGGGACGGACCCGGACTTCACGAGCAACGCGAACGGGTGGCGTTTCACTACACCTTGTCCGGACCCAACGCGCCTCGTCTATTTGACCGAACCGACGCGGGAGAGAACCGTGCTCGCGGGAAACGCGTTTGCGTGGCTGAAAGTGGGCAGCTCGGCGCCCGGCGGCCTCTTCGAGCTTCAGCTCTACGACATGGGTCCGGATTTCGCCTGCGGCGGGCCGCCTCAGGTCAGCGACGATCTTCGGCCCTTGACGGAGGGGGCCGTCGACCTCCAATTTCACGCATCCGAGGACTACCAGGCGCATCCATTCCCGGTCGATGAGCCCACCCACGTGCGCGTGGATCTCGCGAACCTCTCGGAGGTTCTGGAGCCCGAACACCGTCTGGCCCTGGTGATTAGTCACGGCGTGTATTACCGCTGGGCGTCCGCACACGACTTCTTTCCGATGATCACCATGTATGGGGACGAGACGCCACAAGCGAGCCACCTCGTGCTTCCGGTACTGGCGGGAGGATTCGGCGGCCGGCCGCCCACGATCCGTTACCCGGCTCGACCCTTCCTGCCAAAATGCTGTAGGGATTGAATACACGCCGGCCTAGCGATGGGAGGCGAGCCGTGATATTTACCAGCCCTCATAAAGAGGTTTCTTATCCGGATGTTCCGTTCACGGATCTGATTCTCGACAAGGCCAAGTCTCTAGGTGACAAGCCGGCTCTCATAGACGCGCCCAGCGGACGCACGATCACCTTTTCGGAGCTGAGCAAGGGTATCGACGCGGTCGCGGCGGGGTTGCATGCACGCGGCTTTGGTAAGGGCGACGTGTTTGCCATCTATCTTCCGAACCTTCCCGAATACGCGGTCGTGTACCACGCGGTCGCCCGGGTGGGAGGCGCTTCCACGACGGTCAATCCGCTTTACACCGCCGAGGAGCTTGCGTTCCAGCTGAACGACGCGGGCGCGAAGTTCCTTTTGACGATTCCTCAGTTCATTGAACCCGCGCTCGAGGCAGCACGGCAATCTCCGGTCAAAGAAGTGTTCGTTCTCGGAGAGGCCGAAGGAGCTACCCCTCTACAGGAGCTGATGCTTACGGGTGGGGAGATTCCCGACGTCACCATTGCGCCCGACGATGAGATCGCGCTGCCTTACTCCAGCGGGACAACCGGGCTGCCCAAGGGCGTATTGCTCACCCACCGAAACGTCGTCGCGAACATGCATCAGAGTGATCCGGTACTGCCCATCGACGAAGACCAGACGTTGATCGCGGTGTTGCCCTTCTTCCACTGCTATGGGCAGCAAGTGATCATGAACTGCGGACTTGCTCGCGGATCAACGATCGTGAGCCTCCCGCGCTTCGACCTCGAACAATTCCTCAAGGCGATTCAGGATTTCAAGGTCAGTCGCGCCTACTTGGTACCCCCGATCCTGCTCGCGCTCGCGAAGCATCCACTGATCGACCAGTTCGACCTTTCTAGTCTCAAGATGATTACCTCAGGTGCAGCGCCCTTAGGAAAAGAGTTGCAGGAGGCCGTTGTAAAGAGGCTGGAATGCAAGGTGATACAGGGTTACGGCCTGACGGAGACCGGTCCTGTGAGCCATGTCGCGCTGCACTGGGTTGAGCCGAAGTTCGGGTCGGTCGGGCCGCTCATCCCGAACACGGAAGCGAAGGTGGTGGACGTCGAGACGGGTGCCGAGCTCGGCGCCAACGAAAGAGGCGAGATCTGCATTCGGGGTCCGCAGATCATGAAGGGCTACCTGAATAACTCGGAAGCAACAGCTCACGCGATCGATGAGGACGCCTTCTTGCACACCGGCGACATCGGCTATGTCGATGAGGAGGGGTGGTTCTACATCGTCGACCGCCTGAAGGAGCTCATCAAATACAAGGGACTTCAGGTTCCGCCCGCCGAGCTGGAGGCCCTACTTCTGACGCATCCGAAGATAACGGACGCCGCGGTGATCGGAGTGCCCGACGAGGAAGCCGGGGAGCTGCCTAAAGCCTTTGTCGTCACGAGCAGCGAGGTCTCCGAGGACGAGATCAAATCCTTCGTCGCGTCGAAGGTGGCGCCCTACAAGAAGATTCGGCTCGTCGAGTTCGTCGACGAGATCCCGAAGTCGGCTTCGGGGAAGATTCTTCGTCGTGTCCTAATCCAAAAGGAACGGGCTAAGGCCTCTCAGTAATTCATTGCGATGACTGAGGGCCACACATTCGTCGATTGTCACAACGACTTTCTGCTGCTGTTTGCGCGGGAGCGAGCTCTGGGCCATTCGGACAGCCTCCGGCGTCGTTTTGTCCCGCAGTTTCGAGAGGCAGGCATCGACGTTCAGGTCGCCCCGATCTACATCGAGGCAGAACTACTGCCAGAAGGAGCTTTGCGCCACACCCTGCGTGTGATCGAGCAGTTGACCGAGGAAGTGGAGGCCACCTCAGACGTCGTGGCTTTGTGTCTGTCCGGCGAAGAGATCGAGCGGGCGGTGGCGCTGAACAAGCTTGCGTTAGTCCTGGCGCTCGAAGGAAGTCATGCAATCGGCAGCGACGTCGAGCTGTTTTCGACTGTCTATCGTCTGGGCGTGCGAATGGCCTCGTTCACATGGATGGGAAATACGCCTCTTGCAGGCGGCAGCGCCGACGGCGACCCCGGAGCCGGGCTCTCTCGGAAAGGGGTCGAAGCCCTAGGCGTCCTAGAAAGCCTGGGCATCGTGATGGATGTATCTCACCTATCCCTGCGCAGCACGGCCGATGTCCTCGAGCGGGCCACGCGGCCCGTGGTGGCCTCGCACTCCTCCGCGCGCGCTCTTAAGGATCATCACCGCAACCTGCTGGACGAACACATGAAGGGCATAGCAGCGAGCGGAGGTGTCATCGGTATCACCGCGATTCCGAGTTTTACCGATCTCGACAAACCCATACTCGACCGCGTCATCGACCACATCGTTCACGTGGCCGAGACGGTAAGAATCGATCATGTAGGTATCGGTGCCGATTTCATCCGCGAATACGTTGACGAGGTCTATGCCACCTATCCAGACGTTACGATGGAAGGCGTCGACCTACGGGACACAATCGAGGGTCTCGCCTCGCCGGCCGATATTCGGAACCTCGCACCCGCCCTCGAGCGCCGTAGCTTCTCCGCGACGGAGGTCGCCAAGGTACTCGGTGGCAACTTCCTGCGGGTCTTCGGCGAGGTAATGGGGAAGCCACAGCCCTCCCAAGAACGACAAGCTTCTTGAGATGAAGCTATGAAAGTCACCGGTGTCGAGCTGATCCGCATCCGCATCCCCCTGGTTGCCCCTTTCCGTACGTCGTTTGGAACCGAGAAGGACAGGGACGTACTGCTGCTGCGCGTTGTCACTCCCGACAGCGACGGGTGGGGAGAGTGTGTGGCCGCCAAAAGCCCGCTTTACTCTTCGGAATATCTGCAAGGTGCCGCCGAGGTCATCAAGAGTTTCCTTTTGCCTCGAATGGCTCGGTCAGGCGACCTGACTGCAGCGGCACTCGCAAATCTCCTAGAACCCATCAAGGGGCACCGCATGGCCAAAGGTGCGCTTGAGATGGCCGTACTAGATGCAGAGCTGCGGGCTACCGGCACGTCCTTCGCCCGGCGACTGGGGGCGGTGCGAGACCGAGTCCCAACCGGGGTGTCGGTCGGAATCATGGATTCGATACCCGAACTTCTGGACGCCGTGGAACTTTTTGTCGACCAGGGTTATCTCCGGATCAAGCTGAAGATCGAACCGGGCTGGGACGTGGAGGCGGTCCGCGCCGTCCGCGAGAAGTTCGGCGGCATCTTGTTGCAAGTCGACGCCAACACCGCCTACACGCTCGCCGACGCACGTCACCTTGCGAAGCTGGACCCTTTCGACCTGCTTCTCATTGAGCAACCACTTCCGGAGGATGATCTCTGGGGTCACGCGAAACTCGCGCGGCAGATCTCCACTCCTATTTGCCTGGACGAGTCCATTACGTCGGCTCGCGGCGCCGCCGACGCGATCGCATTGGGGGCCTGCTCGATCGTCAATATCAAAGCCGGGAGAGTCGGTGGGTACCTCGAAGCTGTCAGGGTCCACGAAGTCTGCCGCGCACAGGGGATCCCGGTGTGGTGTGGTGGAATGCTCGAGACGGGAATCGGCCGTGCCGCAAACGTTGCTCTCGCGGCATTACCGGGCTTTACCCTGCCGGGAGACACCTCGGCCTCCGCTCGCTATTACCGCACCGATCTGACGGAACCCTTCGTGCTGGAGGAGGGTCACATCGAGGTGCCTTCAGGTCCCGGTCTGGGGGTGAGCCCGATTCCCGAGGTCCTCAAGGAGATGACACAGTCGGCTGAATTCATCTCGCTGTAAAGAGGCGGCGGCCATTTGGGTGGTCAGACGAAAGCCCTCCCGGTCCTTCATGGAACGTGACAACATCGGCGTACCTCTCACCTGAGACATTGGGAAACGTGGCGATCAACTTGACCGACATTTCATTTACCGAGCGGGCAGAGCGGGCCGCGGACCTGGCAGCCGCGCGTGCCGGTGTGCTCGTGCATGTTCTGAGCGAGCAGCATGAGATCGATGCCGCCGAGAGATTGCTCTCGGAAATTTGGAGCATCAACGGGCAGGTTGTTGTCCCCGCGAACTTGATGAAGGCCATGCTGCACAGCGGCAACTATGTGAGTGGCGCGCTGGCGGATGGCCAGCTCGTGGGGACATCAATCGGATTCTTGGGGCGGAGGAAAGGAAGCCTTCATCTCCACTCCCACATCACAGGGGTTTCCCCCGCGCTCCAAGGCCGTCACGTCGGATTCGCTCTCAAACAGCACCAGCGCGCCTGGGCACTTCGAAACGGACTCGAGGAGATCGTCTGGACCTTCGATCCTTTGGTACGAAGGAACGGCTACTTCAACATCACGAAGTTGGGGGCCGAGATAGTCGATTACAAAGCCAATTTCTACGGTGAGATGCGCGACGATATCAACGCCGATGACGATTCCGACAGATGCGTCGTTTTATGGCGATTAGCTTCTGACCGAGCCGCCGATGCGTCGGAGGGACGCGGCGGCGCTCAGATTGCCTCCGAAGCGGCCATCGTTGTCCTTAGCCAGAACGCCGAGGGTGGGCCGAGCCCGAGCCTTGAACTCGGAGAGCTTCTGTTTGCACAGATTCCGGACGACATCGTGAGTCTGCGACGCAGCAACAAGGATCAAGCCGCTCAGTGGCGGCAAGCTTTGCGTGAGGTTTTCGAATGGGCCTTCGCAGAGAAGTACCGCGTAACCGGGATGACTAAGGACGGTGGCTATCTTCTGAGCCGGTCCTGATGACGTGCCGAGCCAGGGGACCCGCCCGGTCGGGGGTTCAGCAACCAAACCTGGAGCTCCGTCACAAGCCGGTCCTCCGGATTTTGCAGATCGATGTCAAAGAGTTCCGTCAATCGCCGTAGTCGATAGCGAAATGTATTCGGATGGACATTGGTCGCAGCCGCCGCCGTCGGGACATCGCCAAAAGCGGACAGATACGCGCTGAGCGTTTCCATATAGGAGGTCTTTCTCTCAATGTCGTGTCGAGCAATCGCCTCTACGGACCCCGTCAGTAGATCGGGATGGTCGCGGGCAAGCTCATGAAGCGTGAGCAACGTGACGCGACTCCGCACGTCCTCGACAGATGCCAGCTTTCGTTCTGGCTCCGTCCCCAGAACGGTGAGGATCCGTTTCACCTCTCGCCAGGCGTTCGGCAGGTTCCGGACGTCGGTCACGACGGAGCTGATCGCGGTCTGAAGGGGTAGATCCAGGGCGCTCTCCGCGTGCTCGTGAATTTCCAGGGCGATTTGTTTCACTCGGTCGTCGTCCATACGGTCGGAGACAGGTAGCAAGGAAAAAACCGTGCTGTCGATTGCCACGCATGCGGCGCGCAGACGAAAAGCCTCTGAATAGGTTGCAACGAGATCGACGAGCCGCTCCCGATGGAATTCCTCAATCCTCTCATCCGCCATAATCTCGAAGGCGAGCACAATCAAAGGTGAACGACGATCGATGCCGAGGCGACCGGCAACGCCGGCGACGTCTCCACGCCCCTCCAGCAGAGAGCGCAAAAGATCTCCCTGTATTGAACGCTCGATGTCGCGCGAAGAGCGCGCGTGAATCATGTGAAGGGAGGTTACGCGGGCGGCTTCCTCCAGCGCTTGCTCGGCTTCCTTACCGAGGAGAGTTTTTCCCTCAACTGCCCATAAAGAGCCAAGCGTTTGGTTCCCGACGGTGATCCGGACTGCGATACGAGGGAAGATCTCGAAATCCTCGACGTGATCGACACGTATGACGGAATCCGAATGCCAAAGACGTTTGTATAAGGCACGGATGCCTGGTGTGTCGGGGACCTGTCTGCCCAGAATCGACTGTTGCCGCGGCTCGTCGATGAGCTGGCCTTCGAGGTTGGAGTACGCGAGTACGCGAGCTCGTTGATCCTCGATAGTGATCGCTCCGCCGACGAGTCCCGCGATGGCGTTTGCCAGCGCGAAGAGATCCCCCAGAGGCACACTCGCCATGCCCGGAATGGAAGCGGATTGGCGCAGACTCGGAAGCGTCAGCGAGACCAGAGCATTGATGTGGCTCCAGCTCATCTCGTCGGCGATCGAAACGACTGTGAGGCCCGCTTGCTCAGCCTCGGATATCCACTCGCAGGCGCGACCGTGCATCTTGAATACGACTACGGCAGCCTCGGCCGCTCCTGCAGTCGCGATGAGGGATCTCGCTTCGAGCGTGTCGGGAGCGGTACCGACTGCGAAAACGATTGCTCCAGGTTGGATCGTGGCACCACCGAAGGGATCGTGGATGACGGGTTCTTCGACGGCGACATCGAGGCCACGCGGCGCAACGATGACTCCAGCAACACGAGGCCCAAGGTTGTCCAGCAGCTGGCGCAGTGTGACGGGCTCGGTCTGCGCTCCGCCGGTGGGAAAACTCTCGAGCCGGGCGGCCGGTTCGGACTTGGCCGACTTCACCATTTCTGAGGTCCTCTTCGGTGTGTCAAGACTAGGCAGTCTTATACGAAACGACGAATTATCAAGAGATAGCTCGTTGGCCCAGACAACCCGATACTCTGCGACCGGTGGGCGAGTGGATCGAACGATTCGCTGAGGCGCTGGGCTCCGGACTCGAGGGGTCGGAAGGTGAGTTGGGCCTGCGGGACGAGGAAGTCGACCGCGTTCTGGAACTCGCCCGCGACATCGCTCACGCCACGGAGCGCGTCAACGCGCCCCTGTCGACATATATGGCCGGCCGCTATGTAGCGCTGCGCGAGGGCCAGGGAGCCGATCGCGCCACCGCTCTCCAGGAGGCAATCGAAGCGGCCAGGCGATCACTGAAGGAATCTGAGTCAACGCAGTAACTCCAAGTCCTCCGGCCGATTGAGATTCAGCGCGAAGCGACCGTCGTCGACCGTTCTCCATTCGTCTTCAGCCACCTCTCGCACCGTGAGGTTGGGAAGCAGGTCGCGCACCGCGTAGCTCTTTACTTCGAGCGCGTGTCGAATCCGTTTCAGCGAGGCCTTGTTCCACAGCGCGTGCAGGGGCTGAGCTCCTTCCGGGGTGATGGGCAGGACGATGTCCTCGTCGACATAGAGGTCGGCCATGAGGCGAAATAGCCGGGGATTGGCGAACGGCATGTCAACCCCGACGACGGCTAGGAGCTCCCGTGGAGACCGTTCCAGCGATGGAGCAATGCCGCCCAGGGGACCCGCCTCGAGAGGATCGTCGATCATTTCCTCGAAACCGAGTTCGGCGAACCGTGGTGCGCGGCCAACCGACAGCCAGACTGGACCGGCGACCTCGGCCATCCGCTCGGCCAGCATCCGGACGAGAGGTTTACCTCGGATTTGGATCGTGGCCTTGTCCCGGCCCATCCGGCTGCTGTCGCCTCCGCAGAGGATTACCGCGCTGAAAGAAGCCGGGGTTGACGACATGGAATCAACCTACGGGTCGCCGGCTCTTCATGAAATAGTCGGTCGACGATGGCCGGTTCTAAGGTGATCCGGCAAGGTCGCGGAAGGAGAAGGATGTCGAAGATCTACGGAGTCGCTCTAACGAATGACGGGAGTCCTGTGAGCGGCGTAGCTGTGGAGCTCGTGGACTCCGGTGGTGAGGTGAGCGGCAGCCACACAACAAAGGAGGACGGTATCTTCGAGTTCGAGGTGACCGCCGGGAGCTGGGGCCTCAGATGGAAGTCGCCACAAGGTCGATCCGACGAAGCGGACCTCGACGTCGTTGAGGGGGAGGACGCCGAGGTCGAGTTGGAGATCCCGCTGTAGGTTGCACAGACCTGCCGCTCTGAGAGCAATTACGGTCGTGAGCTAGGGAGGCCCCGGGTGGCTACCGCAAGCCAGTTCCGAACTTGCCCTCTGTGTGAGGCGACCTGTGGCGTTGAGGTCGTCATGGACGGCGACCGCGTAAGGAGCGTGCGCGGGGATCCCGACGACGTCTTCAGCAGGGGCTTCATCTGCCCCAAGGGAACCGCGATCAAGCAGCTCCACGACGATCCCGATCAGCTGCGCGCGCCCGTGGTACGAGACGGGGACGACTGGCGTCAGTGCAGTTGGGATGAGGCGTTCGCTCGAGTCGAGGAGGGCTGCGGCCCGATCCTCGAGCAGCACGGACGGGATGCGATCGGCGTTTACCAGGGGAATCCGACCGTGCACAGCCTCTCGGCCACGGTCATGATCCCGGCCCTCCTGAAGGCGCTGGGTTCCAAGAACTTCTACTCGGCTGCATCGGTCGATCAAATGCCCAAACATGCATCCTGCGGGCTGATGTTCGGTAACCCGCTGCTGATCCCGATTCCTGACATCGACCGGACTCTCTTCCTCATGGTCGTTGGAGCAAATCCCTGGGTGTCGAACGGCAGCCTCGCGACGGCCCCCGATTTCCGCGGTCGGCTCGAAGCGATCAAGTCACGCGGCGGCAAGGTAGTCGTCGTCGATCCCCGACGAACTCCGACCGCTGCCGGAGCAAGCGAGCACATCTTCATCCGCCCGGGCACGGACGTCTTCTTCCTGTTTGCGATTGCGAACACTTTGTTTGAGCAGAACCGAATCAACCTGGGCGACATCTTGGCTCACGTCACCGGTCTCGACGAAGCCCGCACCTTGGTCGAACCGTTCACTGCGGAGAACGTGGCTGCGCGAACCGGAGTGCCGGCGGAGACGACGCGTCGGATCGCGACGGAGATCGCCGACGCGCCGTCGGCAAGCGTCTACGACCGCGTGGGCGCTCACCAGCAGGAATTCGGGACGCTCACATCATGGGCCAGCGATCTCATAACTACGATCACCGGCAACCTCGATCGCGCCGGCGGAAAGATGTTTCCCTTCCCGGCGCACGGCCGGCCCGATCCCGACACGCCGAGCATGAGCGGCTGGAACATGGGCCGCTACTCGAGCCGGGTTAAGGGTTATCCCGAGGTCTTCGGACAGTTTCCGGTCGCGACTCTCGCCGACGAGATCGAGGAGCCTGGAGAGGGGCACGTTCGTGCGCTCATCACCATCGCCGGCAACCCGGTTCTTTCGACGCCCAACGGGAGCCGCCTGGCGCGAGCGCTGTCGACGCTCGACTTCATGGTGTCGGTCGATCCCTACATCAACGAGACGACTCGCTTTGCCTCTGTGATCCTCCCGCCGCCCTCGATACTGGCGCGCCATCACTACGACTTCGCCTTCTATGGGCTCTCGGTGCGCAACATCGCGAACTACAGCCCGCCGCTCGTTGAGGCCGACGGCCCGGATGAGTGGGAGATTCTGTCGCGGCTGGCGTTGATCGTCGCGGGTCAAAGCGCGTCCGGCGATCCGGCACTCGTTCCACAGATGGCGCTGTCACATCTCGTGAACCAAGCCATCGCCCCGAATGGCCCCCTGGCAGGACGCGATTTCGGCGAGATCCTTAGTTCTCTGGAGGCGAGGGAGCCGGTCCAACAGCTTCTGGATCTCCGCCTCCGGGCCGGTCCTTATGGAGATCGTTTCGGCGACAATCCGGACGGACTCTCTCTAGCGGTTCTCGAGTCGAATCCACACGGCATCGACCTCGGTCCTCTGAAGCCGCGCTTACCAAATCCGCTTCGGACGAGGTCGGGAAAGGTGGAGCTTGCCCCGGCGGAGATAGCTGGCGACGTGCCCCGCTTGAAAGCGGCTCTCGGCCACAACGGGAATGGTCTTGTGCTGATCGGCCGGCGGCAGCTGCGGTCGAACAACTCCTGGATGCATAACGTCCCGAGCATGCTGGGCGGCAGCAACCGCTGCACGCTGATGGTGAATCCCGAGGACGCGACTCGTCTGGAACTGGTGCAAGACGGCGTCGCACGAGTCCGCTCGCGCGTCGGGGTTGTCGAGGCCGAGGTTGAAATAACGGATGAAGTAATGCCCGGAGTCGTGTGTCTGCCGCATGGCTGGGGGCACGGCCTTCCCGGTGTTCGCCTGAGCGTCGCCGCCGAGCATGAAGGCGTCTCGTCGAACGATCTTACGGATGAACAAGTAATCGATCCTCTATCGGGCAATGCCGTGCTGAACGCGGTTCCGGTCGAAGTGGAGCGCGTCTCTTCATAGGCACCGGCGAACGATTGGTCTGTCGCTTAGCGCGGCTGTCCTCTGGGTACAAGCCCAAGCGAAGACAGCACTCGGCTGCGCGCACAACGGGAGGTCCATCGGATGCCACCGAGGTCGATTTGGAGAGGCGCGATCACGTTTGGGCTGATCACCATCCCGGTAAAGATCTACACCGCCGTCGGTCGGGAGAGGGACGAAGCTCTCGACTTTCACCTCCTCCACGAAAAGGACGGCGCGCGCATTCACTATGAACGGGTCTGCGCGAAGGGCCACAAAGACATCGACTGGGATGAAATAGTCAAGGGACACGAGTATTCAAAAGGCAAGTGGGTCGAGATAACGGATGAGGAACTCGAGGCGCTTGATCTCGAGTCCCTTCATACGATCGACGTGGTCAGCTTCGCTCCGCTGGACCAAATCGATCCCATGTATTTCGACAAGACCTATTACGTGGTTCCCGACCAGGGAGCGATCAAGGCCTACAAGCTGATGACGGAAGCCCTGGAGGAGGAGGGGCTCGTCGGCGTGGCCAAGGTGGCGCTGCGCGAGAGAGAGCACCTATCCGCTCTGCGTCTGACCGATGGGATGCTGGTGCTCCAGACGATGCACTGGCCCGAGGAGATCCGAGAGCCGAGGTTCGAGGAACTTCGCAAGCGTCCGAAGGTCAACGATCGGGAACGAAAGATGGCTCGCCAACTGATCAAGCAGCTCACCGATGACTTCGATCCGACCCAGTTCCGGGACGAGTACCACAAGGCCCTAAAGAAGCTGGTCAAAAAGAAGATCAAGGGCGAAGAGATAGTCATTCACGAGGAACCGGAGGAAAAGCCCGAGGTCATCGACCTTATGGAGGCGCTCAAGGCCTCGGTCGAGGCGGCACGCCGCGGAGAGCGCCCGAAGCTGAAACCGCGACCGGGCCGTCGGGCTGCGGGCGACGGCAAGGTGAACCGGGAGGACCTGGTCTCTCTTACGCGTCAGGATCTGGAGGCTCAGGCTAAGAAACTGGATATCGCCGGTCGCTCGAAAATGGACAAGAGGCAGTTGATCCGCGCGATCCAGAAGGCGAGCTGACCAGGAGCTGTCCCGAGCGGACGCCTTCTTGCTCTTGCGGTAACGCCGCCCTCCTGATGAACTGCTCCAAGTCGATCAGGGAGGTTCCCTAGATGATCAACAACAACGCGTCCCACACGCGCTTCTACCGCCTGGGCTTATTCGCGGCGAGGCGGAAATGGTGGGTGATGGGGGCGTGGTTCGTGGCCCTCGTGGCGCTCGGCCCCCAGCTCGGAAAGATGACCGACCGCATGTCGAGCGGGGGCTTCGAGGTCCCGGGCTCACAATCCGATCGCGTCACCCGGATCCTGAAGGACGACTTCAGCGGCAAATACCAGTTCTCCGATCTGCTGGTACTTCATTCCGATGAGCTGAGAGCCACGGATTCGGAATACCGCGCCGCGTTCCTAGACGTTAAGACTGCGCTCGAAAAGTCTCCGGGTATCGGAGAGGTCTCCGATCCCTACGCGACCCCGCAGCAGTCGATCTCCGCCCACGGCAGGACGATGACGGCGAGCGTAGGGCTGACCGACGACCAGGACCAGGCACTGAAGCACAACGACGAGGTCGAGGCCGCGATCGAGGAGGCAGCCCAAGGCCACGACGATGTGCAGGTCCTAATTACGGGCGCGGCCCCCTTCTACTCCGCGTTCGAAGAGACAACGACCCATGATCTCGAACGCGCCGAGCGCATCGCGTTCCCGATCACGCTGCTGATTCTACTGTTCGCGTTCGGCTCGCTTGTGGCTGCAGGCATGCCGCTACTGATGGCGATCGTTGCCCTGGGACTTTCCTTCGGGCTGATCTCGATCATGGCCGCGAACTGGACTACCAGCATCTTCACTCAGAACATCGCCTCGATGATCGGCCTCGGCGTCGGGATCGATTACTCGCTTTTCATGTTGTCGCGCTTCCGTGAGCGGCTGCGCGCCGAGGTTTCCGTCCCTCAGGCGATTGCAGAGACGATGGCATCGAGCGGCAAGGCCGTGTTCGTGTCCGCACTCACAGTCGTCGTCTCGCTGTCGGGAACGCTGCTCGTGAACCTGCAGGCACTGCGCTCGATGGGGGTTGGGGCCATGATCGCGGTCGCCATCGCGGGCGCGGCCGCGCTGACTTTTCTTCCTGCGGTGCTTGTGTGGATAGGTCCGAAGGTGAACTCCTTGCGCGTTGGGCCTCGCCGCGACAAAGACAGCCGGATGTGGCATCGCTGGGCGGTGGCGGTGATGGATCGTCCCTGGGCTTGGCTCGGCATTTCCGTGTTGATACTTGTCGCGCTTGCGGCTCCCGCCCTCGATCTGAACGTGGGCTCGTCCGGTCCCGAGATCCTTCCTCCGGATGCAAAGCCGCGCATCGCCGCCGAGATCACCGCTGAAGCTTTCGGCGAGGGCCAGGTCGCGCCGGCACAGGTGGTCATTCGCCATCAAGAGGGGGTTCTCGACGGAGGCTTCGGCGACGTCTACGCGGCAGCCGCCGCGATAGCGAAGGAACAAGAGGTCGTGCGCGTCGATTCGATTGCCACTCTGGCCCCCGGTGCTAATGAGGCGACGGCGCTTGCCGCGGCGTCGTCACCGGCCGCGGAGCCATTCATCGGCGGCCTCATTGGCGATGACGGCAAGACGACGCTCTTGTCGGTCGTCACGCGGCACGGCGCGCAATCGGAGCAATCGAACGATCTCGTGACGGCTCTGCGGCAGGACCTGCCGAGTGTCGT
>JBHELF010000068.1:0-7141 GCA_046263155.1 Actinomycetota bacterium
CTTGTGTAGATCTCGCCGGTTAGGTCTAAGTTCAGCAATTTGCGCACCCGACTTCCGTCGGCCTGCATTGTGTAAAGGCTCCAACTACCGTCGCGATCGCTGACGAACGCAATCTGTTCACCATCGGGCGACCATGTTGGATTTGCTTCCCCCGAAGGACTACCCGCCGTCAAGTTTCGAAGCCCGCTCCCGTCGGCGCGCACGACCCATATATCCACTCCCGAATCACCTGCGAGAAAACCTCGTCGGGTGTAGAAGACAATCTGTTTTCCGTTCCGCGACCATTCGGGGCCGGCGGCCAAGAGTTCGCCGAACCGGCCCGGCCTACTCAGATACCGAACCCGAGATCCATCCGAAGCAAGCAACTTGATCGCCTTGCTCGGAAAGTCCGCATACGCAATCCACGAACCATCCGGCGAAAAAGCGGGATCCTCCTGGATCCCGGGCTCCACGACTAAGGGCTCACGGTTGGTGCCGTCGGAATCCATGACATAGAGATCTTCCTGATTCCTGCTTAAGTCTGGGTAGTACAGAGGATTGTTCTCATGGCTTGCAAAGACGATTCTGTCTCCGTCGGCAGACCATTCGGGCAGGGTGTCACTGTGATGCGGTGAATTGGTGAGATTTGCAGACCCGGTCCCGTCCGAATTCATGACGTATATGTCGGCGACAAGGCCACCGGGCGGCTGCCGTGAGAAGACGATCCTGCGACCATCGGGCGACCAGGCCGGAGCGAAATCCTGATCGATGCCCGAAGTCACTCGCTGCAAAGACGCGCCAGCCGGTCCAACGCTAAAAAGGTCGTAATCGTCGGCAACCGCAGCCGAGACCGGACCATCATCCGTGGGTTGATCTAGGCGGACGTCGAAGGTCAACCGGCCGTTGCGAACAGCCGGACCGGCCTCGGCATTAGGCGCCACGGCCGCCGGCAGCAAACCCAGAACACAGATGGTCATCAAGACCGCGGCCACCCGTCTTCTTCTCGACAATCGTCGGACACCGAGGTCTGTGGCAGGAAGAAGCTCTCTCATGGGCGCGGCCTCCAATCGGGCGGTAGCGCTTGGAGACGCTCCGCAATCGTCATCACTCTGGGCAATGCCGACTAAATGGCTCATGTCGTCGGACCCCAGCTGGGTGGACACCCGGCCGCCCCGACCTCGATATCAAGGACCGGTAAGGGACGAGTGCCATCTGAGCGCATCGTGTAGAGCTTTCGGTACTCGCCTCGGTCGCTGAGAAACGCGATCTCTTTTCCATCTGGCGACCAACTAGGCCCGAAATCGTCGGCGCCGCTTTGAGTCAGTTTCGTCAGCCCATCACCGTCGATACCGATGACCCAGATGTCGGCGCTTGGACGGCCGGTCTCGACGTTTCTGACCGCGTCAAACGCGATCCTTGTCCCGTCGGGCGACCAATCTGGAAACTCGAGTACGCCTGCCCGGCGCGCCGCAGCGAGCGACCTGGTGCGGCCTCCACTGGTGCTTATAAGTTCCAGCGAACGGAAATTGTCCAGGTATGCGATCCAGCGACCGTCCGGCGACCACGTTGGGTCCGTTTGATCGCCGGGCGCCTCGACCAAGGGTTGGACGGACCCCGTGTCGACGTTCATCACATATAGGTCATGCGGACTTCTGGGAAGACCTGAACGGTCGCTACTGAAAGCCAGCTGGGTTCCATCGGGAGACCATGAGGGTGCGAACTCTGCCGCCGTGGGGGTGTTGGTGAGATTGGCGATCCCTTCGTCGCTTGCGAGAAAGACATCCCCCGGGGTTTCGTTGCCGGATGCCCAAAGCGTGCGGCGCACGAACGCGATGGAGTCACCATCCGGCGACCACTTTGGCCAACAGTCGAGCTCCGGTCCGGTCGTGATTTGGTGGAGGCCGCCGCCGTCCTCCTTCACGGTAAAGATGTCCGCATCGACAACCGGTGATGACGGCGCCCCCATGAACGCCTGAAAAGCGATCCGACCGTTGCGTCCCGGGAACGCGGCCTCGACCACACCGGTATCACCTACCGGAAAGAGAGGGAGAGCGGCCGCGATGCAGAGCGCGCCGACGACAATGCCTTTCGATCTACAGGAGGAATGAACGGTCATGGGCGCGGCCCCCAATCGGGCCTGCTGAATTGGGCGCCGACGAGCTCGAGATCGATCAGCCTCCGAACATTGCCGCCATCGCTATCCATGCGGTAGAGCTTCCAGGCGCGTTTTCGGTTGCTGATGAAGACCATCTGCGTCCCGTCCGGTGACCAGGCCGCCCATCGATCGTGGGTGTCATTGGCGCGCGTAAGGTTCCGAAGACCACTCCCATCGGGTCGCACGAGCCAGATGTCGGCATTGTTTTGTGGGCCGGCGGTGAATGAAATCCAACTTCCATCCGGCGACCACTCCGCTTGGTGGGCCTCTCCCTCGAATCGACCCGGCGCTGCGGCGGTTTTGCGACCAGTGCCGTTGAGCCTGATGAGCTCGATATTGCCGGTGCTCCGATCTGAGAAGGCGATCCAGTTTCCATCAGGGGACCAGGCAGGCAGGCCCTGGTCTCCGGAACCAGCCACCAACCTTGCGACGTTGCCTCCATCCGCATCCATGACAAAGACATCGGCTCCGAACTCACCCACAGGAGCAAACTGGTTGATCACGTAACTCGCAGTGTTGGTGTAGCTCGTAAACACGATCCTCTTGCCATCCGGCGACCAGTCGGGCCCGAAGTCGTCGTCGAGCGGGGTGTTCGTCACGTTGACGAGTTCACTTCCGTCGCGGTTCATGACATAGATGTCTCCCGCCAGCGCATACGGAAGGGCCCGGGAGAAAGCAACTTTCGTCCCGTCCGGTGACCACGCCGGGTCGTAATCGGCGGCTGGTCCTTCCGTAACACGGCGGAGACCGGCGCCATCGGGGGCCAAAGTGAAGAGATCTAGATCATCAGTAAGCCCTGTGGTGTGGTTAGTGATTGGAGCCGTCCCGACCGGGAGGATGATGAGCCCGTTTTGAGCCTGAGGGGCTGCCTCGGCTTTTGGGGTGACCTGCCGACCACCGACACCGAGGATGAAGACAATTCCCGTGGCGAAGACAGCGAAAAATCGCTTCCGGGCTAACCCTCGTTCATGAGGGTTGAAGGCAGAAACAGGCTTCATGGGCGCGGCCCCCAATCGGGCCTCGAGTAGTCCCCACCGACAAGCTCGATGTCAATGAGCTCGCGGACGTTCCTGCCGTCTGCATCCATTCGGTAGAGCCGCCAGCCGCTTTGGCGGTTACTGATAAAGGCCATCTGTCGGCCGTCCGGCGACCAAGTGCCGTATTGATCGTCGACACCGCTGGCCGCAGTCAGGTTGGCAAGCTGCTTGCCATCGCTACGAATGACCCAGATGTCTTGGTCACTTCCGCCTGCGGCACCGAACGCGATCCATTTGCCATCCGGCGACCAATCGGCCTTATAAGGCGTGTGTCCAAACGCCCCGCGTGGAGTTAGCGACCGACGACCGGAACCATCAGGGCGGATCAGGTCGATCGTCTGTGTTGTGATCTCGGAGAAAGCGATCCACTTACCATCCGGCGACCATGTGGCCAGCCCTTGGTCGCCGGCATCTTCCACGAGTGGGCTCAGATTGCCTCCGTCGGAGTCCACGATGTAGAGGTCTCCGCCGGGTGCGACGGCGGTCTCATAGAGAATGTATGTGGGCCAGTTGTCCCAGCTCGTAAACACAATTCGCTTTCCGTCCGGAGACCACTCTGGGGCGAAATCGTCATTCAGAGGCGAATTGGTGATGTTGACCAGCCCGCTTCCATCTCTGTTCATCACGTAGATATCCGCTGCCAGAGCGAACGGCGTCGCGCGCGCAAACGCGATCTTCGTTCCATCGGGTGACCACGCGGGATCAAAGTCGGCGGGCGGGCCAGACGTAAGACGGGTCAGGCCCGTTCCGTCCGGCCCTAAAGTGAACAGGTCGAGGTCGTCCAGATAAGGGGGCGCCTGCTGGGGCAGGGGGTCGACGCGAATAGGGACGATGATGAGCCCGTTGCGGCCTGGGAATGCAGCCTCGGCGGTCCCAACCGTTGCTGGAAAGGCACTCCAAGCGATCGCCAGCGCGAGCGCGGCGCTGATAAATGCTTCTTTTGGACGAGAACCATGCTTATCAATGCTGAGCACCGAAAGAAGGTTCATGGGCGCGGCCCCCAATCGACGGTCGCAAAAGGATCCGGACCTAGGTTGATCGCGATGATCGGCTCGATACGGGAGCCGTCAGGCCTCACTCGGTAGAGCTTTTGGCGCTCCTCGTCACGGGAGGCCCCGACGAACGCGATCCACTTCCCATCCGGCGACCACGACGGGTTGGAGTGGACGCTAGGGAGTCCTGAAAGTCTGTAGAGTCCTGAGCCACCACGGTTTACGACCCAGAGGTCACCAGTCGTTGTGGCAAAGGCAAGCTGGCGACCATCCGGCGACCATGAAGGCCCGCCCGGCTCATCTTCCGACTGCGCAATCATTACGGCGTGTCCGCCCGTAGCGGGTACGAGCCGTATCGAGTTTGTAGCGCGGTCCTGAAATGCGATCACGTCGCCTTGCGGGGACCAAGCGGGCATAGCTTGGACTCCGTCCATGTCAACGAGCTGAGTAACTTCGCCCTCCATGTCGACTACATACAGATCCATGTCGATGAAGGGATAAGCGGCCGGATTTCCCCGGTCACTGGCAAACACGATCCTTCTTCCATCGGGCGACCACGCCGGATAAAACTCGTTGCTGTCAGGAGTCGTGCTGACGTTCGTGATGCGGCCCGTCTTGACGTCCAGGACAAAGAGGTCACCGGCTCCAAGACCGATGCGTCGTCCGAACGCGATCCGATCGCCACGTGGTGACCAAGCCGGGCACCAGTCCTCCTCTGGACCCTCGGTCAATTGGGTGAGAACACCCGTGCTCCAGTCCACCACGTACAGATCCCGGTTCACCCCGCCGCCCAGCAGGTCCCTCGTAGCTGAGTGATCCACAGCGGGGACCGCAAACGCGATACGGCCGTTGCGCCCGGGAAACGCGGCCTCCGCTTGAAGCGTCGCATAAGGAACCGGAGTCGACATCAAGAGAATGACCGCGGCTAAGACAATCCCGCGATGTTCTCTTTGTCGCTGACCACCTCCAGCGTGGCTGAAGACAAAAAGAAGCCTCATGGGCGCGGCCCCCAATCGGGCTCGGCCGGAGTCTCCAGCTGTAGATCTACAACTCGTCGCGGTTTGGAACCATCTGCGCCCAACGTATAGAGCCGAAAACCCTCACCCACGAGGCGAGAAACGGCGAGCCTGCGCCCATCTGGCGACCAGTCAACTTCCCAGTAGTCAGACTCACGGGTGAGCCGCCGCAACCCGGTCCCGTCGACATCTACAGTCCAGATGGGGCCCGGCTCCTCACCTGACGATGGGATGAAGGCGATTGTTTTTCCCGTCGGAGACCAACTGGGACTGAAGACGAGTTCCCCTCCGAGTTGAACAGACTTAACGATCGTGTGACGGCGAGATCCGTCGGGAGCAATCAGGGCGAGGCCAGAGCCGTTACCACCATAAAAAGAAAAAGCGATCCAGGAGCCGTCAGGGGACCAGGCGGGCTGAAAAGTGTCCGGCTCATCGGAAGTGCCTCGAATGCCACCTTCCGAAGTAAGTCGGACGAAGCCACCTCCATCAGCGTTGATCACGCAAACGTCTACGATGTAAATCTCGGTAGGACCGTCAGTACAGTTGAAAGCGATTTGGGTTCCGTCAGGGGACCACGATGGATGGTGATCCCGTCGAGCTGGGGAACGCGTCAAGTTGACCTGATCACTGCCATCGGGATCCATGAGATAGATGTCGCCGGGCGCTTGGCCGAGCGCTGCGCGCGTGAATGCGATCCGACTGCCATCGGGAGACCAGGCTGGTGAGTAGTCGACAGCGGGACCTTGCGTGAGGCGCACGAGGCCCTGCCCGCGAGGCGAGACGGAGAAGAGATCGAGATCCCCGGTGAGGCCATAGTAGGAGGGATCTGCGGTCGCCCTGACGTCCACTTCGAACACGATTCGCCCGTTACGCGCGGGAAACGCCGCCTCGGCACCCGGCGTCCATTGCGATATCGGGAGTAACGCCGCGGATATCCCTAGAGCCAAAGCGGCGCGCACAATCGCTTTCCGTTGCCAGGAGGGGCGCGTAGCGCCCTTCTTGGTTTCGTCATGGCTCATGGGCGCGGCTCCCAGTCGATGGGCGCATCTCCCGGGAGGTCAATGTTCACGAGCCGGATTAGGTTCTTGCCGTCGGCGTCCATCCTGTACAACGCCCAGGCCTCGCTCCGATCGCTCACGAAGCTGATGTACCTTCCGTCGGGAGACCAAACAGGCCAGCGATCGATGGCCTCGTCCTCCGTGAGGTTGGTGACCTTTTCCGTCCGCAGATCGATCACCATGACGTCATCTGTGCCCGCACCGCGGATTCGGGCGTAAGCAATACGCGTGCCGTCTGGGGACCATTCGGGCGCATAGCCGCCGTGCGTATCGGTGGAAACAACATGCTTATCGGTGCCGTCCGGACGGATGGGCCCGATCGCGTCGTGGTTGATGTCGGCGAACGCTATGCAAGCGCCATCGGGTGACCATGAGGGCATGAGCTCGAAGTCGGGTCCCGAGGTCAACTGCACCACATCGCTTCCGTCCGCATTCATGACGAAGAGGTCGCCTTCCCAAAAGTCGAACAGCGGACGCGTCGCTATCTCGGGTGCTGCCCTGTCACTGCGGAAAACGATCTTGCTGCCGTCGGGAGACCAGGCAGGCTCCCAGTCTCGGTATTCAGGAGTATTCGTGAGCCGTATGGGGGAGCCCCCATCCGCATCGACGACATAGATGTCGTATTCAAAGAGTGAACCGGCGTCCGCTCTTGCGAAGGCGATCCTCCGCCCGTCCGGAGACCACGCCGGCAGAGCGTCCGTAAACTCTCCCTCCGTCACCTGTTGGAGGGCCGAGCCGCCCGGGGAAATCGTGAAGATGTCGTAGTCGCGGACCTGGCCATAGCCGGGAGGGCTTCCGCCGGGGACGGGGTCCACATACTGCCCGGCGGAAAAGGCAATCCGCCCATTGCGACCGCGAAAGGCGGCCTCGGCAGTCGGAGTCTTCGTGGCAAGCGCACTCCACG
>JBHELF010000069.1:0-7890 GCA_046263155.1 Actinomycetota bacterium
GGTGTGCAACCCGATCTCGTCTGCCTCGCCAAGTCGATCGGGGGCGGAACTCCCATCGGCGCCTTCGGCGGCCGGGCCGACCTTATGGACGAGATCGAACACGGGGTCGCGGCTCTGGGCACCTTCAACGGCAATCCCCTATCGATGGCCGCCGGCCTCGCGGCCCTAACCGAAGTCCTAACGGACGACGCTTACGAGCACCTACGCAAACTCGGGACTCGTCTCGCCACCGGTTGTCAGAAGGCCCTCGACGCCCACGACATCCCCGGCGTAACGATGGATCTCGGATGCAAGGGATCCATCACCTTCCGTGATCGGCCGCTCGAGCGCTACCGCGACTTCAAGGAAGTGGACGACTCCCTGTTCGAAGCCTGCTGGTATTGGCTCGTCAACCGCGGGATCTTTCAGACTCCCGGTAAAGAAGAGCAGTGGACCATCTCGGTCCAGCATTCGGAAGAAGACATCGACCGTTTCGTCGAGGTATTCGATTCGTACTGTGAACAAGTCACCGCGGAGTCAAGCGGGTAAGCCTGGGAGGGACGATGGCCGATCGCATCATCCAGAACTTCATCGATGGGGAGCTGCGCAATCCGGCTGAGGGTCGCACATCCGACCTGATCAATCCCGCGACGGGAGAGGTCTTTGCCTCCGCGGCTCTATCCGGCGAGCCCGACGTCGACGCGGCGTGCCGCGCGGCGCGCACCGCATTCGAGAAGTGGCGCGTCACCACTCCTTCGGAGCGAAGCCGGGCCCTTCTGAAGATCGCCGATGCGATAGAGGAGCGGGCCGAGGAATTCGTGCGCCTTGAATGCGAGAACACGGGCAAGCCCTTCCAGCTGACGATGGACGAAGAAATCCCCCCGATGGTCGATCAGATCCGGTTCTTCGCCGGAGCCTGTCGGGTGCTCGAGGGCAAGGCATCCGGCGAGTTCATGGAGGGACACACGTCGATCATCCGGCGAGAGCCGATCGGGGTCTGTGCCCAGGTCACACCCTGGAACTACCCGATGATGATGGCGGTGTGGAAATGGGGTCCGGCGATCGCCGCCGGAAACACCGTCGTGCTCAAGCCTTCGGACACAACTCCGGTGACCACCGTGGCTATGGCGGAGTTGATGTCGGAGTTCCTTCCGGCAGGCGTTATCAACGTGATCTGCGGGGACCGCGACACCGGAGCGGCCCTGGTCGCACATCCGATCCCCGCCATGGCATCGGTGACCGGAAGCGTGCGCGCAGGCAGAGAGGTCGCGACGTCCGCCGCCGCCGATCTCAAGCGGGTTCATCTCGAACTCGGAGGAAAGGCTCCGGTCATCGTGTTCGACGATGCCGATCTGGCGAGCGCGGCCGAGGAGATCGCGGTTGCCGGCTACTTCAATGCCGGACAGGACTGCACTGCCGCGACCCGGGTCCTCGCGGGGGCCGGGGTCCATGACGATTTCGTCGCCGAGATCACGAAGCAAGCCCAGCAGACCCGCACGGGTGCGCCCGATGAGGATGACATCCTCTACGGGCCGCTGAACAACGAGAACCAACTAAGCCGAGTCCAAGGTTTCCTGGAGCGGCGTCCCGAGCGCGCCGAGGTCATGACCGGGGGCAGCCGGGTCGAGCGCGCCGGCTACTTCCTCGAGCCCACCGTCGTCGCCGGCCTTCAGCAGGACGACGAGATGATCCAGCAGGAGGTCTTCGGGCCCGTCATCACCGTGCAGCGCTTCGAAGACGAGGACGCCGCTCTTCAGTGGGCGAACGGAGTCGAATACGGCCTTGCGTCGAGTGTCTGGACCAAGGACCACGGCCGTGCCATGCGCATGGCCAAGAATCTCGACTTCGGATGTGTCTGGATCAATACGCACATCCCCCTGGTCGCGGAGATGCCTCACGGGGGCTTCAAGCACTCGGGTTACGGCAAAGACCTTTCGATGTACGCGCTCGAGGACTACACCCGCATCAAACACGTCATGACGAACATCCAGATCTAGCCTCGGCGCAGATCTAGCGCGCGCCTGCGTTCGCCCACTCGAGGGCCTCGATCAGGATGTCGAGCCCGCGGTGCAGCTCTTCATCGGCGATGACGAGAGGAGCCAAGAGACGCACCACGTTGTCGTAGGTGCCGCACTTCAGGATCAAGAGGCCGTTCTCGTGGCAGCGCTTGATCACGGCCGCCGTGGCGAGGCCGGCCGGCTCCTTCGTCGCGGAATCGGATACCAGCTCGAGCCCGATCATGGGACCGAGCCCCCGCACCTCGCCGACCAAGTCGAGCTCCTCCTCCAAAGGATCCAGGCGCTCACGGATGGTGCGCCCCTGTTTCTCGGCGCGCGCCAGGACATCGCTTGTCTCCAGCTCCGCGATGACCGCCAGCGCCGCCGCGCAGGCAACGGGGTTACCGCCGTAAGTCCCGCCGAGGCCTCCGACGTGGGGAGCTTCCATAGCATCGGCGTTTCCCGTGACGCCGGAGATCGGCAGGCCGGCCCCCAAGGACTTGGCCGTCGTGACGAGGTCTGGGACGACGTCGTAGTGCTCGATCGCGAACATCTTTGCCGTGCGCCCCATGCCCGACTGAATCTCGTCGTCGATCAGCAGGATGTCGCGTTCCGAGCAAATGGAGCGCACTAGGTGCATGAACTCCTGGGGACAGACGACGTAGCCGCCTTCTCCCTGAACGGGCTCGATCACCATGCACGCGACGCGGGCCGATCCGATCTCATGGTCGATCACATCGGCCAGATGCGTGGCACAGGCAGCGCTTACGGAGCCTGACGACTGGAAAGGGGGCCTGTACTCATAGGGAAACGGAAATCGATGCACCTCTGGAGCGAATGGCCCGTAGCCGCGCTTGTAAATCTCCTTGGCTGTGAGCGTCATCGCCAGCAGGGTGCGTCCCGAGAATCCGTTGGAAAAGCAGATGACGGCCTGGCGTCCTGTCGCGTAGCGAGCCACCTTTACCGCGTTCTCGACGGCCTCGGCCCCCGAGTTCGCGAGCATGGTCTTCTTGGCGTGGTCGCCGGGAGTCACCCGATTGAGAGCCTCCGCCAGCTCGACGTAGCCCGGGTACATGGCGACGTGAAAGCACTCGTGAAGAAATCTCTCGACTTGATCTCTGACGGCGTCCAAGACGCGTCCGCTGGCCCGGCCCACGTTCAAGACGCCCAAGCCGGCCGCGAAATCGATGAATCGGTTGCCGTCCGCATCCACGACGGCCGCCGGCTCAACCGATTCGATGAAGACCGGAAGCGTGTTGAACACCGCCCGCGGCACCGCCTTTTCACGGCGGGCCACCCATTCCTTCGACCGCGGCCCCGGCAGCTTAGGCATGGCGCGCAAGTTAGTCGATGGTGCAGATCGGCACAAAGCGTCAAGAGGGATAATGCTGGGAGATTGGAGCCGAAGGGCGCAGGCGCGGACCTTGTCCTCGAGGGAGTTTCAAAGTCCTTCGGCCACGTGCGCGCCGTCGATCAGGTCTCCTTTCAAGTGGAGGGCGGGCGGTTCTTCACCCTGCTGGGCCCCTCCGGTTGCGGCAAGACCACCACTCTTCGACTAATCGCCGGCTTCGAGCAACCCGACGAGGGTCGGCTGTTGCTGTCGGGAGAGGACATGACTCGTATCCCGCCCCACAGGCGCCGAGTGAACACGGTGTTTCAGCACTACGCGTTGTTCCCTCATCTGACCGTAGAGGACAACGTTGCCTTTGGCCTGAAACAGGCCAAGATTCCGAAGGTCGAGCTCGCTCGCAGGCTCGACGAGTCACTGAAACGGGTGCGACTGCAGGAACTCCGGAAGCGACGCCCGCGCGAACTCTCGGGCGGACAGCAGCAGCGCGTCGCGCTGGCGAGAGCATTGATCAACGAGCCAAGGGTCCTTCTGTTGGACGAGCCGCTCGCGGCTCTGGACCTGAAACTGCGCAAGGCCATGCAGCAGGAGCTGAAGCGTCTCCAGGAGAGAGTGGGAATTACTTTCATCTACGTGACCCACGACCAGGAGGAGGCTCTGACACTTTCGGATCGCATCGCGGTCATGCACGAGGGACGGATCCTCCAGGAGGGAAGCCCAAACGAGATCTACGAGCGGCCGCGAACCCGCTTCGTTGCAGATTTTGTCGGACAGACAAACCTTTTCGAGGGCGTCGTGGAACAGGACGGCGAAGAGGTCCTCGTACGAGACGGATCCGGACTGATGATCACGTGCATGCCGGTCGATTTCGCCCGGCGCGGCGCCACCGTAGCCGTGGCCGTTCGACCAGAAAAGATCGTTCCTGTGAATGGGGCACGCCCGACCGCCAACCTCGTCGAGGGAACGGTCACACGGCGGACGTACCTCGGCGACCTCCTGCACCTGCATCTGCTGTTACCGGGGGGGCGTGAGCTCACCGTGCAGCGCCAGAACGAACCCGACGATCCGGCATCACGATGGGCAATTGGAGATCGAGTCCAGGTCGCGTGGGATCCGCGCAGCTCGCTCGTACTGGAGATGGATCAGACGTTTGTGGACGAGGAAGACATGCGCTTGATGGCCGATTCACAGGAGTCCGATCAGTCGTGAGCGAAAGGAGTATCAATGTCTGACGACCGCTGGCTGGAGTACACAACAAGGAACGTTTCGCGGCGGAAGCTTCTTGCCGGCGCGGCGGCAGCGGGCTTTCTCGCCGCCTGCTCCAGAGACCTGCGGCCCGATCAGACGGGCAGCTCGGGGGGTGCGTCACCCGGCACCGCTCCCGTCCTGGAGGACAGTCTCTCCATCTATAACTGGGCCGACTACATGCATCCGAAGACCTACGGCCAATTCGAAAAGGAATTCGACATCAAGATCACGGAGGACAACTACCCCTCCAACGAGGACGCGCTCGCGAAGCTGCAGGCCGGCGCCAAGGGATACGACCTGGTGGTCCCCACCGGCTACATGGTTGAGATCATGAGGGAGCAAGGCGTCCTCATGGAGATAGACCACTCACAGATTCCGAACTTCTCTCTGATCGAGGCGCGCTTCCTCGACACCGTTGCCGACCCGGGGAACAGATACAGCGTGCCGAAGGACTTCGGCACTACGGGCTATGGCTACCGAAGCAGGTTCGTGAAGGAGGAGATGGCCTCCTGGGAGGACTTCTTCCGTCTTGCTCCCAAGTACTCCGGTCGTTACACCGTCTTGGATTCGTCCCCTGAGGTCGTTGGATCGGCGTTGAAGATGCTCGGCTACTCCTACAACTCGGTCGACCCGAAAGAGATCGACGAGGCGACCGACGAGCTTCTAAAACTGAAGCCTCATGTGCGCAAAATCACTTCGTCGATGCGCGAGATCCTGATCTCCGGCGAGGCCTACGTCTCGCTCACCTGGAATGGTGAGATCGGCTACGTCGCGCTGGACGCGGCCGACGCACGCTATGTCGTTCCCAGCGAGGGCACCGAGGTCTGGACCGATAACTGGTGCATCGTGGCGGGGGCACCCCATCCCGCGGCCGCGCACGCCTTCATCAATTGGCACCTGCAGCCGGAGATCCAGGCTCAAGACACCTCCTACCACTACTACGGCTCTTGCGTAGAGGGCGAGGAGGAGTTCCTCAAGCCCGCGATTGCAAACGATCCCGCCGTCTATCCTCCCGAGGAAATCCTGGGAAAGTTGGAGTTCGCGGCGGCCAATCCGGATTGGCTGCGTTTGCGCAATGAAGCCTGGACCAAGTTCAAGGCTGCGTAGACCCGACTAACTGATGCGGTCACGCTCCCGCGGCGGGCGTAGTCCCGTCGCGGAGCCCCGATCCCTACTTCTTCCGGCATGGGGCTGGTACACGGTCTTCTTCGTCGCGCCACTACTGATCATGGTTGCCTACTCGTTCGCGATAAACGATCCCGATCAATTCTTCACGGTGACCTTCGGTTTCTATACCGATCAGTTCCAGCGGGTGTGGGATCCGCTGTATCTCGAGATCTACAAGAACACCTTCCTCATGGCACTGTCCGGCACCATCGGCTGCCTATTGATCGGGTACCCGTTCGCGTATTTTCTGGCCACCCGTGCGGGGCGTTACAAGACGCTTCTGTTCTTCCTCGTTATCGTGCCGTTCTGGACGAGCCTTCTAATACGCACCTACGCGTGGCTGCTCCTGTTGAGCGAGCAAGGCCCCCTATCCGGCGTCCTGGAATCGATGGGCGTGATCGCCAATCCATTGAACATCCTCTACACACCGATCTCCGTTTGGATTGGAATCGTCTACGACTACCTGCCCCTGATGGTCTTCCCGTTATACGTCGCAATCGAACGGATGGACCCTCGCCTTAAGGAAGCAAGCCGCGACCTTGGAGCCGGTCGCGCTGCGACTTTCTGGAAGGTGACCGTGCCGCTGACGATGCCGGGGATCATCACCGGTTGCCTGCTCACCTTCATACCCATGACCGGTGAATATGTCGTTCCTGAAATTCTCGGAGGGGCAAAGAGCTTCCTGGTCGGGAATCTAGTGGCCAACGAATTCCGCACGGCAATCGACTGGCCGTTTGGAGCGGCGCTATCGATGTCCCTTGTGGTGATGATGCTGGTGGTGATCTTTGCCTACCTCGGCTTCGTCCGTCGCCGCAGCGAGGAGAGCCTGGGGAGTTTTCTGTGAGCGCCGCCGGAGCGGATCGCGTCGTAAATGGGGGCCTAAAGGCGCACGCCTCGTTGGTCTATCTCTTTCTTTACCTTCCGATCCTGATCGTTGTGATCTACGCATTCAACGACAGCCGTCTGGTTCAGATCTGGCACGGGTTCTCGACCCGGTGGTTCGGCGAGGCCTGGCGCGACGACACCCTGCGCAACGCGTTCCGAATCTCACTAACCACGGCAACACTGAACGCAGTGATCGCTACTGTCTTCGGAACCGCAGCGGGCCTCGCTCTCCGCAACGTGGGACGCCGAACCCGGTCGACCTTCGACATGTTCATGTACACCACTCTGATCGTGCCGGAGATAGTGATCGCGATTGCGTCCCTGCTGTTCTTCGTGACCATCGGACTACCGCTGGGCCCCGTGGCGATCGTCATCACCCATTCCGTCTTCAACACATCTGTCGTGGGACTGATAGTGAGAGCGCGACTCGCCGGCACGGATCGCAGCCTGGAGGAAGCGGCGACCGACTTAGGGGCCACCCGCTGGGGCGTCTTTTATCAGGTCACCCTTCCCCAGCTGTTCCCCGCGATCCTGGCGGGGGCACTATTGGCGTTTACCTTCTCCTTTGACGACGTCGTGCTGTCATCCTTCGTCTCGGGCGTCGGATCGACGACGCTGCCGGTAGAGATCTTCAGCCAGATCCGTTTCGGGCTGTCGCCCAAGGTGAACGTCGTCGCGGTTGTTACGCTGAGCCTGACCGCGGTGGCGATCATCACCGCCCAGCTCTTGCTGCGCCGCGAGGCCCGTCGGGTGGCCTGACGCACGAGTGATGAGTCACCCCGCAGGAACGGTTGCCGTCACACCGAACTCGTTCAGGAAGTCGGATTGAGGAGGACGATGCAGAGAAGGACGATGCAGAGAAGGACGACAAAGCACTTCGTCATTGGGATGACGACGACCTTGCTCGCGTTGTCTCCCGGATTTGCCCAGGCGGGAAAGAAATCGCTGCCGTGTCGCGATTCGCGTGATCTCGCGAAACCCATCACCATCCCGGTGAAGGGGGAGCAGGCGACGGGCCATTACGCGCTGCCCTCGAAGGATCCCGCGACGCTGGTCGTCGTCGCCCACGGCTACGGACATACCTCCGTGTCCTGGCTGAATCACATGAGGATGATGGCGGATGAGGGCGCCCTCGCTGTGGCGATGGACTACCGCGGCCTCGAGGTCGTCCCCGACGACGATGACGACGGCCTGCCTGAGTCGCGCGGCTGGCCGGCCGTAGCGGGGGCCGAGGACTCCATCGCCGCGGCCCAATTATTCGAGGCG
>JBHELF010000070.1:0-5439 GCA_046263155.1 Actinomycetota bacterium
GCCGGCGCGCTTTCCGGCTCGGCTCTGACCGCCGGCGGCGTGTGGAACTTCGTCAGCTCAACCCGGCCGTGGCCGTCCGGGGTCCGCATCATGGCGATGTCGGCACGGACGTCGTTGAGCCCGACGACGCGGTCCACCCAAAGCCCCTCGACCGGCGCCTCGCCTTCCAGCTCCATACCGAGCTCGGCGAAGAACGCTTTGGCAGCCTCGAGGTCGTCGACAACGATGAGAACGTTGTCCATCCGCTGAATCGTCATATCCCCGGAGCATAGGGTCGGGTGTCGTCCTGCCGACGTCGTCCGTCCGGGATGAACTGCAATAGATCAGGATCGTTTGCCACCGCCGCGAACGGGCTCGGAGATCATTCAGGACGTATGTCAGAGAATCTGGGGCCGCGTCCCGCAGACAAGGCAGCAACTGTCACAAGGATGGCCAGGACCACCAGCAAGGTCACGACTTCTCCCCCGTCGGGCTTCACCGCCATGTCGAAGACGACCGTAAATAGGATCGCGATGTCGATCCGTCCAACCATCAGGCGCCTCCTTGCCTCGGCGACGACAGCGGGGCTCAACCGAACATCGCGACTGATGATCTCGGCGATTCGCTCCCCTGTTGGTTTCAAGAACGCGATGCCGGTGATGAAGGTCGTAGCGAAACCGCCGAGCCCGATCAATATCCAAGGTGTCGTGAAGCCCCAATCGCCCTCGATAACGAGCAAGACGCCCAAGACCAGGGTCGATAGGGCCGCCGGGATGAACAAGCGGGGGGCAAGCCATCCTTCGTCCTGAAAACCGCGGAGGACCTCCCCGGCATCCCCCGACCGGAAAGCCCGCTCCTGCAGAACGATCGTCAGCAGGCCCGCTCCCAGCCAGATGATCGCCGAACTGACATGCAGATACAGCAAGATGTCGTAACGGGTCATCGTTCAAACGAGCGCCAGCTCATGACGCAACCATCTCGCTTCACTCGCGGCGAGCGCCATACCAACAATCTGGCAATTTTTCGGGCCTTTAGCTAACTTGACTGCGTGGCGCGGAAATCGCTAGTTCAGATTCGCGACGAGCTGGGTCGGTTGAGCAGGAGCGGCCTGGACTGGCAGGCCTTTTCAGCAGAAGCGATCGGCGTGATCGGCGGCGTCGTCGGAGCCGATACGTGGTGCGTCGCTGCGGCAGATCCCTCGACGTTGATGATGACCGGCATCACCGGCGACCATCCCGTAGACGATCATTCCCGGTTCTTCGAACTTGAGTACGGAGCCTCCGATTTCCTTCTGCAGACGGATCTCGCCCGCGCGAAACCTCACGTCGGAGCTTTGCATCTGACCACACGGGGACGACCACAGCTAAGCGTTCGCTGGCGGGAGATGTTCGAGCCCGTGGGTCTCCATGATCAGCTGCGCGGTGCCCTTGTGTCGCCGAGCGGATGCTGGGGGTTCTTTTCACTCGCTCGCGCGAAGAGCAGTCGCGTGTTCTCTGATTCGGATGTTGCATTTGTCTCGGCGGTGGTGAGGAAGTTCGCCGAAGGTCTCCGCGCCGCTGTTCTGGCAGATAGGGCGCAGACTCCGAACGCATCAAGCGATCCCGCGCTGCTCATGCTGGCCGATGACCTGACGGTGGTGGAGGTCTCAGAACGCACCCAGGAGGTCTTGGCCGAGAGCGTCCAACTTGGTGACCCCGCGCCGCCAGAGATCCTTGCCGTAGCGATCCAGGGGAGGCTGTCGATAGAGAGGCGCCCATCTGGACCGTTGGCCACGACGCGGCTCGCCGGTCCCAAGGGGTGGCTGAGGGCACACGCGATTCCCCTTGTCCGCCGTGAACAGACGCGAATCGCCGTCATCTTGGAACACGTCCCGCCCACGGAAGCAGCGGAATTGATGTTGCGAGCTCATGGCCTGACGCCGCGGCAGGCACAAGTGACGCGTCAGGTATTGGCTGGTTGCTCGACGGACGAGATTGCCCAAGCACTTCACGTTTCGCCGCTGACCGTGCAACAACATCTCAAGTCAGTATTCGCCAAGCTAGGGGTGGGAAGCCGTCGCGAGCTCGTCGCGAAGTTGTACTCATAGGTGTGCGACACGTCTATCTCTTACGGCACAGGAGTGCTGCTTATCCGAGCAGCTTCGGTTGCCTAGAAAAAGTGATGCGGTGGTCGAACCTCTATCGGATAGCCACTTACCCAATCTGAACGACGGACAGGGAATTGCCTGCGGGGTCGGTGAACCAGGCGACAGCGTGGCCCTCGTCCCGATAAATACCGCGCTGATCCGTGTCGACTCCCTCGTACCGTTCGAGCGGGACGCCTTGCGCGACCAATACATCGACTGCTTGCTCGATGCAGTCCACCGCGAAGTTCAGGACGGTGAAGGTGGCAGGAACGTGGTCGGGCTTCAGGTAGACGAGAGTGTCGTGACCGTCCGGGCCGTGAAGCCAGATGGGTCCACGTTCCCCCTCATCTGACACTCTCATCCCCAGGGTCTCGCCGTAGAACTTCCTGGCGGCGTCAAGGTCATCGACCGAAAAGCTTGCGAAGGTTCGCGTCGTGGGAATCATGGTCCGCTCCTTTCACTCGGCCAGCTGGGGGAGATCCGCCGACCTCCTCCATCGGCTGCTATAATTGACATGATGTTGTCATATAGACAGTAGCCTGTCAAGATTGACGAAGGGAGGGTCGATCTGGCGCAACCCCAAGTTCGTGTAGCGGCACGCAAAAGGTCCAAGCACGATCGCGACCGCGCAGACTCGACCCCTGAGCAAAAGGTCATGAGTGGGATCGCCAAGACCATCTTCCGGCTCAATGGTCAGTTCTTGGCGCTTGGCGAGTCGCTCGCGCGACCGGTCGGGCTAACCGCATCCTGGTGGCAGATACTCGGCGCCGTGCTCGACGAGCCGCTCTCCGTGGCTGACATCGCCCGCAAGATCGGCGTGACGCGTCAGAGTGTGCAGCGAGTCGCGGACATCCTCGTTGTCGAAGAACTCGCCGAGTATCGCCCCAACCCGGCACACCGTCGGGCTAAGCTGCTGCACCCGACGGAGCATGGTCGCGTCACCGTCCGACGGATCACTCCGGCCCACGCCGCACTCGCCGAGAGACTCTCGAAGGAGCTCGGCGCCGAAGTCCTTCGGACTGCACTCGACAACCTGACGCAGCTATCCGAAGCCGTCGAGAAGCTCACCACCGACGACCGAGCGATCGGCATCAGGCGGAATCGTGGAGCGAACTCCGGCGGCTAATCGAGCTGAGGAAAGAACCAAAAGGGCGCCTTCTCCTGAGCGACAAATGTGCGGAGAGCGGACTCGACGTTTGCCTCCCGCCTACGCGAACGGTCTTTCGCGTCCGTCTGCATTTGGGCAGGTGGCGGAATGGCACTGGATGGCAAGAAGTCGGTCACCCGATCGAGAGTTGTATCCGAGGGACAAGTTGTCGTCCCTCGACGTCGTATCTCGTCCTGTTAAGAGCGGAGGGCGTGGGACTCGAACCCACAAGCCCTTTCGGGCAACGGTTTTCAAGACCGCGCACGGATCTTCCGCACGGTCCCGCCTCGTCACTCGCCGTCTTCCTGCCTCCGAGAGGGAGTGAGTTCCTCCTAACTGCCCTTGATCCATCCCCCATAGTCCCGGAAAAGGAATGGCAGGAGAATGGCAAGAGTGCCGATACGCGGGAGGCCAGCATCATGAAGATCGAAGTCTTCGAAACGATAGATCGTCCTGTGAGCACGGTGTTCGACTGGTACGCGCGCGACCACGTTCGTAACCATCCCCGTTGGGATCCCGACATGCACCTGGAGAAAGTGACAGACGGTCCGATCGGGATTGGAACGGTGATCCGACGACGCAACACCCACTTCGAGACTCCCATCGAAGGGACCATGGAAGTCATCGAGTTCGAACCCGAAGAGGCGTTCGGCGTCGTCATCCGAGATGGCCCCCAAGAGACGCGCGGCCGGGTCACCTTCCGTTCCGAAGATGGGGAGCAGACGAGGATCGGAATCTCCGCGGAATTCGAGGGCATGGATGAATCGCAGAAACCCCACATAACCACTCTCATGCAACGGAGTGCCTCAAATATCAAGCAGCTCATCGAATCTGACCTGTGAGCGCGCATCGGCAGGTCGTTAAGTCCCTTGTGGCTCAGGAACAAGATCTGGTCCCGATTCGTCCGAACGGTCCCTAAGGCGGAGGGCGTGGGACTCGAACCCACAAGCCCTTGCGGGCAACGGTTTTCAAGACCGTCCGGTTGCCAATTACCGTAGCCCTCCAGTAGGACATTAACGTTGGGGTCGGCGTTTCACTTCCGGACTGTCGTCGGTCTTCCCGCTCCGCCCGAAGCGCGGTTGGCTCAGAAACTGCAGGCCTTCTACGCGTTTAGGGCGACTCGATTCGATCCATTCCGGCATAAGGGCGAAGGGCCTCGGGAATCACGACGCTGCCATCCGCTTGCTGGTGGTTCTCCAGGAGCGCCACGATCATTCGGCCCACCGCGCAGGCCGTGCCGTTCAAGGTGTGAATGAGCTGAGTGCCGCCCTCATCCCGAAACCGTATCTGCAGCCGGCGTGCCTGGTAGTCGGTGGCATTGGTCGCGGACGTGAGCTCAAGAAATCGCTGCGACCCTGGGAGCCAGGCCTCGTTATCGACCTTCTTCGCCGCGGCGGAACCGAGATCGCCCGCGCACATCACCACGACGCGGTACGGGATCTCAAGTTGTTGAAGGATGGTTTCCTGATTCGCGCGTATGGTGGCGAATTCGTCCCAGGAATCGTCGGGACCCGTGAACGAGAACTGCTCTACCTTGTCGAACTGGTGGACGCGAATTAGGCCTTTGGTCTCCTTGCCGTAGGTGCCTGCCTCTCTCCGAAAACAGGAGGAGAAGGCGGCATAGCGCAATGGAAGCCGCTGCGCGTCGAGTATCTCGTCGGAATACATAGCAGCGACGGGGACCTCGGAGGTGCCTACCAGATAGAGCTCGTCTCGTTGGTCGGCGTAGAACTCGTGCTCCTCCGCCGGGAAGAATCCGGTTCCGTACATGGCGTGCCGGCGAACCAACACCGGTGGAACGATCGGTACGAATCCGCGCTGCTGCAGCAGTTCCATGGCCATCCTTACGAGTGCCAGCTCGAGGATCACACCCGGCCCGGTGAGATAGACGAACCTGCTGCCGGATGTCTTAACGCCGCGCTCCGAATCGAAGATGCCCAACCTCTCACCCAGCGCGACGTGATCCAACGGTTCGAAATCGAACTCGCGCCTCTCGCCGACCTCGCGTTCGACCACGTTGTCGGCTTCGCTGAGACCAGGTGGCACGGATTGATGCGGGATATTCGGCAGATAGGCCGCCGACTCCGCAAGCGATGCCGACACCTGATCGAGCCGCGGCTCCAGTTCCTTCAGCCGGTCGGACAATTCCTTGGCGGCCGCGATCGCCGCGGGGCGATCCTCCGGCGCG
>JBHELF010000071.1:0-8855 GCA_046263155.1 Actinomycetota bacterium
CCGCGCTCAGTTCCGCGGTCGATTCGGGCTGCAGGTCGGCCAACCGTTGCTCGAGCAGTCCGATCCGCACCAGTATGGCGGCGCGTCTCTCCAGCAGTGCATCTCTCTCGGCCCCACTGCTTGTTGTGATGGCGTCGTTCACGTCATTCAGTTGTCGTTGCGCGCTGTTCAGGCGCGTAGTGAGCAAGTCCTCGGCGCGTCCCAAAGCGGCCGAAACTTGGTCGTTGCGGTAGGCGACGTAAGCCTGCGCAAAAGCGTTGGCTCCATCCTGAGCTAAGTCGGGCTCGTCGACGGCGAGCTCGAACTCCAGCACCTCCGTGCCCGGCACCTGGCGAACGGTTAGCGAATCGATCAAGTCGTCGGCGGACATGTCGGTGGCCAACTCCTGCTCGACGATCAAAGCCAGCTCCTCGGATGTCGCCACCTGCCGCTCGGTCTCGAGGTTGATGGGAGGCACGTTCGTGGCGGTGCTCGGCGGAGCCTTGATCAACACGAGCGCCTCGGCGTTGTACACGGGGGTGCGTGTGAACGAGAAGGCGACTGTTACCAGCAGCACTACGAGCACGACGGAGCCCACCAGCCGCATCCGTTGGCGCAGGACCCCGATGTAGGCGCGCAGATCAACCGCGTCAGCTCTTTGAGGATCCATCGAGCGTGACTCTATTTCGGATCGCCGCCATTAAGCTGCCGCTTCGTCGTATTGGGGGAGGGGTTGTGCGGTCCGCTCGTGCGCTGTTCGTCGTATTGGTCGCGCTCGCTTGTCTCGTGGGGAGCCTTCCATCTGCCCTCAGCCAAGAGGACGAACGCACGCATGCGTCGACGAACTTCTCGATCACCTGGACGACAGATGAGGCGAGCATCGACGCACCGGACCCGCGCGATGCCGACGCCGATGGAGTCCCCGACGGCATCGAGTCGATGCTGGCGGCGTTCGAGGCCTCCCGCACCTTTCTCGTCCAGACCTTGGGCTACAAGCCACCTCCGGTCGAGGGCCCCTATCAGCTTTACGTCGCTCAATCCCAGGGGGTCGGCTTCACGCGTCCCGCGCCCGGAGGCACCGGTCGCGCGCGCGCGTCGTTAATCGTCATCCCTCCACGTCTCGTGAGCTCTTCAACATCGGAAGTGGAGATGCAGACGTTCGCGGTGCACGAGTACTTCCACGCAATCCAGCTCGGCTATGACGCGGACGAGAACCACTGGATCAGAGAGGCGAGTTCCACCTGGGTGCAGGACCTCTTCTTAGACGAGCACGACACGAACCATCATTTGTTGCGCAACTTCGTCCCCACTCCGCGCCGCCCGCTCGATTCCGTCGGCGGCGAGCACGAGTACGGGGCCTTTCTCTTCCTTCAATTTCTCACCGAGCGCTACGGCGGCGGCAGCGTCACCGGCGCGTCGTTGATCCGAGAACTCTGGGAGGAGATGGCGGTGCCCGAGGCGATCCCCGGCGCGCCGAATCGCGGATCACTCGACGCGATCGAGTCGGTCCTTGCGCGCCGCGGCGTATCGATGGGGAGCGTGTGGGGCGAGTTCTTGTTGTGGCGTTGGCGCCTGGTGCACTTCGAGGAGGGGGCCGCGTACCGCGCCGCGCTCGCCGGCCTGGGATGGCCCCGTCTGTCCGATTCCCGAGTCGTCGGTCAGGAGTCCTGCCGCCTCACCTTGTCGGGTCCGGAGGGCGGTCTGCCGCCGTGGGCCGGGGACTACGTGCGTCTGACGCCCGACGCATTTGGGGCCGAGGCTGCTACCGCCGTCCTAGCCGTCGAGGGGCCGCCGGGCTCGGGCGGATTCGTCCTGTTGAAGCGGCGTCGCATGCCCGTGCAGGAAATCCTGCTGACCTTTGACGCCACCGGTCATGCGCTTCTCGAGCTGCCCTTCGGAAGTAGGGAGGTCCGCCGCGCCACTGTGGGGGGCGGCTACGCGCATGTCCCCGACCCCGGCGCCCCATCGGCGACGATCGCCTATTCGCTTCGACTCGCAGGGCGGAGTGTCGTGCGGACCACGCCCCCGGTAGGTACTCGCAGGAGCACCTACGGCACCGGCGCCCAGCTTTCGGGAGAGGTCACCTGCGCGGGCGAGCCGGCGCCGCTCGCCGATGTGGAGATCACCGAGCGCGAGGTCGTATCCGGCGCCACCCGTACCTTTCTCGTCACCACCGATGACTCCGGCCGCTGGAGTCTCGGAGTGACGCCGCAGGCGCACACGCTCTACACCGCGAGGGCGGTCGATCCGCTGCTCAGTCAGCCTCCTTCCGCCGGTGAGCATCGCCTCAACATCGAGGTCTTCGTGAGTTTGGTCGTGGCCGAGGACAGAGTGCCCATCGGCGAACCGGTCACATTGTCCGGCGAGGTCGCGCCCGCCCATCCTGGGGTCCCGCTGAGGGTCGAGTTCCGCAGACCCGAGCGCGCCTGGCGCGAAGGTCCCGAGCTGGTGCTTGATTCGCTAAGCCGCTACGCCGTAGAACTTCAGCTCCCTCGCCCGGGCTTCTGGGAGATCCGAGCCCGTGTCCTGGACACCGGCGACGCCGACCATCTGACCGGCATCAGCGCGGCGGTATTGATCGAATTGTTCTGAGAAAAATCGCGTCGGCATCTTGCAGGATCGATGTCCAAACGGCAATGTAGGCCGAAGTATTCTGCTTCGTCCATCTCCCAGGGAAGGGCGTTTCGCATGCCGTTTCGTCGCGCCGCCGGTGTCGTAATCAGTTGTCTGATCGCGTTCCTTCTTCCCGCGCCGGTTTCCGCCGCCTCCTTTGAGTTCAGACTTGTCGCGGTAAGTGATTCACCGGTCGGCCTTGGCCAACCCTTTCGACTGAAGCTGGTTGTCTCCAACACCGGAAGCGACTCCGCCATCGCCGGCACCAGAGCTCACATCCTCGAGACGTCGACTGGTCAACGGGTGACCTTCTTGCGGTGGAGTGATTTTGTTCCCGCAGGCGGAACCATCACCTACAAGACGTCGGTGATCACCGGTCAGTGGTTTGACAGCTCGGGCTCGTTCAAACTCTCGCTCACTCCTGACGAGGCAACCACGACGAGCCCACAGCTTAGCTTCAACGTCACGAAGGCCCCAGTACGGGTGCCGCGCTTCACCGACATCACGCAGCAAGCGGGTCTTGCTACGAACGTCTCGCTCTACACATGTGGTGACTGGTCGGCCGGGGCTGCCTGGGGCGATGTCGACGGCGACAAGGATCTCGACCTCTTCCTGCCACGGCGAGACGATCCAGCGAAGCTGTGGATCAACTCCAGCGGGACCTTCTCCGATGAGGCGTCGGCCCGGGGTCTGGCAACCATGGCAGGGCGGGCGTTAGGTGCGGTCTTCGCGGACTACGACAATGACGGGGATGTCGACTTATACGTCGCCAGCCGTGGGCAGGATCAACTCTTTCGCAACAATGGATCAGGTTCCTTCGAGGATGTCACTCTCGCGGTAGGCGTAGGTGATGAGGGACCCAGCCAAAGCGCCTCATGGGGCGATTATGACAACGACGGGTTTCTAGATCTGTACGTTGCCAACCACGCGTCGTGTGAACAGGATAGTTCGACACGCACCTGGAGTAACCAGCCCGACCATCTCTATCACAACGAGGGGGACGGCACGTTCACGGACCAAACCGTCTTACTACATACCCAGGGATCGACGCTAGGAGCTGGGTTCCAGGCTGCATGGTTGGACTACGACGGCGATGGGGACGTGGACCTCTATCTCGCGAACGATTTTTTGGGCAGCACGCCACAGCCAAATTTCCTCTGGCGCAACGATGGTCCGGGAGCCGAGGGATGGACTTTCACTAACGTATCCGTCGACTCCGGCACGGGTGCTTCGGCCAATGCAATGGGAATCGCGGTGGGGGATTACGACCGCGACATAGATCTTGATATTGCCGTCTCGAACATTCGGGACCCGCTACTTTTCCGCAACGAAGGCGATGGCACCTTTACCGAACGCGCACAAGCTGCGGGAATCGCGCGGGCTTATCAGGATGCCCAGCGTGAGGCGGTCACCTGGGGAACCTTCTTCGCCGATCTAAACAACGACGGTTGGGAAGACCTCTTCTTCGCTGCGGGACGTCTGCACCGGATCGACAACGAATTCCAGCCGGACGCGCTCTTCACCAATGCACGGAATGGAACGTTCCTCGATCACAGCGCCCCCAGCGGCGTTGACAATCCAGGCCTTGGCCGAGGTATAGCCGTGGCGGATTACAACCGTGATGGTCGTCTTGATCTCTACGTCGCGGCGCAAGACGGGCAGCCGACGCTTCTTCGAAATTCGACGGCAGGAGCTGCGCATTGGTTGGAGGTCGACACAATCGGGACGATAAGTAATCGCGACGGGTGTGGAGCCCGCCTTGTTTTGCAGTTGAATCGCCGCTCACGCCTCCTGCGTCAGGTGTTCTGCGGCGGGACAAGTCTCGGCGTCGGAAGTGATCCCACAGTTCATTTCGGTTTGGGCAAAGTCGATGAACCACTGAAGCTCGTCATCGAATGGCCATCGGGGATTCGCCAAGTTATGCGCAACCCTCGCGCCGACCGTTTGATTGAGGTAAAGGAGCCGAGCGCGTCGTGAAATCCATCGCTAGAAGTCACAGACCTCGCCAAAGGGTGTTGGGGATTTTTGCATCGCTTGTGCTCCTCGTTTCCGGGGTGGAACTGACTCGTGCACCTAGTCCGGCCCGCGCGGCAACTACCAGCCCCGCGTCATGGCAGCCCTGGCTTCTCAGCTCGGCGGATCAGTTCCGTCTTCCCACGCCGCCCGGAAACAATTCGACGACCACGCGTCGCGAGCTTCGTGAATTGCGTGACCTCCAAGACGAGAGAACGAAATCTATCCGGCGACGGGTGAGGCGGTGGAATGTTGGCCCGGCCACAATTCCCTGGACCGAGGTCGCGCTCGAAATGATCCAGAAGCATCGGCGCCGGCCCTCGGTCGCCGCGCGCGCTTTGGCGCTACTGCACACGGCGATGTTCGATGCCTTGGTTGCGGCGTGTGACTCCAAGGATGCCTACAACCGCCCGCTCCCTTCGGAACTCGACCCCCGAATTGATCCGCTGATAGTTGCTCGCGGCACGTCGTATCCAGCCGAGCGCGCCGCGATCGCCGGAGCTGCCGAGAAGGTGCTGACGTATCTCTTTCCTAACGAACCGCCGCGCACGTTCGAGCAACTGGCGACCCAGGCTGTTGAATCGCGGCTCTACGCGGGCGTCAACTACAGGAGCGACGTCCTTCGCGGGCGTGCGCTTGGCCGCAAGGTCGCAGAACTGTTTATCGCTCGCGGAGCAACCGACGGAAGCAGCAATACCGGTTTCTCCAACCCGCGACCGGAGGGCGAGCAATATTGGGAGCCCACCCCGCCAGGCTTTGAGGACCCGCCGATCGGCGGCCCTGTGGGTACATGGACACCCTGGGTAATGCCGGCTCCCAACGCAGCGCGCGTTGGTTCGGGCATCCCTCCTCCGTTGGAATACGAGTCGGAGCCGTTCATGACCGAGCTACGAGAGGTCATGGACGTGCAAGAGAATCTGACATCCGAGCAGCAAGCCGTCGCTCAGTTCTGGGATGACGGCTTGGGAACCTTTACGCCACCAGGCCACTGGAACCAGATCGCGATTTCACTGGCTCGCAGCCACCGCTTGGGAACCCACAAGACAACGCGCCTATTCGCTTATCTCAACGCGGCAGAGGCCGATGCCGCGATCGCCTTCTTCGAGGCCAAATACCTGTGGTGGAGCATCCGGCCGGTCACAGCTGTGCGACGGCTGTGCGACGACCAGACGAGGTTTTGCTCCAAGGCCGAGCTCGATCCCGCCCAGGGAGGCGACCCGAGCCGGGCTTCCCTTCCCGACTGGTCGCCCTTCATCGCGACACCGCCGTTTCCGTCCTATCCCTCCGGCCACGCGACCTTCTCGGGGGCAGGGGCGGCGGTTTTGGAAGCCTTCTTTGCCGATGCGGCCGGGGCTCTGAACGGCTTTGCCGACCAGGCGGCTAACTCCCGGCTCCTGGGAGGGATCCACTTCGACCACGACAACGATGAGGGATTGGTCCTCGGCCGGGCTGTAGCCGTCATGATTCTGGAGCGGGCCCGTACGGATGGAGCAAATTAGACGAATCTGTCGCTGCGTAACCCTTGACACAGCCTTAGTGGGATGCTGACATTGCCTGCGGCGCGACCCCTGTTTGGCGCGGGTTGTACCTTTACGTGCCTTTTGTTCAAAAGCGAGAAGTTGCGAGCAACTTCTCCGGGGATGGTTCGTTGTAGTGCAGGGGCTCAGCGCCCGAAGGTTGGGCGAGCCCTGCATTGAGTTGTTGTTAGGGAAGCTGTAGGCGTAGAGAGGGGGAGTTGGCACGAAGAGCGCACTCAAGCAACATCCAGGCTTTTCTGTAGTTAGAGACACGCAATCGTCAGCTTTAGAGAGGATGGTGATTAGTTGAGTAAGAAACTCCTAGGCCTCTGTACGGTCGTAGCCTTGGTGGCGGCCCTTCTGGGCGCCAACACGCTGCCGGCTGCTGCCAACCACACAGGCGACGGTCCGCCTCCGGCGAGTTTCCTGCCGGATGACGACGCCACCGGCACCGTCACCGGCGCGTTAGGTACGGTCCTCAGTGATCGCAGCGACGGCACCGACAACGCGGCTCACCTGACCGCGGTCGCGCTTCCCGCCGCCGAGCGGGTCCAGTGGCGTGCTTGTCCCACGTCGGTAACACCGCCCGTGGATAACACCGAACTCGGGCAGTGCAACATCATTCTTGGCACCGACACGACGGCCAAGACTCCGGGACAGGCGACGCTCTTCGGTACGCCGGACGAGGCATACGACATCAAGTTCAACGTCCCGGCCAATATGGATGCAGATGTCAATACGGCGACACCGCAGTTCGACGTGCTCGTGCTGCAGTGCGCAGGCACAGGTGAGAGTCTGCCGCCGGCCGCGAATGCAACGTGCTCTTCGGACCTCGAGGAGGCCATCGTCTTCGACGATGCAGAGAGCGGTGAGCCTGACACGAGTAGTGGCGAGATGATTTCGATTTGCACCGCGGATTCAGCCTCACTCGGCGGACCAGAGTCCTCGACCGCGGGGACTGTTGCCACGGCTACGGCTGAGGACCCCTGTGAGGCCAATCCCTCGGGATTCACCACCCTCACCGACGCTCAGAAGGCGGAGGTCGCGGCACGGTTCCGTCCCTGGGAGCACGGCGATCCGGTGCCGAACGACGGGTTCGTACTGCGTGTCACCACGTCTCCCGACCTCGTCACTGGTTCAACCGATGCGGAGGCCGGCGCTGAGGCGGCGCTTCTTGCGTGCCGGGATCTCGGTGGTGGCGGGACAGGGCAGGGTGCCTTCAGCCCCTCAGCGAATCAAGAGCCTGAAGAGTGTGATGACCCGGCTGATAGTGAAGTGGGACTCGGCAACGAGGGAGTTGGCGGCAACAACGACTTCGGTAACTGCGAGGTAATTCAATCGCTGGCCACTCACACACTGTGGGAGTGCGCCTTTGCCGACGACACCACGGAGGACGACAACGTCACGCAGGCGGTCTCCATCAGTACGAACGTGTTCTTCACCGGTGAAGGATCGGGTTTCTGTGACTTCTTCGGTTCCGACTGTCTGCTCGATTCGCACTTCACGGTTTCGGGCGTTCGTACCGCTGCGAACGTGACGGCTTCGTTCACCCCGACCTTCCAGGAGAACGGGTCGCCGTCTAGCAGCGCAGGCTGTGAGGCTGGCGAGACCCCAGACACGACCGAGGACAACGCCGTGGCGTCGGCTGGAAACCCCGAAGAGGTCGAGTTCTGCTTCATCGACCAGTTCGGCAACCGACTTGGTGGGTTCCAGGTCACTATCGAGTCGACGGGCCCGCAGGGCTCGGGGCTTGAGAACTGTCCCGGCACGAGTCACGATCACAACAACGACGGTCGGAACGACCACTGCCACGCGACGACCGACTCCGCCGGCAAGTTGACGCTTGTCGTGGACAACCAGACCCAAAGCGGCCTCATTGCCCGCCCCGGAGCGCAGACCGCCACCGGTTGTGGCGACCCGCAATTCACCGCGGGCGGCACACCGCAAACGATCCCCGCGCAGCCAGCCGGTCACGGTTGTGGAGACGTCACGGCAACCAACTTGAAGGCATCGGTGACCAAGAACTGGCTGTCGCGGCCACAACACATCCACCTGGTGTTCCAGGGCACCGGCTCGGCCAGCGATCCGTGCCACTCCGGAGACACCTTCCGGGAGAATGTGATCGGTGACCGCGACACGATCGTGGCGTGTGTCATGGACGGGGCGGAGAACCCCGCGACCACGTCCCAGGTGGGGCCAACGGGCGTCAACCCCGGATGGCGTCTGCAGTGGACTACCGCGCCTGTCGGTGGCGGCGAGCTCACCGCAACGCGCTTCTCGTCGATCCCGCCGAGCCAGACTGGGACCGACGGCCGCGCGATCGCGGAGCTGGAGTCGTTCCGGCAAGGCAACGACAACGTCTGCGTGACGCTGATCAACTCGGCGTCGGGTATAGCCGTCGGCAACCCGGCGTGTGTCAACAAGCGTGTGACGCAGGTGACCCAGCCGACATCGACCCAATCGCCGACGGGTACGGCTACGGCCACCCAGACCGGTTCGCCCGGTCCCGGCCAGCGCACGGTCACGCTCGAAGCGTCGAAGAACCGCAAGACCTTCGGCAAAGAGGTCACGCTCACCGCGACGGTGAGTGGCACCTCTCCGACCGTCCCGGCAGCCTGCATCGCCGGAGTCGAGGTCACGCTGTCCCGCACGATCGCCGGTACCACCCAGGTGGTACAGGTGGCGACGGGCACGACCAACGGGGAAGGTGTTGTGAGCTTCGTGCGCAACGCC
>JBHELF010000072.1:0-9562 GCA_046263155.1 Actinomycetota bacterium
TGGTTATCGCTGACTTCACCGTGCCGCCTGCGGCCGCGAGGCGGGTGCCTACGACGCTCAGCGCGCCGGGGGTGGGCGTCACGGCTGCGCCACCTCTGCGGCTTGCGTTCAGGTGATGGATCTGCGCGAGGACTCCTCCGGGACGTACTCCGGCGGCGCGTTCGAACAGAACGGAGCGCACGAGGAAGAATCCGATGAGGCCGGCAAGGAGCCCGAGCCAGAGATAGCTCGGCATCGTCTCGACCTCGGGCAGAGCCGCGCCCGTTTCCTCGGTACCGCCGGTGTCGATCGGCTCCTCACCGGTGTCGGTCGGCGGCGCGTCTCCGGTAGTTGTAGGTCCGCCCGGATCGAAACCGCCGCCTGGAGCGCTTCCGAAGTCTCCGCCGCCGGTGTCGATTCCGGTGTCGATGCCTCCGTCACCGCCGGGCGGCGGCCCGGTCGTCGTCTCGGGCGGCTCAAACTTGATCAAGGTCTTGATCCCATCGGGATACTTCGGGCCCGCCAGCACGACGCGCCAGCTATCGGTGGGGCCGGGCTCTCCCTCGGGCGCTTTCGGTCGCAGCATGATGCTCGTAACGACCGAGAACTCTTTCGTCCACTCGGCCGCAAAGGCTGTGAGATCGAACTCCCAGATGTGATCGGGCGTCTGATCGAGCGGGTCGGCCTCGGCGTCGTTCTCTATCTCTTCGCGCGCGGCCACCGGATCGGTATCGGCGCACTTGAATTTGGGAAGCTCGTCGTAGGGGCGGGCCTCGCCGTCGCCGAAGATCTGCGTGACGAGGCAGGCCTGCAGCTCTCGTCCCTCGATGTTTTGCGGGTTGGTCTGCTCGCACTGCTGGCCGGTCTGAGTATCGCCGGACTCGCGACAGCCGGACTCGGCCTCGAGGAACGTCACGGTGAAATCGCTCACGGTCGAGCCGGGGGGAACCACCGACATGTCGAACGTGACGGCGGACACCTTGTCGGGTTCCTCGTAATCGCCGTTAACTACCTCGACGGGCAGACGGCCCTGCACGCAGGTCTCTCCGACCACGCCGCTTCCACCGAGGCCCGCGACGCCGGGACAGAAGGGATTGGGCAGCTCGATCGCGATGTCGCCGACGGGGGTCGTGACGCTCTCGTTTTGCTGGCTCTCCCAATACCACGCGAGCGTGATGACGGAGGGCTCGGCCTCGTCGCCGAGCGCGACGCCGGGCAGAGCGAGCAGCAGGAGAAGGGCTAGAACCCCTGCAAGCTGTCTTGTTGCTCGGCCTGCTCTCATGTCCGGCTCACCCCCCGGGGCGCGTATCTCTCAGTGGTTGGTTCGACCGCCGAGCGGCGGTCTCCTCCAGCCAGAAAAAAAGGGTAGCACCAGCGCAAATGTAGTTAGGGCGCCGTGTCTTGAAGCGGCTCTTTGCTAACCTCACTCTATGAAGCGGCTTCGCTCCATCTGGCAGTCGCTGTTCGGAGAGCCCGACCGACGCGTCCGGCTGGCTCGAATCCTGGGATTTCTCTTTGTCGTGGCCGGTTTCGCGGTCATCGCGAAGGCCTGGGACGGCGCCGCAAATCAGTTCCGCGTCGACAGCCAGGTGCCCTATCTTCTCTCCGGCGGGTTCATGGGTCTGGGCCTCATCGTGACGGGCGCCATGTTGCTGTTGCTGGCAACCGTGCGCGTCGAGCGCAAGCTCCTGACCGATCGGTACGAGGACATGACCCGGCTTCTAGGGCGCAACCTCTCCCGGCTGGAGATCTCGTCCAATGGCTCCGGCCAGGGTGAGCAGGTCGTCGCCGGCGGCAGCGCCTACCACCGCCCGGGATGCAAGATCCTTCAGGGAAAGGAATCGCTCGCACGGCTTACCGTCGAGCAGGCCGTCGGCGAGGGCTTGACCCCGTGCCGTGTCTGTAACCCTCCTGTCCCGGAGGGAGCCGAGGCCTAGCCGGTCCCTGCCATCATCTGCGCCATACGGTCATCTCGTTGGGAACGACGGATCGCGCGGGCAATGACGCGGGCGTTCCGAGTTGAGTTCGCGCGTATCCGGCTCCGCGCCTATCGGTAGGACTATCTTGCACGGATCCCAGGGATCGGAGCCGAGCCCAGTCTCCAGAACCTGGACGGCGGTGCCCGTTACCTCTATATAGGAGTAACCGAGATTGTCCTTCTCGTTGCTCTCTAAGACTCCGCCGCCGGGATCCGCGGTCATGCGCAGCACGTAGCGGCCGTCTCCCGAAAGACCGAACTCGATGTAGTTGCCCGGCCGATCCCACTCGTAGTAGTCGGCCCATCCGGGCGACAGTCCGAAGCCCTCCCACGACCAGGTCGGATAGAAGTAGTCCCACTCCCGTAGCAGCTCGTCGCGGTGGGCAAAGCCCTTCCGATGCTCCTCGCCGACTGGTTCCAGCTTGCCTTGGTCTCCCTCAGTTGCGCGAAGCAATTGCAAAGAGACGGCTTCGTCGTGGTGGTAGTGCCCGTGCGTGGCGTGAAAACGCGCCAGGCCCGCCACCCTGTCGAAGGAGCTGCCGTCGAAGCGATACACGCGTTGGTAAAGGGTTTGCTCCTGCGCCTCCGATCCGGGGTCGGTGTAATAGAGCGCCATAGGACCGAGCCCCACATTGCGGACACCAAAGGTCATCCGCAAGCACCGGACTGCGCCCTCCTGCACGTACTCCTCGGGATGACACGAGATCAGTCCCAGGGGCGCTTCGACTCCGTAGGCGCGCCCGTCGATGTTGCGCCAGCCGCCGTCGGTTAGCGGGAACTGGAAAGAGAAGTTGTAAGGCGGTTGTACCTGCAGGTTCGGAAGGGCCGACCGCCGCGACTCGTTCGGTGGAACAGGCTCGAGCTTGGCGCGCATCTGGAAGCGAAGATCGGCGACGTTGTTGCGAGCCCTCACCTCGACACGCCAGCGTCCGCGCTCCGGATCGCGTTGCATCAACTCGGCGGAGTAAAGGCCGTTCCCGGGAGTGAAAGATCCCGCGAGCTCGCCCGAGGGGCGGAAGAGATAGACGTCGAAGACGTCGCCTACGGTCGCATGGTCGATACCGACGCGTAGGCGCCAGGCGGGCTCTTCGACTGCAAGCGAGTATTCCCAACAGTCGGCCCCGGTCTTCGTGCAGCGATCCGCTTCGGTCGGGCCGGCCCAGAAGAGCGCCTCGCCGTTTCGCAGCGCGAGGTGGCGTTCGGATCGCGGAGCTCCGGACGCGGGCAAGGTCATGGATCCCAGAAGGACCAAGACTGCGTAGGCCGCGCTGTTTCGAGGTCGGTTCATGGACAGATTGTGAACCCTCAGCGGAGTTCGTGAAACACGAGACCCGTCAGTGCCTTCGGCCAAAAATAGCTGGCTTTCTGAGGCATCCGCTCGCCGGAGGTAGCCACGTCCACCACCTCGACCGGATCGACGGCTCGCATGAGAATCCCCGCCGTCCCCTCATCCTCTCTGGCTCGACTCAGCACCTCGGCGGCATCGCGCGTGAAGCTCATGTCATCCATAGCACCATTCACGACCGCCGGAATGACGAGATCATGCAGGACCACGACATCCAGTCGACGAGCGGCCCCGGCCGTGGTGCCCAGCCCGGCCCCCACCTCGGCGTCGCTGAGCTCGATCAAGACGGCCCGATCGCTACCGACGAAGACCATGGGATGGTCCGCGCGGGAGGCGTCGAGAGCGCCGGCGATCTCCTCGTGTGCTAACGCCGTGTAGGGAAACGTGTTCTGAAGCGACTCCGCCAGAGACTGCCATCCCCTCGGCGTCTTGAGAATTCGGTGGTACGGCAGTACGACGAGATCCTCACGATCGACGTCGACCAGAAAAGTCATGATCGAGCTGCGACCTGGGTGGGTGGGATCCTTGGCGGCAAACGACAGAGCGGTCTCGTAACGATGGTGCCCGTCCGCGATAACGATCGGGCCGGCGCCGAGCGCATCGGCAAGGACCGACGCCTCGGCCGCCGCGGTCACCGGCCAAAGACGATGCCGAATGCCGGACGAATCCACGAAGCTACCCCGCGGAGCTCTTTCGGCCAGCGTGTCGAGAAGGGGACGCAGACGACCACCGCCCCGATAAATGGCGTATATGGGAGAGATATTGACGGGCAAGGCCTCGAGCAGCGCGAGCCGATCTCGTTTCGGACCGGGCATGGTGCGTTCGTGTGGCAGTACTCCGCCGGCCCCGAGTGGTTCGAGGCGCAAGGCCCCGATAACGCCGGCGACACGGCGGCGTTGCCCGTCCGGTCCGTTGAAGTCCTGACGATAGACATAGAAGGTGGCCTCCGCGTCGCGCTGAAGAACGCCTTGATCGAGCCACGACTCGTACGCGTCGCGGGCGCTTGCATAAGCCTGCCCCGCCTCCAGCTTGGCCAGCTCAAGCCGGACGGCGTTGTGTGGATGGCGACGATGAAGCTCGTCCTGCTCCGCGGGCGAGATCACGTCGTACGGAGGGCAAACAAGTTCTGCCAGCGCGGCGCTGTCCGAATAGCGGACGCCGGGGAACGGGAGTACATCGGGCATTGTGTGCCTTGGCTCGGGTTTACTTGGGCGCGGATGATAAGGGAACCGATCGAGGCACTTGTCTGCGATCTGGATGGCGTGATCTACCGGGGAGATGAGGTGATTCCCGGGGCTCCCGGCGCGGTGGAGCGAATGCGTGCGCGCGGCGTCAGGTTTCTTTTCTGGACGAATAACTCGCGGGCCACGGTCGCCGACTATGCCCACAAGCTCACTGGGCTGGGAATCGAGACCGGTCACGAGGACGTTCTGACCTCAGCCGTGGTGACGGCCGCCGAACTGAAGCGGCGCGGCTTTTCAGGGAGCCGTGCCTACGTGATCGGAGGGCCCGGGATCCGCCAGGCCCTGACGGGCGTCGGCATCGAGGTCGTGGGCCCGGACGCGGCTTCGGGGGCCGACCTCATCGTCGTCGGTTGGGACCTCGACTTCACCTTCGACGCGATGCGCGCCGCGGCCGTCGCGGTCGAGGCCGGAGCAACTCTCGTCGCAACCAACGACGACGCGGCCTACCCGGCCGTCGACGGACTATGGCCGGGGACCGGCGCGATCCTGGCCTCGATCGAGGTCGCGACGGGACGGCGCGGCGAGGTCATGGGGAAACCGCACCGGCCGATGCTCGAAGCGGCGGCGGACAGGCTGGCGGGACTGGAGGGCATCGCGGCCATCGGGGACCGGCCCGAGACTGACCTCGCGGGGGCTCCATCGCAGGGATGGGCGACGGTTCTCGTCTTGTCCGGAGTTACGGGGCCTGAGGACGCTCAACGCGTCGAGCCCCGCCCCGATTTGATCGTGGAGTCGATCGCTGCGCTTCCGAACGCACTCGGTTTGGACTAGGCAACCTACGTGAGCGCGGCCGGGTGGCTGTCCGGTGCAACGAAGCCGGCCGTCACTACCTCCACCCGGGATGCCACACAACTTGTTCCGGTCTTTGGGGACGGCCCCCCAAGATGAATACGGCGATGAAACCGAATACGAAGCCTCCGACGTGTGCCATCCACGCCACTTCCGTTACCCCGCGCGTGAATTCCTGCGCGCCGATGAGGAATTGATACAGGAACCAGAGACCGAGTACGGCCCAAGCCGACATCTGAATCACGGTCCACAGGATGAAGATCGGCACCAGGACGTTCACGCGCGCGCGCGGGAAGAGAACGAGATAGGCGCCCAGGACGGCTGCGACCGCTCCCGAAGCCCCCACGGTCGGCACGTTGCCGCCGGAATCCCGCGCCAGCACCCACAAAACGTGCGCGAACGATGCGGCCACAGCCCCCATTAGATAGAACCCCAAGAACTTCACGCGGCCCAGATGGTCTTCGACGTTATTGCCGAAGACCCATAGAAACAGCAGGTTGCCGATGATGTGCAGCCACCCTGCGTGGAGGAAAGCCGACAGCAGCACCGCGAAGAGGAAAGAGCCCAATCCGCGTGTCGGGATCTCGACGGCGGGACCCTGTGACGTGAGGAGGATCGCGCGCGGGCACGTTGCCTCGAGCTGACATGGGAGTGGCGCGTTCCTGAAGAAGTACACGGCTGATTGGAGCGATGTTCCAAGGCCGGGAGTACGGAAGAACATCAGGATGTTCAGTGCGATGAGACCTACGGTCACGACCGGGAACCGACGCGTAGGGTTGGCGTCGGAGATTGGGATCAGACCCAGCACGCCGGCGAGTATAGGTTGGACGTTGTAATCACCAGACAGGAGGAACCGGATGCGCGAGGAGATCAAGAGACTTGCTTTATTTGGCTCCGGCGTCGCAGAGCTCACTCGCCATCGCGCGGAGCAAATGGTCAAGGACCTGGTGAAGGGTGGGGAAGTGCGGCGTGAGCAGGCGTCCGGCCTCGTCAAAGATTTGTTGGATCGGAACAAGCAGGCCAGAGCGGAACTGGGACGTTTCGTCCGCTCGGAGATCGAGAACCAGATACAGAAAAGTGGGTTGGCGTCGCGGCGGGACATCGAGCGTTTGGAGCGACGCGTGACGCGACTCGAGACCGCCGCGAAATCCGCGACAGGCTCAAAGACGACGACACCCAAGAGCACCGGCTCAAAGACGACCACTGCGAGAGGCGGCCGAGCAACATGACCGAGAAACAAGGAAACGGCTCCGACCTCGAGCGAACACGGACGGAGCTCGACTCCGCGGAAGGCGCAGACGACGCGGCGCGAGTCGAGCTCCTAGAGCGAATACACGACGAGCTCGAGAAGGAACTCGATAGCGACGTTGACCAAGAGAGCCCGCCTGGACGTTGAGCTCGTCCGTCGAGGTCTGGTGACCTCGCGCATCGAAGCGCGGCTCGCCATCGAAAGTGGAGACGTGACGATCGATGGGCTACCGGCGACACGTCCCGCGACATTGGTCGATTCGCAAGATGTGATTGCCCTGCGCGCTTCTCCGCGCCGCTACGTCTCCCGGGGAGGAGACAAGCTCGACTTCGCGCTCGCTCGCATGAAGGTACCGATCGCGGGGCGCCGATGGCTGGACGCGGGTGCTTCGACGGGGGGTTTCACGGATCGTCTGCTCCTATCGGACGCGGCGTCCGTGATCGCGCTCGACGTGGGCTACGGCCAACTCGACTGGCGACTGAGGAACGACGACCGGGTGATCGTGATGGAACGGACCAACGCTCGGAACCTCGACCCGGCCGACCTTCCGTGGCTCGTCGAGGGGGTCGTGGCGGACCTCTCATTTATCTCACTCACACTGGTGCTTCCCGCGCTCGTCGGCGTCAGCGTTTCGGATGCCGACTATGTGCTGTTGGTCAAACCCCAATTCGAGGCGGACCGCAGCGAGCTTCCGCGCGGTGGGGTCGTGACCGATCCGTCGGGGTGGCTGGGCGCCATCAGGCGAGTCGTCGACAAGGGAGAGCAGCTGGGCCTCGGGCTCGTCGCGGCCACACCCTCCCACCCCCCCGGCCCCGCGGGAAACAAAGAATTCTTCGTACACCTCCGGCGCGGGGCGGCCACAGATCCGGAACGCATGGAGCGTGCCGTCGAGGAGGCCTCGGGGTGGAGTTGAGACGAGCTGCGATGGTCGTTCACCAGACGAAGCCGGGTGCGGCCGAGGCTGCCGAGGAGCTCACTCGTATTTTCGGAGATAACGGCATCGCCGTGACGGAGCAAGATCCGGACCTCATCGTCTCCCTCGGCGGGGACGGCACCATGTTGCGGGCGGCTCAATTCGCACACGGGGCGGATGCACCTCTGCTCGGGATCAATCTGGGCACGATGGGCTATTTGACGGAAGTGGATCGCGAGCAGAAGGACGAAGCCGTGAAGCGCGTCATCGAGGGCGACTTCGAGTTAGAGGAGAGAATGATGCTCTCCTGTGAGGTCGCGACCTCCGGCGAACAAATGTCTTACGTCGCGCTCAACGAAGTCCTTGTCGAGCGTGAGACCCCCCGCCGCCTGGTCCGATTGCACGTTGCGGTCGGTGGGGAAAGTCTCGCGAGCTTCAACGCGGACGGTGTGATCATCGCCACCCCAACTGGTTCGACGGCCTACGCCCTCAGCGCCGGTGGACCCATCGTCTCGCCCCGGGCGGAATGCATCGTGATCGCACCTGTGAATGCACACATGATGTTTGCGCGACCCGTCATCCTTGCCGCCGACGAGGTCGTCGACGTGACGGTCGAGGAGCAGGAGCTTCAGGCTGCGTTGTCGTTGGACGGTGCCATCGGTTGCGCTCTTACGAGCGGCGCCACTATTCGCGTCGCTCGTCATCCCCGGCCCCTACGTCTGATCAGGCTCGCCGGACCCGGATTCCTCGAGCGCCTGCGATCGAAGATGAATCTGCCCGGCTCCGGATAGAAGGTGGATGTAGGGCAGCCTCTTAGGATGCGGCGTACATGAAAGCTGCTCGGCCGCGAGCCCGGGCCTCCGAATCAAACGTGATCTCGGGAAAAGCCCGGGTCGATCCGCGAACGAAGCGCCTCCTCGACCGGATCGAGCCGGGCGAGATCGCGATCGTGGACCACGAAGACATCGACCGGGTCGCGGCAGAGGGCCTGGTGCAACGACAGGTCGGTGCGGTGATCAACGCGGCCCGTTCCATCAGCGGCCGTTATCCAAATCTGGGCCCCCTTCTTCTTTGCTCCGCCGGAATACCGGTGATCGACGAGGCGGGTCGGGAGGTGATGGCCATCCAGGACGGAGAGCGGATCGCGGTGGAGGAGGGGCGGATTTTCCGGTTCGACGGAACAACCAGAAGCGAAGTCGCAACGGGCCGGGTTCTTGATCTCCAGGGTGTGGAGGAGGTCATGGACGCCGCCAAGCGCTCCATCTCCGTGGAGCTGGAGCGGTTCGCCGAGAACACGATCGAGTACATACGCGCCGAAAAGGACGTGCTTCTGGAGGCGGCTCGTCTGCCGGACGTGAAGATCGACTGGCACGGCCGTCACGTTCTCGTCGTGGTGCGCGGCTATGACTACAAGGCCGACCTGTCCGCCCTGCAGCCGTACATCCGCGAGGTGCGCCCGGTGCTGGTCGGTGTCGATGGCGGAGCGGATGCGCTTCTCGATAGCGGGCTGCGTCCGGACTTGATCATCGGGGACATGGATTCCGTCACGAACAGAGCCTTGATAAGCGGCGCCCTCCTCGTCGTTCATGCCTACCCCGACGGAACCGCGCCGGGCCTGGAGCGCGTTCGGGCCCTCGGGCTACCGGCGATCGTTTTCGAGGCGCCCGGTACGTCGGAGGACATCGCCATGCTGCTGGCTTATGAGCACAGCGCCGAACTGATCGTGGCGGTCGGAACGCACGCCAATCTGATCGAGTTTCTGGATAAGGGGAGACGCGGGATGGCTTCAACGTTCCTCACCCGTCTGCGTGTCGGATCGATCCTCGTGGATGCCAAAGGAGTAAGTCGTCTTTACCGCGGTCGCATCCGGCGATTCGATCTGTTGATGCTGGTGGCCGCGACCTTAGTGACGATGACGATCGTCATCGCACTTTCGCCTGCTCTGCGGGCGGAGGTGGAGGCGATCCGACTGCAGCTCGTGAATCTTTGGTTCTCGATCACCGAGGCCCTCTCCGGCTAGTGGCGCCCCGGTACGGTCGTCAGTGATCGACTTTCGCTATCACCT
>JBHELF010000073.1:0-31493 GCA_046263155.1 Actinomycetota bacterium
GAGTCGTTCAACGCCCGGTCGGGCTGCACGGCATCACGGCCGCGTACCGCGCGGCGCTCGAGCGAGGCGTTGATGAACTGGGATCCCGTGAAGCCGGGCTGGTGCTCGGCCTGACGATAGGGGACACGAGCGGCCTCGGGCATGTCATCGTCGCAGACTTCCGAGCCGCGGGACTAGCCCACATCCTTGCGGTCTCCGGCAGCAACGTGGCGATAATTCTGGCCGCGGTCCTCTTCGTCACACGAAGGACGACGGCGTGGTTTCGCCTGGCTTCGGGCTTGGTCGTTCTCTCGATGTACGTGTTGGTCGTGGGCCCGGATCCATCCGTCTTGCGGGCCGCGGTTTCCGCTGTGGTTGTAATCGTCGCTTACGCAAGTGGTTTCCGAGCGCAGCCCCTCCATGCCCTCGGTCTGGCTCTTCTGATTCTGCTAACGCTGAGGCCTCAACTGTTCTTTGCCGCGGGACTTCACCTCTCCGTGGCCGCGACGGTCGGGATTCTGCTCTGGACGGGACCTCTGGCGGAGCGCCTGCGCCGTCTCCCACGTGCGCTGCGTCTGGGCGCGGCCGCGACGCTGGCCGCCCAGGTGGGTGTGGCCCCCGTGCTGATCGCAACATTCGGAGAGCTTTCGCTTGCTGGGCCTGCCGCGAACGCCCTCGCTCTTCCCGCCGTCGGTCCCGCGACGGTTCTCGGACTGGTCTCGGGCGCGGTGGCGCTCGTGAACGTCGACGGAGCCCACTTCCTTGCCCGCGCGGCGCAGCCTTTCCTGCAATGGATTCTTTGGGTAGGAGAGACTTTCGGCCAACCGACCTGGGCAAGCGTCTCGCTGCATAGGCTGTGGGCACTGCCGGTCGCGGTGATCCTGCTGCCGGCGATAGCGCGCGGGGTGACAAGATGTATTCCCGTGGGGACGGGAGCGCGGGCCTAATGCCGGAGTTTCGCTGGGGCTTTCGCGATGCTTCGGGGGCGGATGCCGGTTCCTCGCAGACCTTCGACAGCAAGGCACAGGCCGAGGAGTGGATGGGTCAAAATTGGGCCGATCTGCTGGCCGGTGGGACTGAAACCGTCACGCTGAAGTCGAACGGCGAGCACCTATACGAGATGGGTCTCCGCGCGGAATGACCAAACCCGTCTACCTCCTGCGCGGAGACGACTTCCTCGTCGACGAGGCCCTCGATGACCTGCGCCGCGAGCTCAAGTCCGATCCTCTGTCCGAAGTCGGTTTCGATTCGTCCGCCGACATGGCCGAGATCTTGACCGCGGTCCGAACTCCGTCGCTGCTGGCCGAGGGACGTCTCGTGGTCCTCCGGGATGCTCAAGGGCTCACCAAGGAACAAGCTGCAGCGATCGCCGACTATCTCGAGGAGCCGAGCTCGGGCTCCACGCTCGTGCTGACCGCAAGCGCGCGCAGCAAGGTGGACGACGCCGTGAAGCGGTCGGGGGCTGTGGTGGCCCTCGAGGCACCGCGCGGCAGGGCCTTGCTCACATGGGTGAAACAGCGCGCTGCAGCTCGTGATCTCAAGTTTGATGATCGCGCGGGCTGGAGTCTGATTGAGTCCGTCGGCGGCGAGCTACGGGATCTCGACGGAGCGCTGGAGCAGCTCCTGACCGGATTGGGGCCGGGGGCCAGAGTGAGCCAGCGAGACGTCCTCAATGCCTTCCCTCGACAGGCGGACGAGCGCATGTATGTGCTGACGGACGCGGTCGGCGATCGGCGACTGCCGCTTGCGATGACCGCCCTTCGAAGATTGCTGGATCAGGGCGACCATCCGCTGGTGCTTCTCGGGGCTCTCACCTCACACGTCCGCCGAATGCTCGTTGCTCGAGCGGTTGCCCATCAAGGTTCGGGAGCGGTTGCCGACGCTCTGAGACTTCCGAGCTGGCGCGCCGAACGGCTGGCTCGGCAGGCACGCGCTTACAGAGAGGAAGAGTTGGTCGCCGCGATGGGCGTCCTCTCCGAGGTCGATCTCGAGTTGAAAGGAGATTGGCCCGCCGAGGCGGCCGAGGCCGCGCTCGAGAGCGCAGTCGTGCGAATCGTGTCGAGCGCTTAGCTGATTACGAGGACTTGAGGCGCCGCGCCAAGCGAGATTTCCGATTGGCGGCCTGGTTCTTGTGGATGACGCCCTTCGCGGCCGCCTTGTCCAGCGCCCGCGCGGCCTCTCGATACTGAGCCTCGGCGGTCTCGCCGCCCGCGTTCTCCAGGAACCGCTTGATCGAGGTCCGTAACGCCGAACGCGTCGACTTGTTGCGCTCGTGGCGAATTTCGTTTTGCCGATTGCGCTTTATCTGACTCTTGATATTGGCCATGCGCGTGAATACCTATCTCTCAAACCGGTAATTCGAGCGGATTGCGGCGCCAGGATAACACTCGGTTTTCACCCTTTTTCACGTCCGTAGCTCAACTTTTGGAGCCACCCCCCCGCCCCAATCTTCCTACTTGCCCCCGTTACGCTGGCGACGATGGATCAAGCACATCAGCGCGCGATCGCGGTCATCGCACACATAGACCACGGCAAATCCACGCTCTCGGACCGCCTTCTGGAGCTGACCGGAACCGTTTCCCAGCGCGATATGCGCGAGCAGTACCTCGATCGCATGGACCTGGAACGGGAGCGCGGGATCACGATCAAGGCCGCGGCCGTGCGGATGGAATACCGCGCCAAGGACGGCGAGACGTATGAGATCAACCTCATCGATACACCCGGCCACGTCGATTTCGGTTACGAGGTGTCCCGGTCCCTGGCTGCCTGCGAGGGGGTTCTTTTGTTGGTCGACGCCGCTCAAGGTATAGAGGCGCAGACGCTCACAAACCTTTACCTGGCGGTCGACGCGGGGCTGCAGATCATTCCGGTTCTAAACAAGATCGATCTTCCGGCCGCGCAGCCAGCTAAGTACGCGGAGGAACTGGCGGCTCTGGTCGGATGTCCGGTGGGCGACGTCCACCTCATCTCCGCCAAGACGGGCGAGGGCGTCCCCGACCTGCTCGAGACGATCGTCTCCGAGATCCCACCCCCGAGCGGAGATCCACAAGCTCCGTTGCGCGCCCTTGTCTTCGATTCTGTTTACGACTCCTACCGCGGCGTCATCGCATCTCTGCGGGTCATCCATGGATCCCTGGGGGCCCGCGAACCGATCCGCTTTATGGCCACCGACGTCGAGGCCGAGGCGGACGAGATCGGCATCCTCGCTCCCGACGCGATTCCGGTGAAGCGGCTCGACACGGGAGAGGTCGGCTATCTGATCGCAGGAATCAAAGAGGTCAGCCTGGCCAAGATCGGCGATACCGTGACGGCCGCGGGTCGAGCGGGAGCGACCGAGGCGCTACCGGGCTACCGCGAACCCAAACCCATGGTTTTTGCAGGCATCTATCCGGTGGAGGGCGACGATTTTCCGCTTCTGCGAGACGCGCTGGACAAGCTCAAGCTGAACGATGCGGCACTCGTATACGAGCCGGAGTCCTCGGGCGCATTGGGCTTCGGTTTCCGCTGTGGGTTCCTCGGGCTATTACACATGGACATCGTTCGCGAGCGTCTCGAACGAGAATTCGACCTGTCGCTGATTGCCACGGCTCCCTCCGTCGGCTATGAGGTAGAGCTCACCGACGGCACGAAACGTGTGGTGCGCAATCCCACCGATATGCCGGAGGCCTCTCAGATCCAACAGGTCCTCGAACCGTACGTCTCGGTGATGATCGTCACGCCCTCGGAGTTCGTGGGGACCGTTATGCAGCTCTGCCAGGAACGGCGAGGCGAGTTAAAGGAGATGCACTACCTGTCCCCGGAACGAGTGGAGATCCGCTACCACATACCGCTCGGCGAGATCATCTTCGACTTCTTCGATCAGTTGAAGAGCGGCACCCGCGGATACGCCTCGCTCGATTACGAACCCGTGGGATTCAATCCTTCGAATCTCGTGCGTGTGGATGTGCTCTTGAATCAGCAACCTGTCGATGCCTTCTCGACCATCGTGCATCGAGACAAGGCCTACGAGTACGGAAAGACGATGACCGAGCGTCTTCGTACGCTGATACCACGTCAGCTTTTCGACGTGCCCATCCAGGCCGCGATCGGTTCACGCGTGATCGCCCGCGAGACGGTGAAGGCCAAGCGCAAGGACGTGCTCGCGAAGTGCTATGGCGGAGACATAACTCGCAAACGCAAGCTTCTTGAACGCCAGAAGGAAGGCAAGAAAAGGATGAAGCAGATCGGCGCGGTGGAGGTGCCGCAATCGGCTTTCATCGAGGCCCTGCGTATGGATTCCGGGAGCCCTAAGTGAATCAAATAGCTACTCGACCTGCCACGTCTGACTCGGGGAGGGATGGCCGATGGCTCGCCGATCCCGGATTCGGCGTCTACGTGCACATCCCCTTCTGTCGGCACCGGTGTCACTACTGCGACTTCAATACGTACACCAAACAAGACGCGCTCTTCGATTCTTATGTCGATGCATTGATCGCGGACATGAAGCGCTCGGCCGCAAGCCTTCCGCGCGCCACGAGCGTGTTCTTCGGCGGAGGCACCCCGACGTTGCTCGCGCCTCGGCAGCTCATTGGGATTCTCGACACGGTGCGTCGACATATCGGAATAGAACCCGGCGCGGAGGTGACCGTCGAAGCCAACCCCGAGGGTCTCAGCGAAGAGACGTTCGAAGAACTTCTGGAGGGGGGCTTCAACCGCTTCTCCATCGGGGTCCAGTCGCTCGCCCCGGCCGTGCTCGCCGGGCTCGGCAGAGCCCATGCCGCCGAGACGGCGCTTGCCGCCGCAGCCGCGGCGCGGCGCGCGGGCGTCGTCGATCTGAACCTGGATCTGATCTACGGCTCGGTGTGGGAAACGGAGAGCGATTGGGCGGCGACGCTCGCGGGAGTTCTCGAGGCCGAGCCGGACCACCTCTCGGCCTACGCTCTCACGGTCGAGACCGCGACTCCCCTCGGCGCCGCGGTCGCGCAGGGCCGGGTCCATGACGTCGACCCAGACGTCCAGGCCGACCGCCACGAGGTCGCCGACGAGGCACTGAGCGGAGCGGGTTTCGTACGTTACGAAGTGTCGAACTGGGCTCGACCCGGGCATTCCAGCCGGCACAATCTTCTTTATTGGTCCGCGGGGAACTACGCGGGATTCGGAGCAGGTGCCCATGGGCACTCGGGGGGCCTGCGGTACTGGAGGATCCGCCGCCCGGCCGATTTCATCGGCGCCGTCCGGTCCGGGGCCGACACCGTCGCGGGCTCGGAACTCATCGAAGGGGATCGCCGCGCCGCGGAGGCCCTCGTCTTGGGTCTGCGCCTGACCGACGGGGTCGATCTGAGCGGCTGGACGGAGCGGTTTGGGCAGGAGCCCCTGGCCCGGCGGTGGGGTTCGATCCAGGAGCTGCTCAAACTTGGCTTGGTCTGCTTGGAAAAGGACTATCTTCGCGTTGTCCCCAAGAGGACAATGGTGTTGAGCGAGATCTTGGCTCGGCTGCTTTAGACCTCGGCGAAGGTTGCCGACATAGCTGGAGACTGCCTATGTCGATATCTGCGCCACTCCCAACGGGAAGGGAGACGGCGGGGGCCAGGGACTTCTCACCAGGGGCCGACCGTCGCGCTTCCGACTTAATACTCGACCTCGCTCCGATGCAGGAGGCGGTCGACCTCCCTGATCTTTTCGCGGGGTTGGCTCGCGCCGTTTTGCGCATGATCCACGCCGATGCGTGTTCGGTGTCGCTGCTGGACGACGCAGGCTTGGTGCTGCGCGATGTGGGGGCCAGTGTCGCCGGCCGGAGTCGCCTTGCTCGTGTCGCCGGGGAACGCCGCCTCGTCGACTTCCCTCTCATCCAGGAAGTGTTGGAGAGCGATGCCGGCGCCGATGTCTCGGTCTCGGACGACGGTGACGACTCCGTCCATCGGGAGTTCGTGGCGAAATTTGGTTACTCCCGCGCTCTCGTATGTCGCATCAGCGTCGAGGGACAGCCGATCGGCATCGTCGAGGCCTTCCGCAAGGCAAACCGCGGCTTCCGCAGCGACGATCCCCACCAGATCCGCCTGCTGGCTTCGTTCGCGGCCAACTCCTATACACGAATCCGTCTGGCCTCCAGGCTCGAGTCTCACTACACCCAGACGCTCGGCGCGATCGCATCTGCTCTGGAGGCGAAAGATCCCTATACGCAGGCCCATACAAATCGCATTCGTGATCTTGCAATGGGTCTTGGTGTGGCCATGCAGATCCCAGGGGAGATCCGGCGCGCATTGAGCCTGGGCGCGATCCTGCACGACGTCGGCAAGATCGGAATCGCTGACTCGGTGCTCCTTAAGCCGGCGCCGTTGACGGATCTCGAGTGGGAGGTGATGCGCGAGCATCCCGCCATCGGCGAAAAGATGTTGTCGGGAATCGAGTTCGTGCGACCGGCACTGCCCATAATCCGCAACCACCATGAGCGGTGGGACGGGCGCGGGTATCCCGACAAATTGGAGGCAGAAGATATCCCGCTCGGCGCCCGCATCGTCGCCGTCTGCGACTCATTCGACGCCATGACGAGCGACCGTCCTTACCGGAAAGCGATGAGTACCGAGCAAGCCTGCGAGGAACTTCTCAAGAACGCCGGCACGCAATTCGACCCGACGTGCGCGGCTCTACTTGTGGACGTAGTCAGCCACCTCGGCGATGAACATGTGGAGGAGAGGTTCGTCCGCTACGACAACGTCGAATAGCTCGTCCAATCCTCGGCCTTACATAGCCGTCATCGGCGCGGGCGAAAACGACAGGTGGGCCGAGGAACTTGCCGAGAAGGTGGGGGCGGAGCTTGCCGGCGGCGGTGCGGTACTTGTTTGCGGCGGCCTCGGCGGTGTCATGGAGGCTGCTTGTCGCGGTGCCAAGAAAGCTGGAGGAACGACAGTCGGGATTCTTCCCGACGCCTATCGTGAGCGCGCGAACGAATTCGTGGACGTCGCGGTCGCAACGGGCATGGGCGAAGCCCGCAACACGCTGATCGTCCGCACCGTCGACGCGGTCATCGCGATCGGAGGCGGCTTCGGCACCTTGTCCGAGATTGGATTCGCACTGAAAACAAACAAGCCCGTTGTGGGACTCGGCACCTGGGATCTGGCCAAAGAGGGCATGCAGGACCCGATTGCTCGAGCTTCTACGGCGGGTGAGGCCGTGGCTCGGGCTCTAGACCTTGCCGGAAGGGGCTAGACGCGGGAACCTAACTCCCGAGATGGTTATCTGCGCACGATGTAAACAGGACAATCCTTCCGACGCTCGCTTCTGCCAGGCGTGCGGAAAGCCCCTGTCCGGGAATTGCGCTCTCTGCGGCGGGGAGCTTCCGGGGGGCGCCCGCTTCTGCCCCTCATGTGGCCGCCCTGCGGGGGAAACCACCCCCGCGGCCCCGGAGATGATCAAGCTGGTCACCGTTCTGTTCGCCGACGTCGTCGGTTCAACCAAGCAGGCCGAGCACATGCTGCCGGAGGAAACCCGCGCGCTGATGACCGATTTCTTTGGGGCGATGTCGGAGGAGATTCGCGCCGAGGGGGGCACGATCGACCGTCTGATCGGCGATGCCGTCATGGCCGACTTCGGCATACCGCTCGCCCACGAGGACGATCCCGTACGCGCCGTGCGAGCAGCCAGACGAATGCTCGAACGGCTCGCCAAATGGAACTCTGAGAGAGATCCAGAGTCCCAGATCCAAATTCGCATCGGGATAAACACCGGCGAGGTCTCTGCCGGCGGCACGCTGGGCGAGCAACTATTGGTGATGGGAGACGCCGTCAACGTGGCCTCCCGTCTTGAGCAGGTGGCCGAGCCGGGAACCATCGTCATCGGCGAACGCACCGCACGATCGGTTCGAACTCACTTTGAGCTTCGGGCTCTCGAGTCATTAATGGTGAAAGGCAAGGCCGGCTCCCTCACAGCCTTTCTCGTAGAAGGGGAGCGCGATGCGGTCGCTCCCGAACTGCGCGCGCCCTTGGTGGGACGGGAAACCGAGTTCAAGAAGCTTCAGGTCGCCCTTCAACACGTGCGGCAGGATCGCAAGGCGCAAGTCGTCGGTCTCGTGGGGGAGGCCGGTGCCGGGAAGAGCCGGTTGCTCGAGGAATTCGTCACGAGTTCCGCGGCGGAGACGCGAGTCACCGGAGGCCGCTGTCTGCCCTACGGACGCGGAGTCACTCTGTGGCCTCTCCGCGAAATCTTGCGAGGCGAGGCCGGGTTGCTGAGTTCCGACGACGGCTCCGCGGCGCGCGCCAAAATCGAGCAGTTGGTTGAGAGGGAGCTGCCGGAGGCCGCTCTCGACAGGGAGCGCGCCGTAGCAGCACTGGCGGCGACGATCGGTCTTGAGGACGCGGTGGCGGGAGATCCTCGCGAGGTCTATCGGGAGCTCGTACGCGCCTGGCGCTCGCTTCTGGCCGCGATGGCGGAAACGCGACCGCTCATCGTCTCGGTGGAGGACGTGCATTGGGCGGACGAGACAACGCTCGAGCTAATTGCGGAGCTGATCGAGCGAATCAAAGCTCCCATTCTCTTCGTGTGCTCCATGCGGCCCGATCTGATGACCACGCACGCGGAATGGATGTCCTCGTTGCATGCCTATTCGGCCATCCATCTCGATGCGTTGCCCGAGGAGGCAAGCGATCAGCTGGTCTCCGAGCTGCTCAAGACGGGTTCGCTATCGGCGACGCTGAAAGAGCGGATACTTACGTCGGCCGAGGGAAATCCCTTCTTCATTGAGGAGATCCTTCGCCGCCTCGTCGATGAGGGCTCTCTGGTCCATCGAGACGAGGGTTGGGAGTTAGGGGCAGAGGTCTCCGAAGTTCAAATTCCCGACAATGTCCAGGCAGTCATTCTGGCGCGTCTCGATTTGCTCGAGGCCGACGAGCGCGCCGCGATCCAGCTGGCGGCGGTCGTCGGCCGCACCTTCTGGGACGGAGCTCTACGCAGGCTTACCCCCGACAGGGACACGGAGGCAATTCTCAAGAAGCTCAGACGCCGCGAGTTCATCAACGAGAAGTTGACTTCGGCCGTCGCGGGGCAGACCGAATACCGCTTCAAGCATCTGCTGACGCGTGATGTTGCCTACGAAAGCCTGCCCCGGAAGGCGCGCGGCGCGGCACATGTCGCCGTGGCGGGGTGGATCGAGCAGACCGTCGAGAGGCCTAACGAGCTCGCGGAAGTGATCGCTCACCATTACGAGCGGGGATTCCGTCTCCTGGGCGGCGAGGAGGCGCGCGTCCGGGCTCGTTCCTATTGCCTCGAAGCGGCCCGGAACGCGTTGCAGCGCTTCGCGATCGCCCAGGCCGAGAGCCTCGGACGCAGGGCGGTGGAGCTCTCAACCGAAGGTGCCGAAAGAGTGGAGGCGCTAGACGAGCTGGGCGATCTCTATGTCCTCACGTTCAAGAGCGATGGAGCCTGGGAGGCCTATCGCGCGGCGATGCGCGAGATCGACCCGAACGATGCATCACAGACACCGGTGTTCGCGCATCTGGCGGCGAAAGCAACGATCGTCCCCACACGATGGCGCGGAACGATGGAGAACCTTCCCGACGTCGGGGAGCTTGCCGAGCTTATCGATGATGGGCTTGCCGCTGCTGGAGACATCGACTCAGCAGATCGTTCCTTGCTTCTCTCGAGCAAAGCATTCCTCTTAGGCGTGTGGTACGAGAAACGCGGCGAGGACTACGCGCGCGAGGCGCTTGCGATCGCCGAACGCATAGGTAATGGAGATCTCGCCTCGGTGGCGATCGACGCGGCCGTCGTCTCTTTGATGGCTGAGGGGCGCTGGGGGGAGATGTATCGACTCGACAGTAAGCGAGTGGAGCTCGTCCCATCGTTCAGTGATGTGCGAGAGGTTGCGGACGCCTACGCGATGACGGCTGAGAGCTGCCGGACGGTCGGCCACTACGGGCGCGCGATCGAGTTCGCCCGTCAGGGGATTGAGCGTTCACGCGGTCTCGATGCCGGGAGCTACCTGCACAACCTGGTGGAGCGCACCTATGCGCAGTTCTTCGTGGGAGCGTGGGATGACGCGCTGGCGGGCCAAGCGGAGATCGAACGGCTGCAGGCGGAGCACGGGGCGCTCCCCGGGCCGCTCGCGATGTGGGCATACGGAGTTGCACTTCTGTGTAGCGAGTTACGCGCAGAACCGGAGCGCGTTGCTCGTTACTTGAACGTTGTGGATGAATTCAATCGTCATAGCCAAGCGGCCGGACGTAGGTTCAATTCATACCTGGGCCTACCGGCACGCGCGGTCGCTCATCGCGGCGGCTACGAACAGGCGCGTGGCTGGCTGACCACCGAGCGGAGTTATTTCCTCTCGGCGCATCTTGAGGCTCTTACCGAGATCCTCATCGCGCAGCGGGATTGGGTCGGTGCACGCGATGTCATCGCACGAGCTCGCGACGAGGCCGAGATCGGTGAACTGCGTGCCCTTCCCCTTTTTGCGGATCGCCTGGAAGGAATCGTGCTCCTGGAGTCGGACGATCACGACGGTTTGATGCTGCTTCATCGATCGACGGAGGGATTCGCCGAGCTGGGAGCTCCCTGGGAACGTGCTTACTCAGAGCTCCTCCTGGGGGAGCGATTGCTTGATATGGACCGAAAGGACGAAGCCGAGCGCGTTCTCAACTCCGCGGCCGCGATCTTTGATTTATTGGGATCGGTGCGCGAGGCCGAAACCGCTGCGAAACTGCTTGCTGAGGTCTAGAAGACTCCGACTCCCTACTGCTGGGTCGGCACCTCTGTTCCGTCGGTCGCGTCTCTGTGCTGTGTTAGCGCGTGGTTCACAAAGTTCTTGACTTCCTGCTGCGGTGTAGCGCCACTTATGTTCTCGCGGCAGATCGGGCAGATCACCTAAGGCCTCCCCCCGTTGAGTTTCTCGGACGGGCGCCATTCTGCCTCTGTAGCTTCGGGGCCACAAGGGGCAGACGCCGCGGCCGCCAATTGATAGCCAATGGGGGTTCGCGGGACGGCCGCTCGCGTTGGCGCCACGCTTGCTTTGCTGGTCCTCCTCGCGGGAGGCCTCGGAAGCAAGTCGAGGGCCGCGGTCCCGGAATCGGGTCGCATCGGACCCTCTCATCCGGTAGTCGAATGGTCCGGCCCGGTGGCCGTGGCTTCGGCCTTGTTCGGAGATTGTTCCGAACCGGCGGCTACCTGCGACGAATTCAGACTGCGCGTCGCCGTGCCCCAGGATTACTGGAAGGACCGCACCGGCGGGGCGCGAATAGTGGTGGCATGGGCCTCCCCTAAGGACCACCTTCGCTTTTCGGTTTATGACGACGACACTGGGGCCGAAGTCGCGTCGGGCTTTGATAGCCCACCAGTCACTCGCCAGGAGGTGATTGTCCCCGAGGCCTCCGGCGACTACCGGATCGTGGTGCGCTATATCGCAGCAAGCAATACCGACTACCAGGGCGTCGCCACTTTTCTTTCAGGGAAGGGGAGGATCGAGAAGGGCGCCGGGGCAGTCTTTGATCCGACCACGAAGGTCTCGTTTGCTCCCTCCACCATAGTTTCGGCTCATTTTCTGGGGGCGGAACCCCAGATCACGATGGAACGCCTGCTTCCCGGATCCGAACGCAAAGCCATCGACCCCAACCGGATCTTCATAGATTGGCCACTTACCTCCCAGTTCAATATCGGTCAGCTCAGTCGATCAACCGATGGAGGTGCCAGCTTTCGACTGTTGTTCGATCCGATGTGTCCCGAACGGAGCCGACCGAATTGTCAGAGCGGTGGCGGCGGCGACACCGAGAACGAGGTCAACCCCTTCACGGGCATCGTCTATTTCGCCGATCAAGAGGTCATTCCACTGGCTGTGTCGGCCGCCGAGGCACTGGCGAGCTCCACGGATCACGGCGATACGTTTCCCCCGAGCCGGCAATACGCCGTCACAAACACCACGACGGACACTGACCGTGAGTGGATCGCCGCGGCCAGACCGGGGCTCATCTCCGTCGAGGCACGACAGATCGAAGCGTTCTTTGCGTATCACAGCGCGTCCGCGGGCGGCCAATACATACAGGGAATCGATAGCGACGGGGTGCCCATCCCTCAACCTGTTCCTCAACTGCTCACCGTTAATCAAAGCGGGCCCATCCGCGTGGACAACTCGGAGGGACCCGGTGCCGGATGGATCTACCAAGCCTTCAAGAACGGCAACGGCTTTTGGGTCGGGACTGCGTTCGGTCCCGACTACCAACAACCGTCGGCGTGGGTACCCACTCGTGTCAGCAGCGATGTTCCGTCCATTTTTCCGTGGCTGGCCCTCGACGACCAAGGCAATGCTTATGCCACCTGGGTTGACAACGGCGTCGTCTATTACAGCTTCTCTGCGATCCGCGACCCACGTAACAACCCGGAGCGCGGGGGCCGCCCGGGTTCTCGGTGGAGCCCCCAGCTCCGGATCAGCTTGCCCGACGTCGGAAGTGCGATCTTCGCCTCGGTCGTCGCGGGAGATGGCGGACGGATAGGAATCGTCTACATGGGAACCGAGGAATTTGACGGCCCCTCCGACGAGGCTCCACAGGGGACGCCGTGGCATGCGTACGCGGCGGTGTTGCCGAATGCCTTGAGTCCCTCCCCATTGGTGGCAACGGGCGTGGCGAGTCATCGCATCACGCACACCGGGAACATCTGCACGCGGGGTGCGGGGTGCGCCGAGGGTGAGGAGGGGGACGACGATCGTTCCCTGCTCGACCTGATCGACGTCGGAATCGACCGGGCGGGGCGACTGGGCGTTGCGTTCATGGACAACCACAGCACGTTCGCGTCTCCGCCCGATTCGACCGCGCCCAAAGGAAAGCCGTTCACATTGTTCGCCAAGCAGGTCTCCGGGCCCTCGCTGCTCGCGTCTGAATCGGCCGTCGCCGTCCCTGTGCCGAGGGGAGGCCGGGTCGATCCGCTCGGCGATGCGACCTGGCCGAACCGAGTCACCGGCGAGGTCCTACGAGGACTCGACCTCAGGCATGCGGACTTGGCTTTGGAAGGGAAAGAACTGGTCGCAACCATTCGCCTTGCCCGCGCAGACGCCGCGTTCATGATCGGCGCATTGGAGGGCTACAACGAGTCGGTTTTAATGCCTCGTGCCGCGGCCGAGAGGTTGCAGTACCTGCTGCGCTTCGCAACCGACAGCGAGGTTTTTCACGTTTCGCTGGAGTCCGACGCCACAGGCAGTCGCCGAGCCTTCGGGGGAATGCTCGATAACAACGACCAGATCAGCAATCTGAACGGCCGGGCGATAGCCGTCGGATATCACACCGACGAGAAGTTCCCCGTGGCAGTGCAACAGAGGGGCTCGTTAATTGTGCTGCGCGCGCCTGCACGTGCGTTTGGGTTGGCCCCTTGCAGCAGGGTCTTCAGCGCCACCGCGTTCGCCCTTGCCGGACCGGCCGAGGAGGACGAGACGAGCGTGTTCGACGTGATGCGTACGGTGGATGCAACGCCTCCTTTTGATACGACGTTGTCCTGTCCACGCAACCTTCCGCGTTGATCTCGCTCTTATGCTGTGGCCCGTGGCCTATCTCGGGAACCTCACCTGCAGGGACTGCGGTCTGACTTTTACGTCCCGCTGGGGCTCCTTCCAGGGCACCGATGAATATCGCTGCGACAACGATCACGTTGTCCACGTCGCCTGGAGCACGGGCGCGGTTCTGGCGGTGGACGGGACGCTCGCCGACGGCCAGAACCTGCTGGAGCACAGAGGGCGCTGCCCGAGCTGTGCCACGGAGCTCGCCACGGGCCTCCTTCCGAGATGCCCTGTCTGCGGGGGCCGAGACCACGAGGTGAGCCTCGCCGGGATGATCGGCTGAGCGTCTAGCACTCGGACCCCAAGAGTGCTAAAAGCGCGTCTCTACGGGTACGATCGCACCATGGAAAACCGGGCCTCCTTGGACGACCGCAAGGCGTCGATCCTGCGCGCCATCGTGTTGCACTACGTGTCCTCGGGCGATCCCGTTGGGAGCAAGACGCTGGTCGACCGCTACCGCCTCGCGGTCTCGCCGGCAACCGTCCGCAACGAGATGGGTGCCCTCGAGGAGCAGGGTTTCATCTACCAGCCGCATACCTCGGCCGGTCGCGTGCCGACGGATGCCGGCTATCGCTACTTCGTCGATACCTGGGCCCGAGATGCCCGACTGCCGGCCGGAACCGCCCAGGAGGTACGGCGCTTCTTCGGGGAGCCGCGGTGGGAGCTCGAGGATGCTCTACGCAACACAGCCGAGCTGCTCTCCAACCTCACCCATAGCGCTGCGATGGTCTTCGCACCTGCGCTCGAACAGGCCACCGTCCGTCATGTCGAGCTCGTGGGTCTGGCGCCGGGACGCGCCATGCTGGTCGTGGTCAGCGACGCCGGCCGGGTATTCAACCACCCCTTGAAAGTTTCCGAGTCTATGGACGATGTCCAACTGGAAAATGCGGCGGACATGCTGAACCGGCTGATCCTGGGCCACCCACTCGACAAGGCCGCCGCGACGATCGCGGCTTCGACAGAGCGCTTTCCGCTGGAGCTGCGCGACGCGGTGGGCAGCGTGGCGTCCGCGCTGATGGAGGAATTTGCCCAGCGAGACACGGAACGCGTCTTCCTCGAGGGAGCGGCAAACATCGTGGACGAAGATAAGTTCGCCGATCTCGAAACCGTTCGGCAGGTGATCGGAGCCTTGGAACACCGGCGACTGTTGCTCGAGGTTCTGGCCGAGGCAGTGGCAGAGCCGAGCCTGTCGGTGCGAATCGGATCGGAGAACGAAGCCGAGGAGATGCAGAATTGCGCGGTGATCACAGCGCCGTACGGCTCGGATGAAAGTGCCCTCGGATCACTCGGCGTCGTCGGTCCTACCCGAATGAACTACCGGCGCGCCATTCCGGCGGTCTATGAGGTAGCGGCCAACCTCGGCCGCATGCTTACCGAGCTCGGCCTGTAAAAAGGCGATGCCACCCGACTACTACGAGATTCTCGGCATCTCCCACGATGCCACCGCGGACGAGATCAAGCGTGCCTATCGCCGTCTCGCCCGTGAACTCCATCCGGACGCGACCCGCGAGGACCCGGCGACCACAGAACGATTCAAAGAGGTATCGCGGGCGTACGAGGTGTTGTCGGACCCTCAAAAGCGTCAGCGATACGACGCGTTCGGGGACGAGCGAGTAGACGCGGGCGCCTTCGCGGACTTCGGCGGTATCTCGGACCTGTTCGCCAGCTTCTTCGGAGGCGTGGGGGGATCGACCCGAAGACGGGGACCGACCCGCGGAGCGGACATCCTGGCCGAGGTGCAGGTCACCTTGCAGGAGGCCGCTTCGGGCGTCCAGCGTGATGTCGAGCTCGAGACTCTCGTTGAGTGTTCGGAATGCGACGGAACGGGAAGCGCGGCCGGCACTTTCCCGGTGCGCTGTTCTGATTGTGGGGGCACGGGCGAGATGCGCGAGGTGCGCCGAAGCGTCTTCGGAAATGTGATGACGGCCACCACGTGCCCCCGCTGTGGAGGGACCGGCCAGGAGGTAGTGGATCCGTGCCGCGCCTGCGCGGGCCGCGGGCGAGTCCGGTCGGCCGAGACCTTGAACGTGCGCGTCCCGCCGGGCATCGAGGACGGCGCTCAGCTGCGCGTTAGCGGACGAGGAGAGGCGGGGGTCCGCGGCGGTCGTGCCGGAGACCTGTACGTAGTGGTCCGCGTTCAGCCACACGAGCTCTTTCGCCGCGCGGGTCCCGATCTCGGTTGTGAGGTGCCGGTCCCGATGACCGTCGCGGCTCTAGGCGGACATGTCGAGGTTCCCACCTTGGATGGGGAGGAGCCCTTGGAGATACCCGCGGGTACTCAGTCGGGTGAGGTGCTTCGCCTGAAGGGTCGGGGCATGCCGCGCCTCGACGGGCGTCAGCGCGGCGACTTAGTTGTGCTGCTCAAGGTCGAGACGCCTGGCAAACTCGATGAAGAGCAGGCCGAATTGTTGCAAAGATTGGCCGAGATGCGCGGGGAAAAGGTCTCTCCTCGCGGGGACGGATTCCTCGATCGAATCAAGCAGGTCTTTAGTTGATCGTCAGATCGCCATGGTTCTGGGCTCCCCCGGAGGCATGGGGCGAATCCGTCGTGACCCTTCCTCCCGACGAGACGCGTCATGCAGTTCTCGTGCTGCGGTTGACGAGGGGCGACGAAGCGACCGTCACGGACGGCAGAGGGCGGATCGCCCGCTGCACGCTAAGCAAGCTGAGTGGCGAGGTGGTCGAGGCTCGGCTCGAAGAGGTCGAGGGGCAAGCGAGGGCCGCGCCCGAGCTTGCCGTATACCAAGCCGCCGCGAAGAAAAACCGCAACGACGAGGTGGTTCAACGACTGGCTGAGCTGGGTGCCGCCGAGGTCTGGATGTTTCCGGCCCGTCGCTCGGTAGCCGTCTGGGACGAGGGCAAGGCTCAGCGGCTAACCGTTCGCTGGAACTCCATCGCGCGCGCCGCGGCAAAACAGTCCCACAGCGCGTGGCTGACGACCGTCGGCGTGCTGACTTTTCCGGAGCTGACCGACAAGCTCTCCAAGGAGAAGCTCGGAATCGTTCTCTGGGAGGAAGCGACTACGCCGCTTCGCGAGGCGCTGCCCGCGCAGGCCGACAGGGTCGGGCTCGTCGTCGGACCCGAGGGAGGGCTGGAATCCTCGGAGGTCGAGGCGCTTCACGACGCTCGCACCGTCTCGTTGGGAAGCAAGATCCTCCGTACCGAGCTCGCTCCCGTCGTCGCGGCTTCTGCAGTCCTCTATCACTTCGGGGTGATCGGATAGGTGTTGCGAGAATGAGCCGACCCAAGGTCTCATTCACGACGCTTGGATGCAGGCTCAATCAGGCCGAGTCGGATTCGATGGCCGACGATCTTGCCCGGGCCGGCGTCGCGCTTGCGGGATCCGAGGAGAGCCCCGACATAGTTGTAATCAATACGTGCACCGTCACGCGCGAGGCAACGAAGGCGTCACGAATGGCGATTCGCCGGGCCGTGCGGGCGCACGCCGACGCGAAGGTCGTTGTTATGGGCTGCTATGCGGTCTCCGACCGGGCCGAGGTAGAGGCCATTGAAGGTGTGGATTTCGTCTTCGGAAACGATGAGAAGGAACGTTTCGCCGAGGTATTAGGGGCCCAGAGCTCGCTGGCTCCGCTGTTACAGATCGGCGGGCTGCGTCGGGCTCCTTCGGCCTCGGATCGGGTCAGAGCGAATCTCAAAGTGCAGACCGGGTGTGACGAGTGGTGCACCTTTTGCATCATTCCAAAGACGCGTGGTGCTCTCCGTTCGATGAATGAGGAGGCGCTGGTCGAAGAGGCCAGAGCGCGCGTCGAAGCGGGAGCTCGGGAGCTCGTGCTGACCGGGGTTCATCTCGGCAAGTATGAGTACGACCGCGGAGGGGACGAAAGGAGCCTGGTCCGCCTGATGAGACGTCTGCTAGATATCGACGGCGTCTTGAGGCTGAGGCTCTCCTCGATCCTGTGCCGCCACCTGACCGATGAGGTGGTCGACTTCATGCGCGACGAGCCGAGGGTCTGTCGGTATCTGCACGTTCCCTTGCAGTCGGGCGACGATCGAATTCTCGCCGCTATGCACCGGCCCTATCGAGCCGCCGACTACATCTCCGCAATGGAGCGCGTCCAGGACGCGATTCCGGACGTGGCCTTGGCCACGGACATCATCGTCGGCTTTCCTGGGGAGACCGAAGAGGCGTTCGCCGCTACCGAGAGGCTGGTCGAGAGGGTTCAATTTTCCAAGCTGCATGTTTTTAGATACTCAGCTAGGGAGAACACCGCCGCGGCAGCGATGGCAGATGCTGTTCATCCCGATGTGAAGCGGGATCGATCCAAGAGCTTGATCTCGCAAGGAGCCGAGATACGGAAACGGTTCCTAGAGGGCCACCTCGGCCGGCGCCTGGAGGTGCTCGTCGAGGACGAGCGGTCCGTGGAAGAGGAATCTATTTGCTCGGGACAAACGGACGACTACGTGCGCGTGTGGTTCTCGGCTGAAGGATTGCTGGGCCGGATGGTCGACGTTGTTGCGGAAGAGATTCGTGCCGACGGGGTAAGGGGGAGGGCCGCGTGACGGACTGTCTTTTTTGCAAGATCGCAGCCGGAGAAGTCGATTCCGACATCGTCGTGAACCGAGGCGACATCGTGGCCTTTCGTGACATCAACCCCGCGGCGAGGACGCACGTCCTGGTCATCCCGAAACGCCACATCGCTTCCGCCGCCGATCTGACCGACTCTGACGGGAATCTGTTGGCGGAGATCTTCGCAACCATCAACGAGATTGCGACGCAGGAGGGCCTGAACGGCGGTTACCGCGTGGTGACGAATATCGGGCCGGACGCGGGCCAGAGCGTGCATCATCTGCATTTCCATCTGATCGGGGGGCGTGCGATGGATTGGCCCCCAGGTTGAAATGCAGGCGTCGAGTACAAAAGCACGGGTAAACTAGTCCTAACGATTCATGCTCACTAATCCCCAGATAAAAATCCTCGTTCCCGGTCATCACGACATGGTCAGACTGGTGGGCGCGCGCGACGAACTGCTCAAGATCATCGAGAACGCATTCGAAACAAAGATCCTCGTGCGCGGGAACGAGATCACGCTCACCGGCCGGCCCGAGGAGACCGAGCGGGTCGCGCATTTGTTCGAAGAGCTCCTGAGTCTCCTGGATCACGGTCACGTCCTCACGGCCGACGCCGTCGGACGATCGATAGAGATGATCAAGAGCGACGACGAGACGTCCCCTTCAGAAGTCCTGAGCGATACCGTCGTTGTTACTCACGCAGGTAAGCCCATTCGTCCCAAGACGATCGGACAGAAGCGATACGTCGATTCGATAAGAGACAACACGATCGTTTTTGGTATCGGCCCTGCGGGAAGTGGAAAGACCTACCTGGCGGTGGCCATGGCCATCCGTGCGCTGAAGGCTGGAGAGGTCTCCCGCATCGTTCTTACGCGCCCCGCTGTGGAGGCCGGCGAACGACTGGGCTTCCTCCCCGGGGATGTTGCGGCGAAGATCGATCCCTATCTGAAACCGCTGTACGACGCGCTTTACGAGATGCTGGAACCCGACCGCTTCCAGCGTTACGCCGAGCAGGGCACCGTGGAGATCGCTCCGCTCGCCTTTATGCGTGGGCGCACGTTGAACGACGCCTTCATCATCCTGGACGAAGCTCAGAACACGACACCCGAACAAATGAAGATGTTCTTGACACGACTGGGGTTCGGTTCGAAGGCGGTCGTGACCGGCGATATTACCCAGGTCGATCTCCCGACCGGTGCTCGGTCTGGTCTTGTCGTCATCGAGGAGATCCTCACCGACATAACCGGGGTCGAGTTCATACATCTCGACGCGCGCGACGTCGTCAGACATAAGATCGTCCAGGAGATAGTGGAGGCGTACCGCGTCTATACCGAAGCGGCCCGGGGATAAGCCGCATGGACGTTTTCGTTGCCAACGAGCAGGGCTCGCCCATCGACGAAGTGCGAACCGTTGAGCTCGCCCGTCATACTCTGTCGGAAGAGGATGCCTCCGACGCCACCGAGCTATCTATCCTCTTCGTCACGCGCGATCACATCCGACGGCTGAACCATCGGTTTGCGGGCGATGACTACGCGACCGACGTGCTCGCGTTTCCGATGTTGGAGGATGGTGAGGACGAGACTCTGTTGGGAGATGTCGTGGTCTGTCCGGGCGTGGCCGAGGAACACGCGCAGAAGATAGGACACCCCTTGAACCGCGAGCTGGACACGTTAGTAGTCCACGGAATACTTCATTTGCTCGGATACGACCATCAAGGCAAGGAGGACAAGGCGCGTATGGAGCGAAGGCAGCGCGAGCTGCTGGATTCCTTCGAGGGCGCACCCTTGCGATGAGCGATGTCTGGCGTGTCGTCATCATCGCCCTGTTGCTTCTCCTCGGCGCGCTGGGAGCAGTCGCCGAAACGGTGATCGCCCGGATGAGCCGGGTGCGAGCCCATCACCTCGACCAGGAACGTCAGTCCAAAGCGACCGCCGCTCTGGTGAAGGTCGTCGAGAACCCGGCCCCCTATCTGAATGTCTCGCTCTTGTTAATGGTCGGGACACACGTCACCGCCACCGTGCTCGCCACCGTGCTCGTGATCAGGCGATTGGACGGGCTCGGTCAACTCGTCGCGGCGATCGGCATGACCATTCTCGTGTTCGTCCTCGCGGAGGTGGTGCCAAAGACCTTCGCCGTTCAAAGGATCGAGAGCGCCGCCCTTCGGCTCGCTCGACCTCTCCAATTCTTTGGGACCTTGCTCCAACCGCTCGGCGCGCTACTGCTCGGTCTCGCCAACGCTCTGATGGTCTTGCTGCCGGGCAGCGGTCTGCCGAAGGGCCCCTTTGTCACCGAGGAAGAGATCCGGCACATGGTGGACGTCGCGGAGGAAGAGGAGGAGATCGAAGAGGAGGAGCGGGAGCTCATCCACTCCATATTCGAATTCGGCGACACGGTGGTCCGCGAGGTCATGGTGCCTCGCCCCGACATGGTCGTGATCGAGTCGAGCGAGAGCCTCGACGAGGCTCTACCGAAGATCCTCGATGCCGGTTTTTCCAGGATCCCCATTTACGAGGGCGATACCGACAACATCGTGGGAGTCCTCTATGCGAAGGACGTCATGGGGAGGGTCCGCCAATCCCAGGGATCCGACAAGGTAGCGACCATCGGCCGCGCGCCCACATTCGTGCCGGAGCAGAAGAAGGTTGCCGAGCTTCTGAGGGAGATGCAGGCGCAGCGCGTTCACATGGCGATAGTTGTCGATGAGTACGGGGGAACTGCCGGACTCGTAACCATCGAGGACCTCCTGGAGGAGATCGTCGGTGAGATCGTCGACGAGTACGACAAAGAGGAGCCTCTCGTAGAGCCGCTCGGCGACAACCGCGTCCGGGTCGATGGAAGGACTCCGATCGACGACGTAAACGAGTTGCTCGAGATCGATCTTCCAAACGAGGAATGGGACACCGTCGGGGGCCTCGTTTTCGGCTTGACCGGCAGGGTCCCCGCGCCGGGTGAAACCGTTCGTTACGACTCGGTTGAATTCGTGACCGAACAAGTGATGGGTCGGCGCATTCAAAAGGTAGTCATTACCAAACTTCCGGCGACCGGCGAACCGGCGGTTGGGCGCTAGCGCGGCTACGCCGGTTTCTGGATCTCGATCCGGTTTCGTAGCCGTCGTAGGTCGACCGAACGTAGGCAAGTCCACGCTCGTCAACGCGCTAGTCGGCGGCAAGGTGGCCATCGTCTCGGACAAACCGCAGACGACGAGGAGCGCGATCCGGGGAATCCTCACGACCGCGGAAACGCAGGTTGTTTTCGTCGACACGCCGGGCTATCACAAGCCGCGAACTCTCCTGGGCAAGAGATTGAACCAGGTGGTCAGGAACGCCTGGACCGACGTCGATTTGGCCCTGCTCGTCGTGGATGGACATGCAGGCGTGGGTCGGGGGGACGAGAAGGTCGCGTCCGATCTTCGAGGGATGGATCGCCCGACCTTCTGCGTTGTGAACAAGATCGATCGGCTGACAAGGCCCCAGGTGGCCGCGGCCCTAACCGCGGCGACCGGATTGGGTGACTTCGATGAGTTCGTGCCCGTCTCGGCTCTGTCGGGAGAGGGCATCGAGTTGCTCCGTGATCTTGTGTCGTCCCGCATGCCCGAGGGCCCGATGTATTACCCGCCCGATGCCGACCGAGACCAACCGCCGCCGATCTTCGTGGCCGAGCTCGTGCGCGAGAAGTTGCTGGCGCGCGCCCGCGAGGAGCTACCCCACTCGATCGCGGTTGTAACGGAGGAGTTCTCGGAGCGAGACGATGGCCTTCTGGAAATCCAGGCCTATATCTTCGTCGAACGCGATTCGCAGAAGGGAATCGTGATCGGAAAGGGGGGCCAGACCCTCAAGGCCGCCGGCACGGAAGCGCGCGAGGAGATCGAGGTCCTCTTCGGTCGGAAGGTCTTCCTCGACCTCCGAGTGAAGGTCGAGCCGGACTGGCAGCGCCGGGCCCAGTCGCTCGACCGGCTGGGTTTCACCGTCGACTGAAGCACCGGGGTAGCGGGTCAGCCCTCGCCTATTCTTGAGGCATGCCGCAGGCGACCGTTAAGACGTACGACTCCCTCACCCGGTCGGGAATGCTCGTCGGCGACGACGGGCAGACGACCTACGAGGTCGATGCCACGGCCATGGACTCCTCGCCGATGTTTCGCTTCCTGCGGCCCGGCCAGCGGGTCACCTTCGAGGTCGTCGACGAGGGCGGACGCAAGCAGGTCCGCAACCTCCGCATCGGCATCGTCTAAACCCTGAAGAAAGACAGCGGGCCCCGCTAGTCTGGAAACATGCCGGGCCTCTATCGAGACGAGGCCGTTGTCCTGCGAACCATGAAGCTGGGCGAGGCCGACCGCATCGTCACCTTGTTCACGCGCGCCCACGGAAAACTCAGAGCCGTCGCCAAGGGCATCCGAAAGACAAAGAGCCGCTTCGGAGGCCGCTTGGAGCCCTTCACGCGTGCCCAACTCATGCTCTATCGGGGCAGAGACCTCGACACCGTGACCGCGGTCGACATCATCGATTCGAACAAGTCGGTGCGCGACGACTACAGTCGGCTGACGGCGGCCGCCAGCCTCGTCGAACTGGTCGAGAAGATCACGCCCGACCGGGAGCGCGCTACCTCCACCTACGCGCTTTTGGTCGGAGGGTTGCAGGCTCTCTCGGAGGACAAGGGAACCACGGTAGTTCCCGCCTTCCTGGTGAAGCTCCTCTCGATCTGTGGCTATCACCCGCAGCTGAGCGTCTGCGCCGGCTGCGGGGAGGAGGAAGCTTTGTCGGCCTTCAGCCCTCCTCTCGGCGGCGCGCTGTGTCGGGCGTGCTGGTCGGAAGATGAATCCGCGCTACGGCTACCCGGGGACCGCATCGATCTGTTGCGGCGTTTGTTGGGCGGGGAGTTCGGTGAGCCGGGCGACGTCGACGCCGCCGTGGAGATAACCGACGCGCTGCGGCGCTACGCCGAGTACCACCTCGAGCGGCCGCTTCGGAGCCTGCAGCTTCTCGCCTTCACCTGATGGCAGAAGAGTCGCCCGTCGCCCCCCGCCGGGCGACTGCAGCGCGCCACGTCGCGATCATCATGGACGGGAACGGCCGCTGGGCGGAGCAGCGCAACCTCCCGCGCACGAAGGGCCACGAAGCAGGCGAGCGCGCCCTGTTCGATGTCGTCGACGGAGCGCTGGAAGCAGGAATCCGCTACCTCTCGGTGTTCGCTTTCTCAACCGAGAACTGGTGGCGTCCGCAAGAGGAAGTGGACTTCCTTCTCGGTTTCAACCGCGCCTTGCTGCGCCAGCGCCGCGATGATCTGAACGAGCGACGAGTGAGGATTCGTCGGATCGGCCGGATCGAGCCCGTGCCTCAGGAGGTCCTCGATGAGTTTCGCGACGCGGAGGAGCTGACGGCCGGCAACGACAGGCTGGATCTCCTGGTGTGCTTCAACTACGGGGGCCGGGCGGAGCTCCAGGATGCCGCCGCCGCAGGTCCGATCGCCGCCAACCTCTACGCCCCCGACGTCCCCGATGTCGACCTTCTTATTAGGACGTCGGGGGAGATGCGAGTCTCGAATTTCCTCCTGTGGCAGTCGGCTTACGCAGAGCTCTATTTCACGGAAACTCTGTGGCCGGACTTCGACCGCCATGCGCTGTTCGCGGCCCTCGACGAATACGCGGCTCGGGAGCGCCGCTTCGGCCGGGTCCCTCCAGCGGTTTAACGCTTGGTTCGCTGGCGTATGACAGTCAAATCTGACAGGCCAGCACTTGAAAGCTCACCTCCAAGTCGGTGGAATACCCAGGTGATATTGGCAAGTAGGTCTTTCGTTCCGCGCTCACTCATCCTCGGCCTCTGCCTGACTGCCCTGTACCTCAGCACTGCGTGGCTTTCGTTGGCACGAGCAGCCGAAACCTGCAGAGGTGAAACCGCAACCCTGGTTGGCAGCGGGGGCGACGACGTGCTGCGCGGCACGAATGGTAGAGATGTCATCGTTGCCAAGGCAGGCGACGACCGGATCGATCCCGGTGGCGGCCGGGACCTGATCTGTGCTGGATCAGGAAGCGACAGCGTTCTGTCAAGCGCGGGCAATGACGTCGTGTTGGGAGGCAAAGGCGGAGACTTCATTTTTCAACGTGAAGCGGTTGACGGAAGTGATGTGGTCTGGGGAGGCTCCGGCCGCGACACGGTGAGTTACGGCCGGAGGTTCAGAGGTGTTTGGGTCACTCTGGATGATGAGCCAAACGACGGCCACTACAGGGAGGGTGCTGTGGACCTCGAGTCGCTCGAGCACGACAACGTCCACAATGACATTGAACGAGTTATTGGCAGTCTTGACTTCGACAGACTGGTAGGCGCGGACGCCGTCAACGAGATCATGGGCGGCCGAGGACGTGACTATCTCTGGGGGCTTGAAGGTTCCGACACTCTGCGGGGAGGAGGAGGTCAGGACACAATCTTCGGCGGATTCGGCGATGACGAGGCTTTCGGCGGTCGAGGCGACGATCGTCTGAATGGGGAGGTTGGAGACGACGTGCTCATAGGTGGCCCTGGATTCGACCGAGCCGATGGTGGCCCGGGGCATAACGAATGTGACGCAGAAGTTCCCAACTGCGCATAAACCACGGCCAGGCCTCTCAACGTGCCAATTCTGCTCTGATTCAGCAGGCCGGCCGGCCCCCGCCCCAGTGATCATTGGGAGTCATCGGCTTCCGCAAAGTTGGAGGCGACCTGCGTCCGTTCGATGAGCACGCGCAGGATGCGGCGGCGACGCATGCTCAGGACTCGCAGCCGCCAACCCTCGTGCTCGAAGGCATCGCGCCGTTTGGGTATGCGACCGAGGCGATCCATGACGAATCCGGCAACCGTTTCGTAGTCGCCCTCGGGCAGCTCCAGACCGAGGCGATCGCCCACCTCGTGAATGGTCATGTTCCCGGGCACGACGAAGCGGTCGGGGGCGAGGTGTTCGATGTCGGGCTCGGCGATGTCGTATTCATCGCGGATCTCACCGACGAGCTCCTCGAGCAGGTCCTCCAAGGTGACGATCCCGGCCGTCCCGCCATGCTCATCAACTACCAAGGCAAAGTGCCGCCGTTCTCGCCTCATGTCGAGGAACAACGCGTACAGATCACGAGATTCGGGCACAACCAGCATCTGCCGGATGGTGCCCGCCGGAAGCGGTGTCTCCCTGGGCGCGTCGGCCAGCTTCAATAAGTCCTTTGCATGGAAGAAACCGACGACCTGATCGAGATTGTCCCGGTAGATGGGGATTCGCGAATGCCCGGTCTCGACCGCCATCCTCTCCACTTCCGATACCGTCGCGGTAGCTGAAAGAGCGACGATGTCCGGACGTGGGACCATGATCGATGCCGCGTCCCGCTGCCGGAACTCGATGACTTTGGCGAGAAGCCGGTGCTCGAAGGGATCGATGTATCCGCTCTCGGCCGACTCCGAGATCAACGATGCAATCTCCTCCGGAGAGTGCGTGATCGCGAGCTCGTCCTTGGGCTCGACACGCAGGGCTCGCACCCCCAGGTTCGCCAACCAATTAAGCAGCCCGATGAAGGGCCGAAAGACCGTGGTGAACAGGCGGAAGGGAACCGCGACCCACATGGCACTTTTGTCGGGCTCGGCGATGGCGATGTTCTTGGGGGCCATCTCCCCGATGACCATGTGGAAGAACACGACGATCGCCAGCGCAATGACAAAGGCCGTCGAGTGAAGCGCGGTGGGGGAGAGTTCGAGCGGGTGCAGGGCGCCCTCAACAAGTCCCGCCACCGCCGGCTCGGCGACGGCTCCCAGCCCGAGGGATGCCATCGTGATCCCAAGTTGGGCGCCGGCCAGCATGAACGACAGTTCCTGTACCGAACGAAGCGCAACGCGGGCCCGCGCGTCGCCCTCCGAGGCGAGCTGCTCGATCCTGCTTCGACGCGCGGCGACGAGAGCGAATTCGGCTCCTACGAAGAAACCGTTTGCGAGAAGTAGGCCTAGGGCCGCGGCCAGGTAGCCGAGGTTCACCGCGTCGCCTCGGCGCGCGGCCGCGAGGGACCCACCATCAATACCTCCGCGATCCTGTTCCCCTCCATCGCAACGACTTTGAACTCCCACCCCTCGTGGGAGACGTGGTCGCCCTGTTCCGGTATGCGCTCGAAAAGACTGAGGAGGAAGCCGGCGAGCGTTTCGAACTGTCCCTCGGGCATCGCGAAGCCGGTCTGATCTCGGAGCTCGTCGGGATGAAGCATGCCGCCGACTATGTGGATGCCGGAGGGTGGCTGTGTCAGTTGCACTCCGGCACGCGATGGATCGTGCTCGTCTTCGATCTCCCCCACGATCTCCTCGAGCAGGTCCTCCAGCGTCACGATCCCGGCGTTCCCGCCGTACTCGTCGACGACCGTCGTCAGGTGTGTCCGTTCGCGTCGCATGTCGCGGAGGAGCTCGGCGAGGCTCCGCGATTCGGGAACGATCAGGGGGGCCCTCATTACCTCCGCGACTTTCACCTTGGAACGCCGGCTTCGCTCCACGCCATAAACGTCCTTGATGTGGATCACGCCGACGACGTCGTCGATGTCCTCGCCGATCACCGGGAACCTCGAGTGCCCGCTATCGAGCGCAATGCGGATCACCTCGTCGAGTGTCTGATCGCGTCCGACGGTTGTTACGGCTCCCCGCGGGATCAAGATATCGGCGGCCGTCTTCTTTCTGAAATCGATGGATCGAGCCAGAAGAGCAGCCTCCTCTTCGCCGAGTTCGCCGCCCCGTCTTGATGACCTGATAAGGATTTGGAGTTCCTCCAATGAATGCACCGCATGTAGTTCGTCGCGAGGCTCGATACCCAGGAGGCGCACCGTCAGATTGGCCGCCGAGTTCAGCACAACGATCAGCGGCCTGAAGAGAAGGTTGATCAGGTGCATAGGCGTGGCGACGGCGAACGCGACGCCCTGAGGCCGGGCGATCGCAAGGTTCTTTGGGACCAGTTCTGCAACCACCATTTCGACACTGGTCGCCAGGATGAGTCCCACGATTATGGCGACCGGAGCCGCCAGGGCGGGACGGAACAGCGGCGCAACGACGGGCTCGATCAGAAAGCCGACGATCAGCGACGTGACCGTGATTCCCAGCTGCGCTCCGGAAAGCTGGAACGACAGCGTGCGCAGCGCGCGCAGAGTGCTCTTTGCCTGTCGCGATCCTTTCTCCGCCAGTTGTTCGACGCGGGCGCGATCCACGGTGACGATGCCGAACTCACCGGCAACAAAGAACCCATGGAGAAGGATGAGTACGACGATGAGGGCAAGCCCCATGGAACTATCTATGAGTCCCGCCTCCGGCTCGCTCGGCTGATTCCCTCATCACGCAGGTCACTATGATGCCTCGATGGAACGGGCTTCTATCGACACCATCGTCAATCTGTGCAAGCGGCGGGGTTTGATCTTTCCCTCGAGCGAGATCTACGGGGGACTGCGATCCGCCTGGGACTGGGGACCGCTCGGCGTTGAGCTGAAGCGCAACGTCAAGCAGCAATGGTGGTACTCGATGGTCCAGCTGCGCGACGACGTGGTGGGGCTCGAGAGCTCGATTCTTATGTCTCCCAAGGTGTGGGAGGCCTCGGGGCACGTCGAGACCTTCACCGATCCTCTCGTGGAGTGCACCAATTGCCACAAGCGGTTTCGCGCCGACCAGATGGATCTCTCGCGGCCGTGCCCGGAATGTGGGCAGGGCCCGGCATGGACCGATCCCCGCCAGTTCAACCTGATGTTCAAGACGCACATGGGCCCGGTCGAGGATTCGGCTCACATCATCTATCTGCGGCCGGAAACCGCGCAGGGGATGTTCGTGGACTTCTCTTTGGTGCAGCAGGCGGCTCGAAAAAAGATTCCCTTCGGCATCGCTCAACAGGGAAAGTCCTTCCGCAACGAGATCACTCCCCACAATTTTGTTTTTCGCACGCGGGAGTTCGAGCAGATGGAGATCGAGTATTTCGTCAAGCCGGGCACCGACGAGCAGTGGCACGAGTACTGGCTCGAGCAGCGGATGCACTGGTACCAAGACCTCGGTCTCAGCGAGGCCAACCTGCGGCTTCGCGAGCACGAGGCCGATGAGCTGTCTCACTATGCAAAGCGAACCTTCGATATCGAATACAACTTTCCTCAAATGGGATGGTCGGAGCTGGAGGGCATTGCCAACCGGACGGACTTCGATCTCAAGGCGCACGCGGAACGTTCCGGCGAGGACCTCTCCTATTTCGATCCCGAAACGGAGGAACGTTTCATCCCGTATGTGATCGAGCCCTCCGCGGGCGTGGAGCGTCCGACCTTTGCCTTTCTCATCGACGCGTTCCGAGAAGAGGAGGCGCCGAGCGCCGAGGGCAAGATGGAGAAGCGCACCGTGCTGAAGCTCGACAAGCGTCTAGCGCCGGTCAAGGTTGCGGTCCTCCCGCTGTCGAAGCATTCCGATCTGAATCCGGTAGCCCAGGAACTGGCGGAACGGCTGAGGTCCCAGTTCGTCACGGATTTCGATGTGACCGGCTCCATTGGACGCCGCTATCGCCGCCAGGACGAGATCGGTACTCCTTACTGCGTCACCGTCGACTTTGAGACACTGTCGGACCAACAGGTGACCGTACGGGACAGGGACTCCATGGCCCAAGACAGGATCCCTTTGGAAAAGGTGTTCGACTACCTAAAGGAGCGAATGGCCGAATGAGCATGACGCTTTCCGGAAGGATCACCGTGCACGGTGACAAACCGGCGGACACGGCGACGGTGGAGCTGAAGAATGCCACGGGTGACACCGTCGACCAGGTGCAGGTCGACGGCCAGGGTCGTTACGTCTTTTATTTGACTGCAGGGGAATGGGCGCTCAACGCCTGGGACGCCTACGGACATCGTGGTTCCGGGACTGCCACCGTGGAAGAGGGAGGTCAAGTGGAACTCAACCTCGACCTAGGGGAGCCCGAGGGAGGACACTGATAGGGCCATGACCAAGTGGGTTTACGACTTCGAGGAAGGCGACGCCTCGCAGAAGGCCCTGCTCGGAGGCAAGGGAGCGAACCTCGCCGAGATGACCAATCTCGGCCTCCCCGTGCCGCCCGGTTTCACCATCACGACGCAGGCCTGCAACGCGTACCGCGAAGGTGGCGAGAGTTGGCCCGAGGGCCTGCTGGACGAAGTCGCCGAGCATCGCAAGGTCCTGGAGGAAAAGATGGGACGCCAGATCGGCGATCCCCGCGATCCGCTGCTCGTCTCCGTGCGCTCGGGAGCTCCCTTCTCTATGCCCGGGATGATGGACACCGTCCTGAACGTGGGTCTCAACGACGAAAGTGTCGAGGGCCTGATAGCTCAGACGTCATCCGATCGTTTTGCCTGGGACTCATACCGTCGCTTGGTCCAGATGTTCGGCAAGACGGTCATGGGGGTCGAGGGTGACCTTTTCGAGGAAGCCATCGAGATGGCGCGCGAGCACAAGGGCGTGAAAACCGACGTCGAGCTCGTTACCGAGGACCTCAAGGGTTTAGTGGAGATCTTCAAACACATCGTCGAGGAACATGCCGGCCGGGCCTTTCCCCAGGATCCAACCGAACAGCTGCATCTCGCGATAGAGGCGGTCTTCCGTTCCTGGGGCAACAAGAGGGCTCAGGACTATCGGCGACGTAACAAGATCCCCGATTCACTCGGCACGGCGGTGAATGTTCAGACCATGGTGTTCGGCAACAAGGGCGAGGACTCGGGGACCGGGGTGGCTTTCACGCGCGATCCTGCAACCGGCGAGAACAAACCGTACGGCGACTACCTGCAGAACGCTCAGGGCGAGGACGTCGTCGCCGGCATCCGCAACACGATTCCGCTGCAAGAGATGGGCAGCCTGCAGCCCGATGCCTGGGGACAACTTCAGGAACACCTGACGTCTCTGGAGACGCACTACAAGGACATGAACGATGTCGAGTTCACCGTCGAGCAAGGACGCCTGTGGCTGCTGCAAACTCGCGTGGGGAAACGCACCGCGCTGGCGGAATGGGTGATCGCGTGGGACATGCTCGACGAGGGCTTGGTCGACGAGACCACCGTCGTGCGCGATCGGCTCACCGCGGGGAAGCTCGACGAGCTGTTCGCTCCCGTGATCAAGGCGGACCTCAAGAAGTCGGAGGAGCCGCTGGCACGCGGTCTCAACGCCTCTCCCGGCGCCGCGGTGGGTCGGGTCGTGTTCACCGCGGACGAGGCGCAGTCGCGCGCCGAGGAAGGCGACAAGGTGATACTCGTCCGCCGCGAGACGACCCCGGACGACTATCACGGCATGGTCGCGTCGCAGGGGATCCTCACGTCTGCCGGAGGGACCAATTCGCACGCCGCGGTCGTGGCGCGCGGCGAGGGCATTCCCGCGGTCTGTGGAGCCGACGCGATCCGCATCGAGAGGGCCGGCAGGCAGTTCCGCGTCGGCGACACGGTGGTTAAAGAGGGGGACTGGATCACCATCGACGGGAGCGATGGGACCGTTTATGCCGAGGCACTCGAGACGGAGCCGTCGGTGCTCGAGGCCGCAATCCTCGGCGACGAGGATGCCCGAGGCTCGAAGCTGTGGTCGGCGTACGAACGCTTTATGAAGCTTGCGGACGAAGCCCGGCGTTTGAGGGTGCGCGCCAATGCCGATACGGGAGATCAATCGACGAACGCGCGCGCCAGGGGGGCCGAGGGGATCGGCTTGTGTCGGACCGAGCACATGTTCCTCGGCGAGGAGCGCGTCGCCGCGGTCCGCAAGATGATCTTCGCCTCCAGCGAGGCGGAGGAGCAATTGGCTTACGAGCAGTTGCTTCCGCTTCAGCGGGGAGATTTCGTCGAGATCCTCGAGGCTATGGACGGTCTGCCCGTTACCGTGAGGCTGCTCGACCCGCCGCTACACGAGTTCCTTCCGAATCAAGTCGACCTAGCGGTCGCCCTTGCCGTCGCGGAGGAGCGCGGAGAGAGCACGATCGTCCTGCGAGACGACAAGCTGTCGCTCGACGAGGCGAGAACCATTCTGCAAAAGGTCGAGGAGCTCCACGAGGCAAATCCCATGCTGGGCCTGCGCGGTGTGCGGTTGGGAATCGTGAAACCCGGCCTCTACGCGATGCAGGTGCGTGCGATCGTCGAGGCCGCCGTCGAGCTGAAGCAGCGGGGCAAAGATCCCAGGCCCGAGATCATGATCCCTCTGGTTGCGACCGCCGAAGAGCTGGAGCAGATGCGCGCCGAGCTCGAGCCGGTTGCTCAGGACATCCTCAAAGAGGCCGGAGTGGACTTGCACATCGAATTCGGAACCATGATCGAGCTTCCGCGCGCCGCCATCGCGGCGGAGGAGATCGCCCGGCACGCCGACTTCTTCTCCTTCGGGACGAATGATCTATCGCAGACCGCCTTCGGCTTTTCGCGCGACGACATCGGCAAGTTCCTGGCGATGTACGAGGAGCGCAAGCTCGTTCCCGCGAATCCATTCGTCACCATCGATCGTCCGGGAGTGGGTCGGCTAATGGAGATAGCGGTGGAGGGGGGCCG
>JBHELF010000074.1:0-5315 GCA_046263155.1 Actinomycetota bacterium
AGAGCGCGGGCCGGGTGACCCCGTTCGGTGAAGTAGCGGAGGTACTCCTCGTGGACGCGATCGAAGAGCGCGACGTCCGAATCGCCGGCCGGCGCCTCACCCGCAGCGCGGTCGAGGGCTGCGCCAAGGCTCAGGATGGAGCCAAGTTGTGCCTGCTCGGGCCTGCCGCCCTGATCGATACGCAGGGCGCGCCACAGATCCTCGTCAAGAGTCTCGCCAAGAATCTTCTGAACCATGTGATGCGCGGGCCGGCCGGTCATTGTCTGTCTTTCCGGTGCGTGAATCACGAGCTCTGTTTTAGGCCTTCTCAGAAACTGCTTCCTGTACGTGAGGTGGTAGCTGCCGCTGGCAAACTCCACCTCGACCACCGGGGCTTCATCGCGACCGGAGGGCTGTAGCGAGCGGACCAGCTCGCTGCGTGAGTCGTCTTTGTAATCGAGCAACACCGTGATCGCTTCGAGGTGCGAGGTCTTGCCGATCTCGTTGGGGCCCTGGATCACCGTCACGCCGCACGGCGCGAGTTCGATCTCTCGTTCGGAGACGCCGCGGTAGTGCTCGAGCCGGATGCGGTGAATCTTCATCATGCGCTCCGGGAAAGCCGGTAGAGCAAACTCAGGGCCTCGGCGGCGACCGGGTCCCTGCCGTCGCCGGACACATCCACCAGATGGTCGAGAGTCGTGCGCGCGAACCCGGACAGTTCCAGGTCATCCGCGTCGAGCGAGTCGGGAAGGACGCAGAGATCGCTCTGCGGTTCCCACACATCGAGTCCCGCGAGGAGCTCGCTGTACTCCTCCAGCAGCTCGTCGAGCCGGGCGCGACCCGCGAGCGACAGGGTTCCCCTCAGAGCCAATCGCAGGGCTGTGCGTGACTTGTCGGGAAGCTCGTCGAGCCATGCCCGCAGCCCGTCGAGGTCCTGGTCCGACACGTCGGCGAAGTGTCGCGTAAACGTCCACTTGCCGATCGTGCGTGGTTGCGCGGTGCAAGCACCGTCGGCCAACTCGACGACCAAAACGTGGCCCGGCATCTCTTCGTCGAAGTCGGTGACCTCCGGAGTTCCGGAGTACCAGATCCGACCGGTGGCACCCACGGACGTGACCGAGTGCCTGTCCCCCAAGGCGAGGTAATGGATGACGCCATCGGCCAGCGCTCTTTCGGCGCCCGCTACGGAGATCAAAGAAGGATCGTCGGGATCGGGGGCAAGCTCGTCGACCCGACCGTGAGCCGCGGCAACGCGAACCTTGCCCTGCGGCGCGGGTAGGCGCGCGAGGGTTTCCGCAACCAGATCGGTCAGAGGCTTGCGCGTGCGCCAGGGCACGGGCACGACGTCAACTCCAGGGACGGGCTCGAGGGTCGGCCCGTCGAGGAGGTGGAGATTGTCGGGCCGGCTCTGCTGAAACGTGGGAGAGAGATACACGGAACCGGGATCGAGCGCGTCGTGATTGCCCGGCAGCATCAGGACCGGGGCCGGTATCGCCCGCACCGCCTCGAGGGACCGCCGGAGGACCTGGCGATCGACCTGGTTGGACTCGAAGACGTCCCCGCAGACGAGGACGAAAGCGGCGTCGGTCGCCTCCACTGCCCGACCGATCTCGGCGATCGCCTCACAGCGTGCCTCGGCGTAGCGAGCGCGAGCCTCGGGGGCCAGGAACTTCCGGCCGAGGCCTATCTGCCAGTCTGCCGTATGAATGAATCGCACCATCCCCTTCACCGTAGAGGGGGGGTGTGACAAAAAGTCGGCTTTAGCGGCCGCGGGTGGGAAATTGGGATCGTCCAGGCCCATGCGTAGAGGCCCCCGTCGGAACCCGGCGGCAACCAGCGGTGTATTCACTTCAGGAAACGAAAGGTGGAGGGCCGTCCACTGGAGGACCGGGAACTCGTCGATCGTGCTGGTGGGGGTGACAAGGGTGCCTATGAGCAGCTCGTCCGGCGGCACCAGGACATTGCATTCAGGACGGCCTACGCGATCGCCGGTGGCACGGCCGAGGCCGAGGACGCGGCGCAGGAAGGATTTGTGAAGGCTTACCTCGCACTCGATCGGTTCAAGGCTGGGAGCGACTTCCGACCCTGGCTGCTGGCGATCGTGGCGAACGAGGCAAGAAATCGGGTGCGCTCCGCGGTTCGGCGCTCCAGCCTCGCGTTGCGCGCCGAGCGCGACCGTCCCTCGGGAGGTGCGGCCCCATCTCCCGAGGAGGCGGTCGTCGCCCGTGAGGACCAGGAGATCCTGTTGCGCGGGCTCGCCCGCCTGGCGGAAGCCGACCGCCTGGTCCTGACCTACCGGTACCTCTTGGATCTCAATGAGGCCGAGGCCGCCGCGGCCCTCGGCTGTCCCCGCGGCACGGTCAAGTCCCGGCTCAGCCGCGCGCTGCAACGACTGCGTCGGCAACTCGAGCGCGAGATGGGGGCCGGGGATGACTGAGCGCCGGCGCGTGCCGGAACGCGACGAGCTCGAGCGCGCCCTGAGACGGCTGGCTCGGGAGGTCGAATTTCCAGAGACACCCGACGTCGCACGCGCGGTGACGGCCCGGCTCGAAAAAGGACCACTCGCTCCGCCCGCGCGCCTGCCCCGTGCAGGATGGAGAACGCGGCCCGCGCTCGTATTCGCCGCGGCCGGCCTCGCGCTGGTTGCCGTGACCGCAAGCTTGATCGCATTTCCCGCCGCGCGGCGCGCGGTGGCGGACTGGCTCGGTGTGTCGGGTATTCGGATCGAGACCGAGACGAAGGCGCCGAGTCCCGCCGAAGGCCGGCTCGATCTCGGCATCCCAACGTCGCTGACTCAGGTCGCGGGGGAAGTCGACTTCGAGGTCTTGGTCCCGGCGGCCCTGGGACCGCCCGACGAGGTCTTTCTGCGTGAGCCCCCCGAGGGAGGGATGGTCACGCTCGTTTATCGGTCGCGTCCTGGCCTTCGGTCACGCGTTCCCGGCGTCGGTTTGATCCTGAGCCAGTTCGAAGGTCATCTCCGGCCCGACCTGATCAAGAAAATCACCGCGGGAGGGACGCGGGTTCGGGGGGCCGAGGTGTCGGGACTGCCGGCTTACTGGCTGTCGGGCGCACCACACTCTTTCCTTTACCTGGATGAGAGCGGACGCATCGCCGAAGACACCGTTCGCCTCGCCGGCAATGTGCTCTTGTGGGAACGAGGGGTTACCTATCGGCTGGAATCCGAACTCTCCTTGGACGCGGCCATCGCGATCGCCGAGTCACTCCGCTAGGTGTCTGGATGAGGGAACCGATCGCGTCGCTGCGGTGTAACAGAGACGCCTATCAAGACGACAGCGCCTATCAAAAGGAGGTCGAATGAGAGCTTCGGCCCGTGTGATCGTGGCCCTGACGCTGGCGGTGGGTGGCCTCGTAACGATCGGAGCCACTGCAGCCGTAGGGGGCGGATGTCACCCTCCGACGAACAAGCTGAGCGCCGCCAAAGGTGCCGGCGACGTATTGGTGCCCATCGGGGAGTGCCAGTTCGTGCCCACCGTTGTCTATGTGGACCCCGGAACGCGCGTTACCTGGGTGAATAAGGATCCCGTGCCCCACACCGTCACCGGTGCTCTGATGGCTTGGGGGTCTGTGGAACCGCTGGACCAGGGCAACAGGAGCTCCTACCGGTTTGAGGAAGAGGGCGTTTACCCCTACCAGTGCTATCTGCACCCGTCGATGGCCGGAGCAGTCGTCGTGGGCGATGTGAACGCGCTGAAGTCCGGCTTAAGTCCAGTCGTCTCGGCTCCGGAGGTGGAACCCATCGCCAAGCCGCCGGCACCCGTGAACCTGGACGACAAAAAGGACGATGCCGTCAATCTGCCCGGGATGAGCCTCTCGGCGGCGGCGTTGATTCTGGGGGCGACGCGGCTGCTTTCTCGGCGCAACACCCTGTAGTCGCCGGCTCGATCACGCACACCCGGGGAAGTTCTCCCGGGTGTGCTTGCGTCCGTATTGCTTCAACTCCTACGTCGAAGATGCCGATATCTATGAAGGCCGTGGTGCGAGACCGAGACGGAGGCAACCTTCCCGTGCCTTCGTCGGGGCCGGTGCTCGAGGCCCGGTTCCGGCGAGCGGGAAGGACTCATGCTAAAGAAACGCAGATCGCGTCAGCATCTCCCGGACTCAAGCGCGGACCGGGGTGCAACGATCGTCGAATATGTGTTGCTGATCAGTTGCATCGCGCTCTTGATCGTCGCCTCGCTAACGCTGCTCGGCGCGGACCTGAAAGGCTTCTTTAGCGAGGTTGCCTCGATGTGGCCGTAACGGAAGTTTCAGCTCGCGCTGAGCGCGCGGCCCACCCCCGCAACGACGCGATCCACCATCTCCTCGGTCGCCGTGCGCCCCATGAGCCCCACGCGAATGGTCTGGCCGGCCAGGGGGGTTAGCCCCCCCGAGATCATGATTCCTTCGTTCTTCAGCACATGGCCCTGAATCGCGAGTGGATCCTCGGCATAGACCGCGACCACGAGGTTCGACTCGACGCCCGGCCGCGGCACCGGCTCGAGCCCAAGGTCGCGCAAGCCCTCACGGCACCGCTTCGCCAGCTCGGCGCGCGTCGAGATCCAGGTCTCTATTCCGGTCTCCAGGATTCGCTGCAAGCTCGAAGCTAGCGTCAGCACCAGGTTTGTCGGCATGGTCACCGGATGCGGGTGCCACGTCCACTCGCGCCGGTACCAGTCCCATCTCTGAAAGTCGAGGTACCACGATCGGGGGGCCTCTCGACGCGCGGCAATTCGCTCGCGCGCCCTGTCGCTGAGAGCGACGATGCCCAGCCCCGGCGGGGCCTCGAGTCCTTTCTGCGTGCCGGTGACCAGCGCATCGATTCCCATCCCGTCGATATTCGCCAGCTCGCCTCCGACAGAAGCGATCCCATCGACCAGATAGAGGGCGCCTGCGGCGCGAGCGACGGGCGCGATCTCTTCTATGGGATGGCGGACTCCGGTCGCGGTCTCGACGTGCACGGTGAAAACCCCTGCAGCCCCCTGCGCGGCGTCCGCAATTCGATCGGGATCGATGGCGGCCCCGATCTCAACCTCCACCTCGTCGACCTGAAGCCGATGAGCATGGGCGACCTCGGTCAATCGCGTGCCGAAGAATCCGGTCCCCGCCACCACCACGCGGTCGCCCTCCTCGAAGAGGTTCGCAACCGCGGCATCGAGGGAGGCCGTCCCGGTGCCGGGGATCAGGTAGGGGTCCGACGTTGTGCCGAGAAGATCCCCGAGGGCCCTCGTCGTCTCCGCGAGAAGCTGCGTCCACGTATCGCCGTAGTGCGCGATGACCTGATGGCCGAGGACATCGAGGTCCTCCTCGTGGAGTTCTCCCGGCCCGGCAATCATCAG
>JBHELF010000075.1:0-2608 GCA_046263155.1 Actinomycetota bacterium
CCTGCAGGCGGTCGCCGCCGTGGCCGAAGGCGAGTCCCTCGCCGAGGTTGCGAGACGAGCGCGCGTCGCGCGCAGCACGGTCTACCGCTGGGTCGAGCGCTATCTCGATGTGCGGCGGCCTTCTGCCTTGGCCGACGGCACACGAAGGGGCCGTCCGAGCGTGGCCACCGCCCTCACGAAGCGCAAGCTCATCGCCTTGCTCAAGACCGATCCGCGTCGCTTCGGGTACGACGCCAACACGTGGACGGTACCGCTGCTCACGGCGCACTTGCAGAGCGAAGGCATCCAGATCAGCGCCCGTACGCTCAGGCGGCGGATCCGCGCTGCGCGCTTTCGCTGGAAGCGACCGCGCTATGTCTACCGCGAGCGGGCGGCACATGTGGGTGCCAAAAAGGGGGGCTCGTCCGCCGCCTGAAGCACCGGCTCGAGCCGCAGGACGTGGTGCTGTTCACCGACTGGACGCTCCTGCGGCTGTTCCCACCGCTTCGGGCGATGTGGGCCGAGATCGGCACCCAAGCCGAGGTGCGGATCTCGGGTCAGAACGCCAAGCGGGTGCTCTTTGGCGCAATCAACGTGCGCACCGCCCGGCGCACCGTCTACCTCGGCCGTGGCGTCGGTACGCCTGAGGTGCAGGGGTTCCTCGTGGCGCTGCGCAAGGCGTACCGGCGGGCGGGCACGATCTGGCTGCTGGCCGACCGGGCCAGCGGACATACGGCGAAAGCCACACTCGGGCTTGCCAAGGCATTGCGCATCGAGTTCCTCTGGCTGCCGAAGCAGTGGCCGGAGCTAAACGCGATGGACCAACTCTGGAAGAGCCTCAAGCACGAGGTGGCCGCGAACCGGCAGGCTGAGTCGATCGACGAGTTGACCGATCGTGCGGCGCACTGGGTGCTCGACCTCACGCCCGCTCAGGCGCGGCGTAAATCCGGTATGGCATCCGATCACTTCTGGCTCCGGTCCGTGTTGCAAAACTTTTGGCTACCTACTTAGGTTAGAGTCCATATGACCCCAATGGCACTAGGTTAAGGTAAAGGTCCTTATTATTCAGTAAGGTAGGTATGGGCTGAGCACCTCGATGCGCTATCATGCGGGTGTTAGAACCGTGCGATAGTGCACAGGAGGGTCAGCCCAAGTGAATAGTAACAATAAACGGCATCTGTCCGAACAGGTGCGTCGGTTCCGGGCGCGCTTTGCGCAAGGGATGGGCGCAAAGCTGGGCGAGGTGGTGCCGGCGAGATTACTGAAGCAGTGGGTGGTTGAGGAGGCCGGCCGATGGCGCAATCGCCTGTACGGTCCACTTATCACGCTGAAGTTGTTCTTGGAACAGGTGTTGAGTGCCGATCAAAGCTGTCAGGATGCGGTGGCGCGGGGGCTGAGTGAGCGGGTGGCCTCGGACCAAGCGCCGTGCAGCCCCAATAGCGCCTCGTATTGCGAGGCCCGCAAGCGACTGCCGCTCGGCTTATCCGTGCGTCTGGCCAAAGAGGTGGGCGCCCGCCTGTGCACCGGGCAACCGAGCGCGTGGCGATGGCGGGATCGGGAAGTCAAGCTGGTGGACGGCACCACCGTGTCGATGCCCGACACGGCGGAGAACCAGGCGTGTTTTCCGCAAAGCCATGAACAAAAACCGGGGCTGGGTTTCCCGCTGGCGCGCGTCGTGGCCATCGTGTCTTTATCCTGCGGGGCAGTCCTGGAATGGGCGGTCGGAGCCTGCGAGGGCAAGCAGACGGGCGAGACAGCGCTCTTGTGGGGTTTGGCGAAGGGCTTCTCGCCAGGCGATGTGGTGGTCGCCGACCGCTGTTATGCGGGCTACTTCATGATGGCGTTCTTGATGCTGCTCGGCGTGGATGTCGTGGTGCGACAGCACCAGTGCCGGGGCACTGATTTCCGTCGCGGTCACCGCCTCGGCACCCGTGATCACGTGGTGAGCTGGGTGCGACCCCAACGCCCCACGTGGATGGACCAAGCTACCTACGAAGCGATGCCCGCTGCCCTGATCCTGCGCGAGGCGCGTGTGGGCGGCTGGACTCTGGTGAGTACCTTCACGGATGCGAAGGCGGTTCATAAGCGAGAGCTACTCGAATTGTATCGATTACGCTGGCAGGTGGAACTGGATCTGCGTTCGATCAAGACGGTGATGCAGATGGACATCCTGCGCTGTAAGAGCCCGGCGATGGTGCGCAAAGAAATCGCAGTGCACCTCTTAGCCTACAACCTGGTGCGAGCCGTGATGACACAGGCGGCCTATCTCGGGCGCGTGCTGCCACGCCTTATGAGCTTTAAGGGGACGCTCCAGTTACTGCGCGCCTTCGAGCAGAGCCTGGGTCATTGCCCACGCGGGCGGCTTGCGCGCCGCTGTGCCGTTCTCTTGGCCGGCATTGCGCAACTGACGCTACCGGACCGACCTGGGCGAGTCGAACCGAGAGCAGTCAAACGACGACCCAAGCCGCACAAACTGCTCACAAAACCCCGGCGCGTGCTGCGCAAGCGGCTCCTCAAGCAACAACAGAGGTATGCCGCGGCATGCTTAACCTAGTGCCATTGCGGTCCGGCACCTATTCCGGAGGGCACTGTCGTTCTCGACCTCGGCGCCGGGACGGGGAATCTCACC
>JBHELF010000076.1:0-4913 GCA_046263155.1 Actinomycetota bacterium
CCTGAAGGGCGAGCGGCTTTGCCACGTCACCGACCTGCGAGGCGCTCAGCATGTATCCGCAGGGGGGCGGGTCCACGACGTCGGAGTCCTCCGGGGGCTGATTATCGGCGCCGCCGAAGTAAACCGGCGCGCTGCGGCGCAGGCCCTCGAGGATCTTTCTGCGCTCCGCCTGCGACGTAACGCGCATGGCCTCCACGCCGCGCTCTCTCATGAAACGGAGGGTCGCAAGCGATACCGCCATGTGACTGGCGACGCGCCGGCGGGCCACTGCAGCCTGGCTCATCACCTCGTCGGGACCATTGCGCACGTCCATATCGACCCGGGTTTCAACGAGTATGCCGAGCGAGTGGCGAAGCCCCATTGCGTTCCGCGCGATCCCCTCATCGGCGTCGCCGGCGGACTGATAAACGTTTTGGTCGGCCACCTCGTATTGGCCGTATTCGTCCGCCGTGTAACCCTGCTCCTCGGCATCCAATGCGATGTATTCCTCGGCCAAGACCTTGGCGAGATCGTGGACCTGCTCGTCGATGTTCAAGTTGCGCGGCCACAGATAGAGCACCTCATCGTCGTAGATAACCGGCAGCCCCGGCCCGTACTCGTGCAGGTCGATGACCGCGTCCGGTTTCCACTGCAGGACAACGGAGGCGACGGCGCGCGCCTCGGGGGTCTGCAGGTTCAGGTGGTCGCGGTTGATATCGACGCCATTTGCGTTCTCGCGATCATTCGCCTCGCGCCCGTCCGGATTGGCCGTCGGGATGAACAGGATCGTGCTCGTGACCAATTGCTTGACGAGCTGCGGATCGTCGGTAAAGGCGAGATCCCTGAGCAACATGAGGCAGGCTTCGCGTCCAGCAGGCTCGTTCCCGTGCTGCGTGCACACGAACAAGATCGTGGGCTCGCCATGTACTACCCCTGGGTCCCGAGGACGCGGATGGCCGAGACGAACGAGATGCAACGGCCGCTTCTGCACGGTCTTTCCGATCTGCGAGATGGAGACCCTGGCGGAGAGTGAATCGACCTTGGCGAGGAACTTCTGCTCTTCGTCGAACGTGGTCCAGGCCGCGCCCTCGGTCTGCTCGAACCCGGTGCGCGGCGGCGGGGCTTGCTTGGAAAGCGCCGCCGTACCCGCCGACGTCGCCAGCGTACCGACCAGGGCGATGATGATCGCCGCAGCCGGGGCGAGGCGAGCCGATCGAGAAGCCTCTATGGGGAGCCCCCTTGGGATTGAGATCTGCCCTGGCTTGAGGATTGGCTGGAGGAGGACGCTCTCCTCCGGGCCCGCACCAGTCCGGCGAGCACCCGGAGGTCGCGCTCGAAAACGCGTCGCATCAGCGGCTGGAAGAGAGTCAGTCCAATCGAACCCAACGCGCCGAGCTGTGGATTGCGCAACTCCTCACGCCAGTCGAGCCGCGTGGCGTTTCCTTCGAGCGGGAGAAGGTCGAGCCGACCGCGGCCCCGGACCCAGCCGAGGTGCTCGATCTCGAGCCGGCGCCCGGGCTCCCACACTGCGACCTCGATCTCGTCGCGAGTTGTGAGACCGCCGATCGAGATCGTCGCCCGCGCGCGCACGCCGACGCCCTCCCGATGGGCGGAAAGCACCTCGAAATCCGATCCCTCGAGCATCCAATCCCCGAGGTGCTCCCAGTCGGTCAGAAGATCCCACACGACTTCGGGGGGGCCGGGCATCACCGCGGAGATCTCAATCGCTACGGGCCACCCAAAGGGAAGCTGCAACGTTTAGTCCACTAGTTTTCGCCGCAAGATGTCGTTCACGAGCCCCGGATTGGCGCGTCCCGCCGTCTTCTTCATCACTTGACCCACCAGGAATCCGATCGTGTTGAGCTGCCCGGCGCGCACCTTGTCGGCCGCGTCGACGTTCTCGGCGATTACCTCGTCGACGGCCGACTCGATCTCGGCCGTGTCGGAGACCTGACGCAGGCCCTTCTCCTGAGCGATCTCCTGCGGCGCCCCACCGGTGGCGAACATCTCGGCCAGGACGGCCTTGCCTTGTTTTCCGGAGATCTCGCCGGAATCGATCAACGCGATTAGGGCGGCGAGGTCGCGCGGCTTGACCTTGGACTCCCACAGCTCGATCCCGGCTTCGTTCAACAGCCCATAGATGTCGGCGATTATCCAGTTGACGACCTTCTTCGCATCGCCTCCGTAAGAACTGGCCGCGGCCTCGAACCACTCCGACGTCTTGGTCGACGCGGTGAGGATCGCGATGTCCTTCTCGCCGAGGCCGTATTGAGTCGCGAAGCGAGCCCGCCGGGCCATCGGCGTTTCGGGAAGCGAGGCCCTGATCTCCTGCACCCAGGCCGTCTCGGGCTCGAAGGGAACGAGGTCGGGCTCCGGAAAGTAACGATAGTCCGAGCTGTATTCCTTCAGACGTCCGGGAAATGTTTTCCCGCTGTTCTCGTCGAAGTGGCGCGTCTCTTGCACGAGCGCCTCACCCGCCTCGAGGGCCTCCCTTTGGCGCTTCTCTTCATATTCGAGCGCCCGAGCCACCGAGCGGATCGAGTTCATGTTCTTCACTTCTATCTTCGTACCGTGCTCGGTCTCACCGGCGCGTCGCACGGAGACGTTGGCATCCACGCGTAACGAGCCTTCTTCCATGCGCACATCGGAGACCCCGAGCGAGTCGAGCAGAGCTCGCAATTCGGTCACGAAGACGCGCGCCTCCTCCGCGGAACCGATGTCGGGCTCGCTCACGATCTCTACGAGCGGAGTACCGGCCCGATTAAAGTCCTCTAAGGAATAGTCGGATTCGGCCAGCCGACCGGTTCCCCCGATGTGCACCGACTTTCCCGTGTCCTCCTCCAGATGCACGCGCGTTATGCCGACGCGCTTGGCCCCGAAATCCCCTTTGATCTCGACCGCTCCGCCGACGGCCAGTGGGATGTCGTACTGACTGATCTGGTAGTTCTTCGGCATGTCGGGATAGAAGTAATTCTTGCGGTGGAACAGGGACCTATCGACGATGGTGCAGTCGAGCGCGATACCGATCCGAATCGTGTGTTCCACGGCCTTTCGGTTGGCAACCGGCAGGGAGCCGGGCAGCCCGAGGCACACGGGACAGGTGCGCGTGTTCGGCTCCCCCGCGAACGCGACCGCGCAGCCACAGAACATCTTCGATTCGGTGGCGAGCTCGACGTGTATCTCGAGCCCCACGGTCGTCTCGTAGAGACCGTTGGTCGCGCTCATAAATTCGGTCTCCCCTCGCGAGACGAGATCCACCCGAGATCCTGTTCGAAGGCATGTGCCGCCCTGAACATCGTCTTTTCGTCTAGCGCCTTGGCGATGATCTGCAGCCCGACCGGCAGACCGTCGTCGGGAGAAAGCCCACAGGGGACGCTGATCGCGGCATTGCCGGCAAGGTTTACCGGCACCGTGAAGACATCCGAGAGATACATGGCAAGCGGGTCCGCGGTTCGCTCGCCCAGCTTGAACGCCGTCGTGGGCGACGTGGGCGAGACGATCAGATCAACGGAGTTGTAGGCGCGCTCGAGATCCTTGATGATCAGCGTGCGCACCTTCTGGGCTTTGCCGTAGTAGGCCTCGTAGTAACCGGCGGAGAGCGCGTAGGTTCCCAGCATGATCCGGCGCTTCACTTCGTCGCCGAAACCCTCGTCGCGCGTGCGCGACATCATCACCACGACGTCGGAGTCCTCGGCCGCGCGGTAGCCGTAGCGAACGCCGTCGTAACGCGCGAGGTTCGACGACGCTTCGGCCGGAGCGATCAAGTAGTAGGCCGAGATCCCATAGTCGAACGACGGAAGCGAGACCTCTTCGAGGGAGGCGCCGAGCTTTTCGAGACGGTTGTACGCCTCCTCGATCCGAGATCTCACACCCGGCTGCATGCCGCCACCCTCGGAGCTTCCTTCCTGAAACTCCCTCACGATCCCGATACGCTTGTCCTCGATCCCGCCGTCGATACCGTCGAGGTAGTCGGGTACTTCTTGCGGAATCGAGGTGGAGTCCGACGGATCGTGCCCCGCTGCCAGCTGCAGTAGGGCGGCGGCATCCGCGACCGTACGTGCAAAAGGACCGGCCTGATCGAGCGACGACGCGAAGGCGATCATTCCGTAGCGAGAGACGAGACCGTACGTCGGCTTGACGCCGACGATCCCACAGAGGGAGGCGGGCTGCCTCACCGAGCCACCGGTCTCCGTTCCCCAGCCCCAGGGAACGGCACCCGCAGCAACGAGCGCGGCCGTCCCTCCGCTGGATCCCCCGGGGACGCGCTCCAGATCCCACGGATTATGCGAGGGCCCGAACGCCGAGTTCTCCGTCGACGACCCCATGGCGAACTCGTCGAGGTTCGTCTTGCCCAACATCGGAAGACCCGCGCGGTAGCCGTGCGCGACCACAGTCGAGTTGTAGGGTGGCACCCATCCGCCGAGGATGCGAGAACCGGCCGTAGTGACGACATCTTTCGTGACGAAAATGTCCTTGTAGACCACCGGCACGCCGTCGTAGGGCGACAACGGTTCCCCCGCCGACCGACGTTCATCGGCAGCGCGGGCTTCTTCCAACGCACGTTCGGTGGTCCTCTCCAGAAACGCGGCCAGCGCGGGCTCGACGGTCTCGATCCGCGCAACCAAGCTTTCGCCGACCTCGGTCGCCGACATCTCGCCGGCGTCCAGAGAGCGCGCCAGAGCGAGCGCCGACGCGTAGGCGGCGTCCATCAGCCCTCCTCGAGGATCCGGGGAACCTTGAAGCGACCGTCCTCCCGCTCCGGTGCATTTGCGAGGGCGTCGCCGGGATCGAGCGAGGGCCGCACCTCATCGGCGCGCATGACATTGGTCAGAGGGACGGCGTGCGAAGTCGGCGCGACGTCCGCCAGATCCAGTGCTTGTATTCGCTCGACGTGGGCCAGGATGTGTGTCAGCTCCTCCTGCATGCGCGAGCGC
>JBHELF010000077.1:0-6319 GCA_046263155.1 Actinomycetota bacterium
GATCGCGAGCAGAAATCGAACTGCGCTGAGGGAGTACGCCGGCGGCGTCTTGCAGCGTGAGCCGTTCGAGGAGGACTTCCTTCTCTTCATGGACGATCAACGAAAGCTGCTGGGCGCGGCCGGGCACGGTCCGGTCGTTTCTCTGGACGAGCCTCCGAAACCGCTGGCGACGTTGGATCTTCTGAAGCTAGCGGGATCCGAGGTCGTCGCAGACATCGCTCGGGGGCCGTCGGACTCCTCAGTCAGTGCGGAGCTGATCGGAAGGTCGGCTGTGGTGATCGCGGCCCAGCGTGTACGCGATCCGGTGGACGTCTCCCGTCCCGTGGGCATCGCGGCCATGGGTCGCTTCGTGGACATCCGCCTCATCGATGAGATCTCGGAAAGGCTAAAGCCCGCGCGCGCGTCTCTCGTGGTCGCCGACCGTCTAATAGCCAGCCGGCTGCCGATGCGTCCCGGGCTCAGAAGACTGCTGCCGCAAGACATCGTGGCCGAGATGAATCTGAGCGAGGAACCCGTGGCTCAGGAGCATGTTCTCGGCGCCACCAGTTACTTCAGTGCTTATGAACCTCTCAGAACCGCGGGAGGCGCGCCCGTAGGCACGCTCGTCCTCTCGGCTCCCGCCAGCATCATTGCCGAGACCCGCGATGACGTCACCCGCACCCTCTTTCTGGTCGCGCTGGGTGTCGCTGCGATCGTCCTGGTGCTCGCGTTCCTCTCGGGTCGACGCATCGCTCGACCCATCCAGGTGCTGACGGCCGCGGCCGGCGCCGTACGCGAGGGGAATCTCGGTGCCCGGGCCGCGGTCGCCGGAGAGGACGAGGTCGGTCAGCTCGGAGCGAGCTTCAACGAGATGACCATCTCGCTGGCCACGATGACCGATGATCTTCGAGACGCGGCGCGGGAGGAGCAAAGCCTGCGCGCACGTATCGAGGCCATCGTGCAATCGATGGCCGACGGCTTGGTGGCGGTGGACGTCAACGGCAATGTGCTCGCGTTCAACGCACAGGCGGCGAAGCTCACCGACGTCCAAACGCGTCACGCCCTGGGTAAGCCGGTCGAGAAAGTGCTCGAAGTTACGGACTCCCAGGGAAACCGAGTTCACCTTCCGATCTACGACCTCTCCGAGGGATCGGTGGCCGGGGTGTTCCTCACACGCCGGCGCGGCGATCCGGTCCCCATTGCTTTCACGAGCGCCGTCTTGAGGGATGAAGAGGGGCGGCCTACGGGAGGAGTGGCCGTGTTCCACGACATGACGCGCGAGCGCGAAGTGGAACGCATGAAATCCGAGTTCCTCGCGAACATCTCGCATGAGCTGAGAACGCCCTTGACCCCGATCAAGGGCTACGCGCAGATTCTCGACCGCAAGGATCTTCCCAAGCAGAAGGCGAAGGCTTTCGTCAAGGGAATCCTGGAGTCCACCGCGCGGCTCGAGCGGATTGTGGAGCTGCTGGTCGACTTCGCGGCGATGGAGGCCGGCCGGCTCGCCCCGCGCACAACCGCCGTAGACATGGGAGTGATCGTCGAATCGCTTGTGACGGATTGGCGCCGTCGAAGCCCCAACCACAAGTGGGAGGCCAACGTCCGAGCGCGACTGCCTCGAGTCGCGGGAGACGAGCGCTTATTGCGTCGCTCGCTCGAGGAAGTGCTCGACAACGCCGTCAAGTTCTCGCCCGACGGTGGAACGATCCGCGTGGAGGTGCGGGCGACCGCTTCGATGGACGGAAAGGCCCGCCGCGGCGTCCAGCTGATCGTGAGCGACGAAGGGATCGGGATGTCCGCGGAGGACGTTCCCCGAATCTTTTCGGACTTCGCTCAGATCGATGCCTCGGAGACGAGGACCTATGGGGGACTCGGCCTGGGCCTGAGCTTCGTCCAGCGCATAGTCGCGGCCCATCAGGGCACCATCGACGTCGAGAGCGAGCGGGGTGGCGGGACCCGGCTGACGATCACGATTCCCGCGGTGGAGCAAAAGGCGAAGCCACCCAAGACGCCCGCTCCCCGACGCCCACGGTCGGCTCCCCGGCGACCTCGCGCCTAGTCATTTCGTACTAGATAAACGTGGCCCTCGGGGGCTATTCCGGGGGACCCGCGGCGGCCCGAAGATATATGGATATCGAGAGTCTTTTGAGCGCCTTCGGGGGGTAATGAGCGAGTGCAGGCTGAAACGATGACGAAGCTGCTCAGCGTCCCGACCGCCCTGCTACTTCTGGCCGGCGTGGCCTGCTGGCCCTTTTCCGGCGACGAGCCACTTCAGTCCATGGAGGTCGAGGCGATCTCGGGCGAAGTGGACATCCTCCGCGGCTCCGAGATCATCCCCGTCGAAGGCACGTCGTCTCTGGAGATAAACGATCGCATTCGCACGGGCACGGCTTCTGGAGCCGAGCTGCGACTCGAGGGCCAGCGCTTTGCGGAGCTGGGAGAGCGCAGCGAGGCGCGAGTGCTCGACGCGCAGAGCCTGGAGGCGACTCGCGGTAACCTCCTCAGCCGTCCCGAGGGAGACCAGCTGAGGGTCGAATTCGGCGACGTCGTCGCTTCGGCTTCCAACGCCATTTTTCGCATCGATCAAGGTTTTGGAGCTACGAGGGCCGCGAGCTATCGCGGGGCTACGACACTCGCCGCACCCGGTCAGCGTCTTCGCATGGGTCGACTGTTTCAGGCCTCGGTGGCCGCGGACGACATCCCGGGCTCGAGTTCGCCCTACAACATCAGCGGGAAGGACCCTTGGGACATCCGCTACCTCGAGGACATCGTCACGCTCCAGCGCGATCTCGAGAACTTGGGGCAGGGCCTCGCCGGGCAGCTTCGCCGCGGACAACGACCCGGTCTCCGATACTTCCGGGCGCTTGCCGATCAGAACGTCTCCTTTATGCGCGACGACCTCGCTCGTCCGACCCCCGACCTGCTGATCGGGTTCACCGTCGCGGACAACGCGCCGGGAACGCTGCGAGGAACCTTCGAGCGCGCCTTTCAGTTGTTCGACCGCTTCGAGGCGGGTGGCCAGTGGGGAGTTGTCGCCGGCATTTTGAAAGCCGAACCCCGTCCGGTTCTCGCTCAGCTGGCCGACATCATTGAGGCCTCGGACATCGTGGCGACGAACGGCTCCGGCGGAAACGCGGCGTTTTCGGTCGCGGCCGCAGAGGAGGCCGATACCGGCGTGGCCCCGCCCGGTGAGGGAGGCGGAAACGGCGGCGAGGAGCCCCCACCCGACGACCCCGAGGAACCCGAGCCGACTCCCACCGAGACCGATTGCGATCTGACCGACCCGGAGTGCAACATAGGAAGGGTCTTTCCCTCGCCCTCGCCGACGAACTTCCTCGAAATCGAGAGCAGTCTCGGCGTTGCCGAGATCAGCACGACGCGCCCCATTCCCCTACCGTCGCCCTCTCCCTCCTACCTCGTCGTGACTCGCGTCGGCCCGGTGCATCTCGCGCTGGGACCCTGGTCGGGCGTTTAGGAACCCTGCACTAGCCATTGCGCCGCTTGGCGGCGGCACGTTTACTCTCTCGCCGTGGCGACTAGACGTCGGATCGGTCGGGGGCGAGCGTTTTGGCTGACGCTGATCCTCGTAATCCTCGCAGCGGCCGCGTCCTCCCGCTTCTACACCGATGTGCTTTGGTTCCAGGAAGTCGGTTTCGAGTCGGTTCTCTGGAAGAGCCTCGGTACGCAGTTCGGCGTCGGCGCCGTCGTCGCCGTGTTGGTGGGACTGACCGTGTGGGCCAACCTTCTGTTGGCGCAGCGGCTGGCGCCGACGTATCCGCTCGCACCCCGGGGTCTTGCCGGGCGGCTCGATCCGGCGCAGCGCTATCGAGAGCTCTTGCAGCCGTTCCTCACCTGGGTGCGATTGGGGGCCGCTGCGGTTATCGGGCTCTTCGCCGGCCTCGCGGCCTCCGGGCAGTGGCAGACCTATCTGCTGTGGCAGAACCGGATCTCGTTTGGAGAGACCGACCCTCAGTTCGGGCGCGATGTCGGCTTCTATGTCTTCGAGCTTCCTTTCTTGGACCTCGTACTCGATGGGATCTGGGTCGCGTTGATAGTCAGTCTCCTGGCCTCGATCGCGGCGCACTATCTCCACGGGTCGCTGCGCCCCGATGTCCGCCCCGGCGGGATCTCCCCGGGCGCGCTGGCCCACATCTCGGTCTTCCTCGGAGCCCTCGCGCTGGTGAAAGCGGGCCAGTACTGGATCGGGCGCTACCAACTGAACTTCTCGACCCGCGGCGCGGTGGAGGGGGCCACATATACCGACGTGCACGCCCAGCTCCCCGCGCTCACGCTGCTCACCATTATCTCGGTCATATCGGCGCTGTTATTTCTCGCCAACATTCGCGTCCGTCGGTTCGTCCTGCCGCTGGCCGCGGTGGGCATCTGGGTGTTGACGGCGTTTTTGGCCGGCGGTGTGTGGCCTTGGTGGGTCCAGCGATTTTCCGTGGCGCCGCAGGAACCCCAGCGAGAGGGCCCCTTTATCGAGCGCAACATCGAGGCCACCCGGCAAGCCTTCGGCCTGAGCGACGTGAGCTCGATTCCCTATGCGGCGCGCTCGGACCTGACCGCGGAATCGATTCGAGAGAGCGAGGGTCTGCTGCAGAACGTGAGGCTGTGGGATCCGAACGTTCTGAAGACGGCCTACTCACAGCTGCAGGCGATCCGCACCTACTACGAGTTCCCCGACGTCGACATCGATCGTTACATGATCGACGGCGAACAAAGACAGGTTCTGTTGTCGGCCCGTGAGATCCACCTCCTCGATCTTCCCGAGAAGTCGGAGACATGGTCGAACCTGCATCTTCAATACACGCATGGATTCGGCCTCGTCGCGAGCCTGGCCAACGAGTCGAGTGGCCCCGGCCAACCACAGTTCGTCTCCAAAGACCTTCCGGGGGAGGTCGACCCGGGGGCGGAATCGCTGGAGCTCGACCAGCCGCGTTTATATTTCGGCGAGGCGTTTGAGAGCCGGGAGTACTCGGTCGTCGGATCGAAACAGCCGGAGCTCGACTATCCGCTCTTGAGCGGGGCCGAGCGCAACAGCTACGACGGCGAGGGTGGCATCCCCGTATCAGGCTTGCTCAGACGACTTGCCTTCGCGATTCGCGAGGGCGATCCGAACCTGGTGCTGTCGAGCCTCATCGACGCCGACTCAAAGATCCTCATCTATCGCAATGTCCGCGACCGGGTGCGACGCGTCGCTCCGTTCCTCGAGCTCGATCACGACCCCTACATCGTCGCGGCCGACGGGCGTTTGGTGTGGATCATCGACGCGTACACGTCGACGCGCTTTTATCCCTACTCACAGAAATTCCCGGCCAGCGACATCGTGTCGGGGGAGGAGACTGGAAACGTCACGGGCTTGTTGCGAGGAGACATCAACTACGTGCGTAACTCCGTCAAGGTCGCAATCGATGCCTTCGATGGGACGATGACTTTCTACGTCGTGGACGACGAGGATCCGCTTCTGCAGGCGTGGAGCAAGGCATTCCCGCAGCTCTTTTCGCAAGAGGATCCCCCCGAGGAGATCCAGGAGCACTTTCGCTACCCCGAGGACCTCTTCAAACTGCAGTCGGAGGTCTACCTCACCTACCACATGACCGATCCTCAAGATTTCTATCTCAAGGAAGACGAATGGGACGTGCCCTCCGTGCAGCTCAGTCCATCGGAGACGGACAGACAGCGCGTGCCTCCGACCTATCTTCTGATTACGTTGCCGGGTGAGTCGGAGGACGAATTTCTTCTGACCCGTCCGTTCACACCCCGGGCCCGCAACAACATGATCGCTTTCCTCGCGGCGCGCTCCGATCCCGAGCAGTACGGCGAGCTCGTCACGCTTCAGTTCCCACGCCAGGTTCAGGTACCCGGGCCGCTCCAGATCGACAACCTGATCAATCAGGACGTCGAGATCTCCGAGACGCTGACACTGCTGGGCCAGAGAGGATCCACGGTTGCCTTCGGGTCGCTCGTGACGTTGCCGATCGGCGAATCGATCCTCTACGTCCAACCGCTTTTCGTCACCGCGGAAAACGTCGGTATTCCCGAACTAAAGAAGGTCGTCATGGTGCACGGTCAGGACGTCGTGATGGCCGACTCGTTCGACCAGGCCCTAAGCGACCTATTCGACCTCGACGTCGCGCCCGAGCCTCCTCCGCCGCCCGAGGGGGAGGAGCCACCCGAAGGGGACCGGGGTCTGGCCCGCGTCCTTGCGGAGGCCGCGGAGCTGTACGAGAGGGCCCAGGAGGCTCTGGCCGCCGGCGACTTCGAAACCTACGGACGGCTGATCGAGCAGCTCGGCGATCTGCTGGAGGGCGCTACTGGTCGCGCACCCACGCGATAA
>JBHELF010000078.1:0-15749 GCA_046263155.1 Actinomycetota bacterium
CGCCACAGGTTTTATCGGTTCCTATCTCGCCACGAAGTTACGCGACCGAAATGACCACGTAGTCGCGCTCGTTCGCAGCCCCGACAAGGCGGATCGGCTTCAAGAATTGGGTTGTGAGCTGGTGCAGGGCGACCTTACCGATGAGGATTCCATTCGCGTGGGGACGAAAGGCTGCGACGCCGTCTTTCATGCCGCGGCCGTGTACAAGGTCGGCATCCCGGAGACCGAACGCGCGGCGATGTACGAGGCCAACGTGGGAGGCACGGAACGGGTTCTGGACGCCGCGATCGAGGAGGGCGTTGCCCGCGTCGTCTACGTCTCGACGGTAAACGTCTTTGGAAACACGCATCGGCGCGTCGTCGACGAGACCTACGAGCGTCCCCCCGGCGAGTATCTGTCGTACTACGACGAAACGAAGTTCCTTGCACATCAGGCGGCAAAGCGCCGCATTGAGGCCGGTGCGCCGGTCATCATCGTCCAGCCAGGCGGCGTCTACGGGCCCGGCGACACATCAGAGATGAGCAACCTCATCGACCAGGTCAGGACGGGACGATTGAAGTTCAAGATGTTTCCTGATTCAGGGCTCAACATGGCTCACGTCGAAGACATCACCGAGGGGATCCTTCTGGTGCACGACAAGGCTGAGATCGGACAGACCTATGTCCTGGGGGGCCAGATCACGACGTTCGGCGAGATCATCGATGTCATCTCGGAGCTGTCCGGCCGGCGCCCACCCCGGTTCACCATGCCCGGCCCCTTCATCAAGATGTCAATCCCATTTGCTCCGCTTGTAACCAAAGCGATGCGACTGCCTCCCAACCTTCGGGAGCTGATCCGTGCGGGCAGTGGAGTTACGTACTGGGCGACGGATCAAAAGGCGCGGCGCGAACTTGGTTACACCTCACGCGATCTCAGGACCGGCATGCGGGAGACGCTGGCCGCCGATAGGGTGGGCACATGACCAAAAAACTATTTGCGCTTCTCGCAGCACTGTTGTTGGTTTTGCTCGCCGCCTGCGGCGAAGGCGGTAACGGCACCGATACCAGCGCCCAGGAGGAGGATCAAGCCGCCGTGTCAGATGACTGTCGACCGGGTGAAGAGATCGAAACGGATACGGGCCTGAAGTACACCGACGAGGAGTGTGGCGACGGGGAGGAAGCCGTCACCGGTGCCGTCGTCTCCGTTCATTATGTGGGTCGGCTGGAGAATGGCAAGAAGTTCGATTCCTCGCGCGACCGGGGTCAGCCGTTCGCCTTCTCGTTGGGGGCCGGGCAGGTAATTCCGGGGTGGGACGAAGGTGTGGCCGGAATGAGGGTGGGCGGCGTCAGGGAGCTCGTCATTCCGCCCGAGCTCGGCTATGGGGCGAGCGGTGCAGGCGGAGTCATCCCGCCCAACGCGACGCTGATCTTCCAGGTCGAGTTGCTCGAGGTCTCCGACCCCGCGGCGTCGCCCTAACGGAGTCGCGTTGCCCTAGAGGTCTCGCTAGATCCAGCACCAACCCTTAGGCGGAAGGCTCGCGTCGGACGTAGTCGCCGTCGTGCGCGTGCTCACAACCGTCCCACTCGTCTCCGTCAGCGTTTGTGTGGACAAGACGCCCGGGGGCTTGTCGCAATCGTCAAAGAACCAGATGCGCCGGTCCCAATCAGGTTGTGGCACAGACCCGTTGGCGACGAGGGGGTAGTACCAGACGAACGAGCTGAACGCGAGCGCGGAGAAGACGGTCAGCGTTCCCAATGCCAGCTCGGGTGACTCTCTGAACGGAAGCCGCGTCGCTACATACGCGAGCGCAAGGCAAAGGAACGGCACCGCCGGGATCATGTAGAAAATGAAGACCGCCGGGCGGTCCAGCGCCGGCAGCAGCCAGGGGCCATAGATGAGGACGAAGCCCGCGAGGATCGTCCCCTCGGGCCGCCGCAGATCTCGCCTTCTGATCCAGACCACGGCCATGTAAACGAGGGCGACCAGCGCGGGCCACCACACAAATGGATTGCCCGTCGCGAAAATCTCTTTGTAGGAGCCCTCGGCCGTCGGAGGGCTGCACTGCGAGCCGGCGCAGAAGGCATACGACACGGGCCTTTTCAGAAGCAGCCAGGACCACCCCGGCGACTGGTAAGTGTGCGTGGACACGAGCTCGGTATGGAAGTCGAGCATGTACTTGTGCCGGTCCCACAGCGCGCGAACGATCGATTCCTGCGACCAGGGCAGAGCCAGAAGGTCACCTTCGATGCGCCCGATGTAGGTGAAGAGATACACGGCGAAGGGAGCGACCATCAGCCAGAGGAAAAGCGAGAGGCCCTCCTCCCGAAAAGCCGCCGCGACGGGCCGCGGGTGTCCTCGCTTCCAGCGGACCGAGACTTCCCAGGCGACCGTGAGGACGATGATGGCCACAAGAACAAGCCCCCCCGTCCACTTCGAAGCCGTGGCAGCGCCGGCGGCGACCCCCGCGGCGAGACGCCAGGGTCTGTCGAGCAATCCGCGCGGAGGCGGCTCCCACACATCGGGGCGCGGCTCCTCATCGGCTTGGCTCAGCAGACGTTCTCGGTCGTAAACCAGAAAAAGGAACGCAGCAAGACCAAAGAGGGCAACGAAGATATCCAGCATGGCGATCCGCGACTGGACGAAATGGAGCAAGTCGATGGCCAGCAGCCCCGAGGCCACGACGGCTCCGAGCGTCGACCCCAGAAGCTTTCGCGCGAGTAGGTAGAGAAGCGCAACCATGGCCGTACCGGCCAGAACCGCGGCTATCCGCCAGCCGAAAGCGTCGTAGCCGAAAAGTCGAATCCCCAGCGCTATCAGCCACTTTCCGAGCGGAGGGTGAACCTGCGTGCTCTCGTAGTCGATGCCGCAGAGAGCCGAATTCACGTTCACGTACCAGCAGGAGTCTTTGGCGTAATAGAGCTCGTCGAAGATGATCGACCCGGGATCTCCGACGCGCGCCAGGCGAATCAAGAACGCGAAAGCGCTTATGACGCTGGCCGCGATCGTGTCCGTTTTCGACCACTCGGTACTGCGCCAGACGCGCGGGGAGAGGGCGGTCATGGCCGCAGAGCCTAAGGCTGGGTCCTCGTTAGTCTGCCGCCCGTGCAAACCGTGCTTGCCGGCTTGGTGGTCTTGAGGCGAACGCCGCTCGCCCTCGTGCCGATGCTGGCCGAGGCTCTCGTGGCCGCCGTCTTGCTCGTCTTCGGAGTCATCCCTCCCGGAGGCAATTCCGTGATTGCGGGAGGCGTGTTCCCGTTGGACATCTACTTCGATCTCAAGCAATCGCTTGCGTCGGCCTCGGGCTGGCCGCTGCTCATTGTGCTGATGCTCCTGAGCCTGCCGATCAGAGCCGTCGTACTGCTCCTCACCTTCTGGCTTGCGGCAGGCCGCCCCGGAGACCCCCGGTCGTTCCTGCCGCGCGTTTTGAAACTGGCGGCCTTAGCCGCAATCGCCTTGCTGCCGGCGGCCGGGCTTTTCTTCACCGGAACGGCGATTCGTTATGCACCGTTCATCTTGATCGGCGCGGTACTCGGACTGATACCGGGGCTTGCTTTCTTGCGCCGGGCCCTGCTTCTCGATGTGGGCGCGGGAACGCCGCGAGGCAGCGGGTTGCCCGAGCTCGGGGGATTCCTCGGCTACGCCTATCTCATGGCCGCCTTCGGAGCCGCGATGACCGTACTCGCCACGAGGCTGGGAAGCCCTGCCTCGGCTGTCCTGCTCGTGGCCCTCGCGCCGGTGAACTGTCTGTTCCTGCTCGGCTGGCGTGAGCACCTGCAACGCGAAACCTTCCCGACAGGCGGGACGTCGGCCTTGGCGGTGACCGTCGTAGTAGTCCTCGGTCTGGGCGGCGCCTCTATTTACGATCGCTCTTTCCGTGTCTCCGAGCCCGTCGGCAGAGTCGATCAGCGAGGCTCGCTGCTTCTTCTGTCCGGGGTCGATTCGACGTCCGAATCGGGAGCGCTCACGCGTCTCGACCCCCGTGACGTCGGATTTCGGCGCGACGCCGCGCGCCGCCTCTCCTACCGCGGGTTGGATGAGTCCTACGGGATCCTGGACACGAGAGGTGACCTCGATGACATCGCCGGGCGCGTTAGCGAACAAGTGGAGGAGATTCCGCCGCCCCATTTCCTGCTGGGTCACTCGCAGGCGGCGCTGATCGTCGATCGGATGCTGGCAGCCGATCCCTCCGTTCTCGATGCCGCAGCAAGTCTCGCGGCCGCGCCGCGCTCTCCTCCCAATCTCTCCATTCCCGAGCCCGACCGATCCCGGCCGGGAAAGCCCGGAGGCGATGTAGCGCGCGCGATCTCGTGGGTCGTCGGTCTCGTCGAAAAACATCCGTTCGACGTTGACGCAGCGGGCGCTCCGACCAACTTGAGCGCAGTGCAGTCCTCCGAACCAGAGCGCAGGCTGGCCGTCTGGCCGCTGTTGGACTCGGTCTGGCTTGATCAGGACTGGCGCCGACCGGGCGAGGTCAACGTGGTTGCGCTCACCGATCACGTCGGGGTGGTGAACAACGGACGCGCGCTGGACATGGTGAGGTCGTTCTTCGGGGGGGAGGCGTTGCGCGGCGATGAATCGAGCTTCAGAGGGTTGCTGGCCGCGGCCCTCCGCTACGCGTTCGAGCCTTGGCGGCCGGGACTGTGAGCGGCAAGCTCGTGTTGTGCGGGACTCCGATCGGGAACTTGGAGGACGCTTCGCCCAGACTCATACGCGCCCTGAGGGAAGCAGACGCGATCGCCTGCGAGGACACTCGTCGGACGCGCAAGCTCCTGACGCACTTTGGGGTAGAGGGCCGGCGCCTCTTCGTTTACAACGACACGAATGAGCGCAAGCAAGCCCCGAAGTTGGTCGAGCTTGTCGCCCAAGGTCGGGTGCTCGCGCTCGTATCGGACGCCGGTATGCCGGGCCTGTCCGATCCGGGCTATCACCTCGTCCGCGCCTGCATCGAACGCGAGCTACGAATAGAGGTCGTCCCGGGCCCCTCGGCCGTCGTCACTGCCCTTGCTCTATCCGGCTTTACGGGAAGCCGGTTCGTTTTCGAAGGCTTCCTGCCTCGCCGAAAGGCGGAGAAAGAACGACGCATTGCCGAGCTAAGCGACGAGCGACGAACCATCGTCATCTTCGAATCGCCTCCGCGCCTGCTCGGCACCCTGAATGCGCTCGTAGCGGGATTGTCCGAGCGACGGGCCGTCGTTGCGCGGGAGCTGACGAAGCTTCATGAGGAGGTGATGCGCGGGACTCTTACCGAGCTTGCGGGTTCGGTAAGTCAGGAAACCCCCCGAGGCGAGCTAGTGATCGTCGTCGAGGGAGCGCCCGGGGCAAGCGCCGCCGTGAGTCCCGATGAACTTGCCGAGAGGGCCCGAGCCTTGATGGGTCAGGGCGTGGCGCGCAAAGACGCTCTCACGCGCGTGGCTCGGGAGATGGGCGTACCGCGGCGCGCGGTTTTCGATGCCCTGATCGAGTGAATTTCTGGAGTGGGGCCGGGTTTACTGACCGACGACGGATTCGTCGGGAAGAACGAGCTCCACTTCGCGCATGTCCCCGAGCATGTGGGCACACTCAACGCAGACCCTGCGATCGCGAAAGCTGATCGCGGGAGATTCCGCTCCGCAGAAGAGGCAGGTGTCGAGCCGCTTCTGGAGGATGATTCGCTCGCCCTCGACGCTGATATCCAGCTCGTCACCTTCGTGGATGGCGAACACCTTGCGGATCTCGGAGGGGAGCACTACGCGCCCAAGCTCGTCGATCTTGCGGACGACGCCGGTAGACTTCATGGCTCCCCTTGGTCGACTGGTAAGTCCTGGTACATATTGTGGCCATTATTTGCCCCGAGTCAAACCGAATTCCGGACATTTCCGCCGTTGAGAGGCGGTTTTTTGGGCCTGCCCGGCTTCCGGGGTCTCCCTGAGCCCGCCTGAGCCGGTCACGTGACCTCCGAGGGCGTCTTTTACCTGACCACCCCCATCTATTACGTGGACGACGTGCCGCACCTGGGCCACGCCTACACCACGATCGCGGCGGACTTCCTGGCCCGTTTCCGCCGGATGCAGGGTCGGGAGGTCTACTTCCTGACCGGCACCGACGAGCACGGTCAAAAGGTGGCCCGCTCGGCCGAGGCGCAGGGAGTCGCGCCCAAGGCCTGGGCCGACCAGATCGTTCCTCGATGGAAAGAGGTCTGGGCCGCCCTCGACATTAGTTACGACGACTTCATACGGACCACCGACCAACGCCACGAGAGCGCGGTCCAAACATTCGTCCAGCAGCTGTATGACCGCGATGAGATCTATCTAGGGACCTATAGGGGCCTGTACTGCGTGGGGTGCGAAGAATTCAAACTTCCCGATGATCTTGTCGACGGCAAGTGTCCTCTTCACGGCACGGAACCCGAGCAAATAGAGGAGGACAACTATTTCTTTCGTCTGTCGCGCTATCGCGAGCGCCTGATCGAGCTCTACGAGACAAACCCGAGATTCGTGATGCCGGAGACGCGTCGTCGGGAGATCCTGGGGAAGGTGAGGACGGGGCTGGACGACCTGTCGATGTCGCGGGTGAGCTTCGATTGGGGGATCCCGATCCCGTGGGATGAAAAACACGTGATCTACGTTTGGGTAGACGCGTTGCAGAACTACATCACCGCGGTTGGTTTCGGAAACGACCGGTCGACATTCGAACGTATCTGGCCGGCCGACGTTCATCTCGTCGGCAAGGACATCCTGTGGTTCCACTCCGTCATCTGGCCTGCAATGTTGATGGCACTCGATCTCCCGTTACCGGAAACGGTTTTCGCCCACGGCTGGCTGCAGGTAGGCGGCGAGAAGATGTCCAAGTCGAAGCTAACGGGCATCTCGCCGCATGACCTCGTCGCCACGTTTGGGTCCGATGGCTACCGCTACTTTTTTGCGCGCGAGGTCTCCTTTGGGCTCGACGGAAACTTTTCCTGGGAGGCCATGATGTCCCGGTACAACGCGGATCTCGCCAACGATTTCGGAAACCTGGTCTCTCGGGTGACCTCCATGATGACGCGCTATCTGGATGGCCGTATTCCCGAACGGCCGATTCCCGACGAGCTGACCGAGTCGGAGCATCGGTTGATCGACGTGCAGCGGCGCTCCTTCGAACTGATGGAACGGTACATGGGCGAGATCGCCCCGCATGAAGCTGTCAAAGCTTGTTGGGCATTCGTCAAGAAGGCCAACTCCTATGTTGAAGAAGTGACTCCCTGGTCGCTGTCGAAGGATCCGGCCGACTCGCGGCGGCTGGAGGTCGTGCTTTACATGCTTGCCGATTCCTTACGCTTGCTGGCGCTGATGACCGCGCCCATCTTGCCGCGTGCGGCGCAAGAGTTATGGACGCGGCTGGGTATCGACGGCGAGGTTGCAACGCGAACCTTCCCAGAGGATCTCCGATGGAACCTGCTTCCTTCCGGCGGCAAGGTTGCAACCGGTGTTCCGTTGTTTCCGCGCCTCGAGGAAGGCGAATAGTTCCATTTGTGGGTCGACTCGCATTGCCACATCTACGACCTCGAAGAAGATCCCGCGGCGGCGATACGACGTGCCGAGAGTGCCGGGGTTGGCGGCATCGTCGTCCTCGGGGTGGACCCCGCCACCAGTCGAAAGGCTCTCGAGCTCTCCGAGATGTCGAAGACGGTGTGGGCCGGAGCGGCCTTTCACCCAAGCGAGGTGAAGGGCTGGGTTGACTCGTGGATCTCTGCGATCGAGTCTCTTCTCGAGCACCCCCGTTGCGTGGCCGTAGGCGAAAGCGGCCTGGACTTCTACCGGGATACCTCCTACGTGGAGGATCAGACGAGAGCTTTCGCCAGCCACCTCGAGCTTGCGAAAGCAACGAGCAAGACGCTGGTCATCCATACGCGCAAATCGGCCGATGCCGCCCTGGATCAGCTGGAGGAGAAGGGACCACCCGAGAGGCTGATCTTTCATTGCTGGTCGGGAAATCGTCGGCAGCTCGATCGAGCCCTCGCCCTCGGGGCTTACATCTCCTTCGCCGGCAATATCACCTACAAGAACGCCGACGATCTGCGCCGGTCCTCGCGCGCCGTCCCGGCCGAACGTCTCTTGGTCGAGACCGACTCGCCCTATCTTGCGCCAGTGCCTCATCGCGGTAAGCCGAACGAGCCGGCTTTCGTGGTCCTTGTCGGCGCGGCCGTTGCGGAGGCTCGGGGAATGGGCGGCCAGGAGCTTGCGGAGCTGACGTCGCAAAACGCGCGCGCAGTCTTCAATCTCGAATGAAGCGCAGCTCGACACCGTTCTCCTTATTGGGAGCACGCCGAATCGCCGAGTTGTTCGACCGGCACGGAGTCCGGCCCAAGAAGTCACTGGGTCAGAACTTCGTGATCGATCCCAACACGATTCGCAAGATCGTCGACATCGCCGGTATCACCTCTTCGGATGATGTTCTTGAGATCGGAGCGGGGGCCGGATCGTTGACGCTCGGCCTGGCCGCGGCGGCTCGTAGCGTCACCGCTCTGGAGTTCGATCGTGCGCTCATTCCTGTCTTGGAAGAGGTGGTGACGGGCCTCGACAACGTCGCGATCATGGCCGGGGACGCCCTGCGCCTGGACCTGATGGATCTGCCCGCGACGAAACTCGTCGGCAACCTTCCCTACAACATCGCAGCGACTCTGGTCATCAAGGCTCTTGCCGAGGCCCCGCAGATCGAGGCGCTGACGGTCATGACTCAGTTGGAGGTCGGGGAACGCCTCGCAGCGTCGGCCGGCGACGAGGATTACGGCGTCACAAGCGTGATGGTGGCGGCCTTCGGCAAGGCGCGCGTGGCGGCGCGCGTATCGCGCAAAGCCTTTTACCCGGAGCCCAATGTCGACTCGGTCATCGTAACCATCCGGCGTCGTGCCGAGCCTCCAGGGGTCGATACGCAAAAGTTGTTCGAGGTGATCAAGGCTGCCTTCGCGCAGCGCCGAAAGACACTGCGCAACAATCTCGCCACTCTGGTGGGCTCGACCGACCGCGCCGAAACCCTCTTGCGGGAAGCGGGGGTCGAACCCTCCGTACGCGCCGAGCAAGTTGATCTCGAAGGCTTCGTTCGCATCGCGCAGCAAGCCGGCTGACGAATTGGCGACCGTTCGCCTCCGAGCCCACGCCAAGATCAATCTGTATCTACGGGTGCTCGGTGCCCGCGAGGACGGCTATCACGAGATCGAGACGATCCTTCATTCGATCGACTTCGCCGATTACTTGGAACTGCGCAGCGAGATCGAGGGCTTCAAACTCGTGGTGCGCCAGGACGATGACGTCGTCGGCACCCCCAGGCCGCCGTCCAAAAACCTCGTACAGCAGGCAGCCGAACTCTTGCAGAGTTACGCGCCGAAGAACCTGGACGTCGAGATCGGTCTGGCCAAGCGAATTCCGGTTGGGGCCGGGCTGGGAGGCGGCAGCGCCGACGCCGCCGCGACTTTGATCGGGCTGGCCCGGTTGCACGAACTTGCACTCGAAGAGCCGCAACTGCACGACCTCGCGGCCCAGCTGGGCGCCGACGTTCCTTTCTTTCTGTTCGGCGGCACGGCTCTTGCGACCGGCTACGGCGAGCGGATCGCTCCTCTCGACCAGCCTCCTCGGCTCTGGTTTGTGCTGGGCATGAGCAGACGTCCGTTGCTGACCGAGGACGTCTATCGGGCCTGGGACGAGATCGGCCCGCGCGCGGGGATCGCGCACGAGGTGATGGTCGAGGCGTTGAGATCCGGCGCTCTCGAAGAGATCGGAGCCGCTATGCGCAACGACCTAGAACAGGTCGCGATCCGTCTGCGACCCGAATTACGTGCCGCGGTCGATCTGATGGAGTCCGCCGGCGCAGTGCGCGCGCTCGTGAGCGGATCGGGCCCAACCGTGATCGGGCTATGCAAGGGACCGGACCACGCGCGGTCGGTCGGTGCGGCGGTGCGTTCGGACTTCGATCGCACCCAGGTCACCTGCTCCCAGGCGCGCGCTCTCGAGGTTCTCGATTAGCCCGTTCCTGGAGGCGCGAGGCCGCGGTTCAAGAACCTGTGGTCCACCACCAGCTTTTTCTTTTAGGTGCGCTGCGCGCTGCCCCGCCTGGACTCGAACCAGAACTTAGGGATCCAAAATCCCTCGGGCTGCCAATTACCCCACGGGGCATCGGGGATGAGTTCATAGTACGAGTACGGTGACGCGATGGCGACTTATCCGGATGTGGCCGGAGTGATACTCGCCGCCGGTGTCGGCAAACGCCTCAAGTCGCGCACGCCCAAGGCGCTCCATCCTTTTCTGGGTCGGCCGCTGTTGGTCCACGCACTCGAGACCATCGCCCCTCTGGAACTGCATCCCACGGTGGTAGTTGTCTCGCCGGTGATCCAGGAAAGGTTGAAAGCCGACAACCTTCTTGGAGATCGAGACGTGAGACTTGCTCTTCAGGAGAACCCTCGGGGCACCGCCGATGCTCTCCGAGCCGCGCTTTCCTCGCTGGCCGATGAAGCGACGAGCCATGTGTTGGTGACTCCCTGCGACGCTCCTCTGCTCACCACGGAGACCTTGGCTCGCCTGGGGAGGGCTCATCTGAATTCGGGCGCCTCGGCAACACTTCTGACGGCGAATCTCGCCGACCCCACCGGATACGGACGCGTCATCCGCGCCGACGGCGAGTCGATTGCTTCCATCGTCGAGGAGGCCGATGCCGACGCGTCCCAGAAGCGGATCACCGAGATCAATGCCGGTTCCTACGTCTTCGAACTCGGGCGCCTCAGGACGTTGCTGGACAAGGTGGACCACGAGAATGCACAGGACGAGTACTACTTGACCGACGTCGTTGCGTTGCTTCGGGCCGACGGCGGTAGCGTGATGGCCGTCATGGGTTCGGAGCAGGAGGCGCGGGGGGTGAACGACCGGGCTCAGCTGGCCGCGGCCGCGGCCGGCAAGCGGCGCGAGATCTGCGAGCACTGGATGGCCGAAGGGGTCACGATCGTCCATCCCGACTCGACGTTCATCGATGCGTCCGTCCGTATCGGCCGAGACACGGTCATCCAACCGTTCACCTTTCTGCAGGGGGACACAACGATCGGCGAGGGCGTGCAGATAGGGCCTCAGGCGCAGATCGTTGATTCTCAAATCGAGGACGGGGCCCAGATCTCATATGCGGTAATTCGAGGGTCCTCTATCGGTCCGGCGGCGACCGTCGGGCCATTTGCCTCGCTGCGTCCCGGCACGCGCCTCGAGAAAGGAGCGCGCATTGGGACCTTTGTCGAGACCAAGCAGACGACGATCGGCGAGGAGAGCAAGGCCAATCACCTCAGCTATCTCGGAGACGCGGAGATCGGTCGAGGCGTCAACGTCGGCGCGGGAACTATCACGTGCAACTGGGATGGCGTGGAAAAGCACAAGACGGTGATCGAGGACGAGGCCTACATCAGCTCCGACACCATGCTGGTCGCGCCCGTGCATATCGGAAAGAAGGCCGCCACGGGAGCCGGGGCCGTGGTCAAAGGCGACGTTCCCGATGGTGCGCTGGCAGTTGGCGTGCCGGCGCGCGTTTTGGAGGGCAAGGGGGACCGGATGAAGGGTCGAACCCGAGACAAGGCGAGCGAGACCCCGGACGACGCGGCACAATAGCTAGCAAGGTCACGAGATGGAGGCCTGCTCGTGCAGCTCCTGACTCAAAAGCGCTTGATGATTTTCTCCGGCACGGCCAACCGGCCGCTCGCCGAGGAGATCGCGGAACACCTCGGGATGAAGCTCGGTTACGTGGACACCGAGACGTTCGCCAACTCCGAGACCTACGCACGCTTCTCGGACTCGGTTCGCGGTTGTGACGCCTTTGTCATTCAGAGCATCTGCGAACCCGTCGACCACCACGTCATGCAGCAACTGATCATGGTCGATGCCCTGAAGAGGGCGTCCGCCAAGCGGATCACCGCCGTCTGTCCTCTCTACCCGTACTCGCGTCAGGATCGGAAGGCGAGGGGACGGGAGCCGATTACGGCCAAGCTGATGGCCGACATCTATGAGGCTGCCGGCGTGGATCGGATGCTGTCCGTCGACCTGCACTCGGGACAGATCCAGGGATTTTTCAACGTGCCGTTCGACCATCTCACCGCGCTCCCGGTGTTGACGGACTATTTCTCGAAGATCCTCGAGGACGATTTCGTAATCGTGTCGCCCGACGCGGGCGGGGTGCGTCTGGCCGACAAGTGGGTGCAGCATTTCGGCGAGTTCGACGACTTGAGCGGCCAGGTCGCCTTCCTTCACAAGCGTCGTCGTCGCGACATCCGCAACGCGAGCGAGACCCGTGCCGTTGTGGGAGAGGTCGAGGGCAAGGTCTGCGTGATCGTCGACGACATGATCGACACCGCGGGGACGCTGGTGAACGGAGTCGAGGTATTGATAGAGGCCGGAGCTTCCGAGGTCTATGCGGCAGCGACCCACGCGATCCTGTCCGACCCCGCGATCGATCGCATCAAGAATTCCTCTCTGAAAGAGATCGTCGTCACGAACACCGTGCCGATTCCCAGTGAGAAGGCGATCGACAAATTAGTCGTGCTCACGATCGCGCCGACGATTGCCCAGACGATCAAAGCCGTATTTGAGGAGGAGTCCGTTTCGGGTCTCTTCCACGGAGAGAATCAGCCGTAGTCCGAGGCCTACGAGCGGTTACAATCCCCTCTGAAATTCGCTTGTCTCCCGTGGGTAGCCGTCCGGACTAGCGCGTCTCAAGCAACGTCTTTGGAGGATCGAGATGGCCGAACTGAAGATCAAAGCCGAGCTTCGGCAGGAATCCGGCAAGGGGGCCGCGCGCCGGGCTCGTGCGTCCGGCAGAGTTCCGGCCGTTGTTTACGGGAGAGGGATGGAACCGCTGTCGATCTCGGTCGACCGGCGCGAGTTCGTTACAGCGCTTCACTCCGATGCCGGAATGAACATCCTCCTTAGCCTCCAAGTCGACGGCGAGAGCATTCTGGCGTTGACGAAGGAACTGCAAACCGACCCGGTGCGCGGCGCAGTTCTGCACGCCGACTTCATCAAGGTCGATCGCACTCAAGAAGTAGAAGTGGACGTTCCCGTGCATCTCATCGGTGAAGCCCCGGGAGTCAAGGAGGGGGGCATCCTCGAGCAGCCCCTGTCGCAGGTTCACGTGCGCTGTCTCGCGACCGAGGTCCCCGAACATGTCGACGCCGACATCTCGGTTCTCACCATCGGTGACTCACTGCGGGTCTCGGACCTGGCGGAGGGACGGGAGTTCCACATCCTCAACGATCCCAACGCGGTCGTGGTCTCGATCGCCGCTCCGATTACCGAGGAGCAACTGGAGGCGATGGTCGCCGAGGTCGCCGGAGTCGAGGAAGTTCCGCCCGAGGAGGAGGCTGCTGCCGAGGCTGTGCCCGAGGAGGGCGAGGCTGCTCCCGCCGGGGAAGGCGCGGAGGCAGGCGTCGCCGAACCACCGCCCGAGGGCTGAGCCGGCCGATAACGCATGCGTTTGTTCCGGCGGTCGCCGCAGGCCGCGAGCGATCGCTGGGCGATAGCCGGGCTGGGCAATCCCGGTGAGCGCTACGCGGGGAACCGCCACAACGCGGGAGTCATGGTTCTCGAAGCACTCCTCGAACGCGCCTCGGCCCGCTTGAAGAGTCACAAGAGCGGATGCCTGATAGCGGAGGTCGACCTGGGCGCGGCGGCGGTGCTGGCGCGCCCGATGAGTTACATGAACGAATCGGGACGTCCCCTTAGAGAACTGCTCCGCTGGTACAAGATCGGCGTCGAGCGGTTGATCATCGTGCACGACGAGCTCGATGTTCCCTTCGGGGAGGTGCGCATCAAGAGCGGCGGGGGCACGGCCGGTCACAACGGGCTGGCGTCGGTAGGGTCACACCTTGGAACGAAGGATTTTCTCCGCGTGCGGGTAGGTATCTCACGGCCGCCGGGTCGTCAGGATCCTGCGGACTATGTCTTATCAGACTTCTCGGCTGCTCAGAGAAAGCACTTGGCAGACGTGCTGGCTCGTGCTGCGGACGCGTGCGAACGAATTCTTGAGGCCGGCGCCGAGCGGGCAATGAACGAGTTCAACGCGCGCCCGAAGTAGGCCGGGCTGGTCAAGGGTAGGTATACGGCAGCCGACCAGAGGGCGAGGAGGCGGTCATGTGCTACACGTGTGGATGCAAGTTGCCTTACGAGGACCATGGCGACGCCAACAACATCGTGGAGGAAGACCTCAAGAAGGCCGGCCACACGGAGACCATTAAGAACGCCGGGATCAAGGCGGCCAAGAACAACATGCTCGAGCTGATCCAGCTTCAGAAGGGCGTGGGTGACCTGGAGCGACCCAAGAAGGACTACAACGACTAGCTCCTCCTCAAGACCGGAATTTTCGCCGCCGGGCCTAGAAGGTGCCCTACCGCCGGCGTCCAATATGGACGGCCATGCGATCGACTCGCCGCCTTCGGTTCGCGGCCCTCATAAGCATCCTTGTCTCCGTCGTGTGGCTGGCCCCCCCGGCCGGCGCGGCCCCTCAGGACGACGCAGGCTCGGGTCGCGATGCCGGGAACACCTTTGACGAGGCCACTCGGGTCAAACCGCATGGCTTTTACCAGGGCCGTCTGGACGGGTCGGCCGACGATGCGAGCGACTTTTACAAGTTTCGCGTGCGCGAGGGTGGCTTCCTCTCGGTCCTGATCGTCCTCCCCGGAACCAGCACCACCGACCCCATCACTCTGCTCGATCCCAACGGGAACGTCGTCGATGTGGGAACCAGAGTCCAGGGGACCGGCGTAACCGCGAGCCAGGGGTTCACCACTCAAGTCGGCACCGTTCGCCTGGCCGTCCATCGCGCGGTGACCGGTGGGGACTATCGCCTCCACCTCCAAAGCGATCGGTTCGAGCTCGCCGAGTACGAGATGTGCTTTATGAATTGCGAGCAACCCCAGATGGCGCCCACTGAGCTGATCTTCGGTGGGTCCCTCGAGACCACCGATGCGCGCGTACTCCTGATCCCGCCGAGCCACGGAGATTTAGGCAATCCGACGGGCCCGACGGTCCTCGACTACGTCGACGCCACTCTCCGCGGCATGCACAAGTGGACTGAGGCGTTGGCTGCCTTCGCCAAGGACTACCCGCAGTTCGACTATCTCCGCGACATCACCGTTCACATCGAAGTTTTCGACGGGGCGAAGCCCGTCGACCCTGCGGGCTACGACGTCATCGTGGGGTACGTGGCCGCGGGCCCCGCGTTCCGAGGCGTGGCCGGCGATACAAACACCAAGACGGCCGTCAACAACATCCTCCAGCAAGCCGGCCTGCGAGAAGAAGTGAGGTACAGCGGCCGCGTCATCGCTCTAAGCTTGTTCGGTTCCGCACCTCGGGCGGGCCAGGTCGCGTGGGACTTTCCCGAGATCAACGACCTCGAGAGCGTGACGATCCACGAGTTCGGCCATACCTTCGGGCTCGGCCACACCGCCACGTGGCATCCCAAGCTGGGACCGGATCTCATGAACAGCCCTTATCCGCTTATCTACGGCGATGGATTCCCGTTCGGGGATGGGGGCGAGCGGACCAAGCTGATGTGTCTCTCGAGCCTGAACCTCTACGGAATGGCGCACCTGTACCGGTGGGTGCCGAGCGGCGAGTGGGAGCCCAGCGCCGGCGAGCTGAATCTGCCTCCCGACATCCCCTACCGCTGGTACTGCTGAGTTTTTCCGCGGTTCGCTAAACGATCGCGATCATGCGCTCGATCGCGAGGCGAGCTCGATCCGCAGTCTCCTTATCGACATCGACCACGTAACGGCCGGTTCGTAGACATTCGAG
>JBHELF010000079.1:0-11318 GCA_046263155.1 Actinomycetota bacterium
ATACCTGAAACCAAGTCCTGCGACTAGACCTAGGGCTTCTCGCAGGGGCTTATCGGGGCGAAACCACCGTCGTGCGACGCTCGAAGGAGACCGAGTAAGCCGGCGAGCGAGCGGCCAGGATCAGGTCGCCGGAGGGCTCGATTCCGTCGATGAGCCGCCCAGGGTCGAAGATCATCGGCTCGCATTCGGTTCCCAAATAGTCGGTCAGAGTGACGCGGCCGGCGGGCACCATCTCCCTTTCCGGGGGCCATGCGACGGTGGGATCCGTCGGGTCGTCTTCCTCTTCTCCGATCCGGAACAGCAAGTCGTAAGCGATGGTCTCGGATTCGAGACGCCTCTCGAGATCCTGCTGCAAGTAGTCGCGCCCCAGAGCTCTCGTCTCTTCGTCGGTGAGCGACGCTTCGCCCGCCTCCGCCTCCCAGCGATAGCGGACGAAGCGCTGAGTTCCGTCGGGGGCCGTCATCTTGAAAGCGTGTAGCGCGTTGAAAGAACAGTTGGCGTAGCTGGCGGGGGCCATATTGAAGAGAACGAAGCCGAGCGCGGTCTGGGTCTCCGGGTGAGCATCGACGAACGCCTGCACGCGGTTCAAGTCTGGTTTTCCGGTTTCTGGGTCTGGCTCCTGCGCTTGCAGGAATACGAGGAAGTCTTCCGGGTTGCGGACGAAGAAGACCGGCAGCGTGAGAGAAACGATGTCCGTCGTTCGTCCATCGGCGAGATGGAACTTCACGGCCATCCCGCGTTCGTCCTTGGCGCCGTCGGCACGCGTCGGCTTACCCGAGCCGTTCGAGAATCTCACGGTCACCGGGATCTCATCACCCCGGAAATGCGGAGCGATAGAGATGGCTGCGGCCTCGGGCGTTGCCGTGAACGTGCCTTTGCAACAGGACCCCTTCGCGTGCACGGCCCGGAATCCTGGGTGGACCCCGTGGATCTTGCCCATGGCATCGACGATTCTTTCGGAGACCTCGTCCACGGGCCGAGCGTAGTGCGTTAGGTATCGGAAGTTCTTTTACGCAGAGCCAGAGTTCGGGCGCCCATGGTCGACAAGCCGACTCCGACAACGAGGCCGAAGCTGACTCTCAAGAGAGATCCTCGTGCAGGAGCGTGCCGATCATGACTCCGCCAAGAGGCCGACCGGAGAGAGAAGCGCGGCAAACATGCCCGGGTGTTGGGCATGTTGAGGGTCTTCGTTAGCGAATCGGCCACAGGACGAAGGCTAGTCTTCTCGCAGAAATGTTGAGGGACGGGGGCCGCTCGCGCTACTTCGTACTTGCGGGAGTGGTGCTCTTGGCTGCCTACTCCGTGACGGCACTGATCCTCTATTCGAGAAAGGACTTTGCGAGCGCGGGCCCTCTTTCTCTCTATGCACCTGGTTTCATAGAACCTCTCTCGAGCCAATCGCTCCCATACCCCAGTGAGGCCTGCTTTTCGGATCGTGAAAGGTCTGGTCATCGGGTCAAGGTAGTCGGAGGTCCGGTTGAGGGGCGTCACTACTTTGCCTGCTACCTCCTCACGACTGAAGCTTCTTTTGCGGAGTCGGCAGACGTTCTCGAAGTGCGCGTCATCGATTCACAAGGGGATCGAGTCGTCGATCCACAGATCATCAAGCGCGGCGGGGCTTGGCCCTGGTTCGCGCTGGTAAAGACAGGCGGCGAACTGATTTTGGCAGGGCTCGCAGTTATCGCTCTGTGGGTGGCCGCGTGGGTCTACCGACGGATGACCGAACCGGGTGTCCCCGTTCAAGGAGCTGAGCGAGGATTAATTGTTGCGATCCTGCTCCTGGTACCAGTACTCGGCTGGATTGTGCTGCGCCGGCTTGGTGTCTCGAGACGGCGCATGGGTGTTGTCGGCATGCGGATGTTCTTCGTTCTACTAGTCCTGATGCTCTCCGGCTTTCTAACCGAAGTGTCGGAGAAGGACGACTTTTGGGGTGCTACGGCCGTGAGCTTCATGTTCGCGGCGTTGTTGCTAGGACTGATCGCTTCCTGGTTCTGGGTGGAACCAGCCCCTGCGCCATCCGGAGCTGTTTTCATTACAACGCCATCTATTCAACCGGTGAGTTTGGGTACTCAAAGACCTACGATCGCGCCCACTGTGACGCCCGATATCCGCTTTCCCCTTACAAAGCCAGGCGATTTGCCCTCCTTCGATGACGTGGGCGGCATGGACGACTTGAAGGCCGAACTCAAGAACACGATCGGTTTGATCCTTGCTTTCGTGGAGGGGGCAGCCGACTACCGGATCACATGGAACGGTTTGCTTCTCCATGGCCCTCCAGGCGTCGGGAAGACTTTCATAGCTCGAGCCGCGGCCGGCGAGTTGGGCCTGAATTTCATCCATATCTCTGCCGGCGATCTGATGTCAGGTTTTCGAGGTGAGTCCGCACGCAACGTCGAACGAGTTTTCAGATTTGCAGCACGCCACGTTCCGTGCATTCTCTTTTTCGACGAATTTGATTCCGTCGGTCAAAGGAGAGGTGATTATCCCGATCAGGAGTCGCGGCGAACGGTAGGTGAGCTGCTCCAGACCGTTGAGGAATATCGCGCCGTAGCACAATTGATCGTCGTCGCCGCCACGAACGATTTAGAAGGCCTCGATCCCGCTGTTGTCAGACCTGGGCGATTCGATCGTCATATCCGGCTCGATCTTCCGGACGAGAAGGCGCGCGCCGCGATCTTCTCGGAACAACTAGAAGGTCGACCGACGGCAGCCGATATCGATTACGGCGTGCTGGCCTCGCGATCGGAAGGAATGAGCCCAGCGGCCATCGCGCAAGTCGTGGAAATGGCGGCTCTAAGAGCTTTTAGAGACGCCGCGAGCTCAGGGCGCTCGGTAGAGATCACGACGGACATCCTCAGACAAGCGATGCGCGACCGCGGGGGAAAGGATCGCCCGACGATCGAGAACTGGAGTTGGGACCGTCTGATCTTGCCGAACGTAGTCAAGGCCGAGCTTCAGGAGGTCGTAATGCTGATTGAGAATCCTGAGCTCGCCGCCTCATTAGGCGTCGAGCCCCCAACAGGAATACTTCTGAGTGGTCCGCCGGGAACGGGCAAGACCTCCATCGCTCGCGTCATCGCCGCTCAGGCCGACTGCTCGTTCTATCCGGTTTCGAGTTCAGACGTGACGAGCATGTGGCTCGGCGAGTCCGAGAAGAGCATCGCGCGCCTGTTCGATCGAGCTCGCGCGAATGCGCCCTCCATCATCTTCTTTGACGAGATCGACGCTATCGGCTCCAGCAGAGGAACGTATGGCGCTTACGACAGACAAATAAACGAACTGTTACAGCAAATCGACGGAGTAGCCGGACAACGAGGCGTACTGGTTATCGGTGCGACGAATCGACCCGATCGGCTGGACGCTGCGCTAACTCGGGGTGGCCGCCTATCCCGGAGTATTGAAATACCGCTGCCAGATCGGGAGGCACGCTTGGCCCTTTTCCGACTCATGACGAAGAAGATGCCCATCAGTGGAGTCGATTTGGAATCCATTGCTGATGCAACTGAGGGCCTAGCTGGTGCCGACATTGAAGCTGTATGCCAGCAGGCTGCTCTCGAGGCTCTCATTCGGACGAATAGAGGCCGGAAAACGGGGGGAGACTTACCCCGGAAGGCACGTATAGATCAACAGGACTTCGATCGCGCCTTGAATGTCTTCAGCACTAAGAAGCAGAACCTCGGGCAGACCGCAAGGAGGACCTGATGGTCTGCATCTTTTGTGTTGCCGCGTTTGTGGCAGTAGTTGGTGCTATGGGTGGGATTTCCCTGGCGCAAATCGAGGGAGCTCTTCAGAGTCGATCAAAGGGCCCCGTCCAAAAAACCTCCGAATCAAGCTCTGTTGTGAAATATGAGGCGAACGTCACCGTACTGACAGGCAAGGTCGTTCCTGTCGCTGTGACTATCTATAAGGAGCACAACCGTGTACGCATCCAGCTGCTCACTCACGAGCTCTCGCGGGCCGAGATTGAAAAGGTAGAAGACGAGATCGCCGAGATGCTGCAAGCTCGCATAGTTATCCGCTCTGATCCAGAGACCGAAAAGAAAGTGCATGAGGCCTTCCGAGACGAGCTCGAGTCGGATGCTGCCGAGAGAATCGTTGGTTCGGATCCTCGGCGCCGAGGCGTGAGTACGCCTCCTTCAATTCAGGGGGGTTAGCCAGCTCCGCATCGGATTCCAACCCCGATGCCACACGCGGCTCCCGGCAGCGGACAAGACGAGCATCGGAATCCCATCAGTCGCCGCTGATTCTTGTCACACCCAGCTGCTTTGCTGCTCAGGAGGCCTAGACTGAAAGGAGATGAACATGGAGCAGGTCGCCTGGGCCGCCATAGGTGTGCTAGCCGCCGGCTTCGCCGGTGTGCTTGCGATGTTTCTGTTCTTGTTGAACAAGATGGAGATGGGGTTTTCACAGACCAATATTCGGATCGACCATCTCGCGACTCGACTCGAGGGTCGAATCGAGGCTCTGTCTGCGCGGCTCGACAGCCGTATCGATTCGCTGTCGGCTCAATTGCAGGCACACCTCGAATACCACCAGCAGCTGGGCTGAGACCAGCCACTGCCAGGCTCGTGACACCACGCGCCTCCCGCTGCATTCACGAGCTGTAGTCGCGTGTTCTCAAGACCCCGCGTATTACTAGCGGCTATTAGTACCCTCGTCCTGCTCGCGACGGGGACGGTCCATGTCAGTGCGGCTCGCGCACCCGATTGTGGGCCTGTACGGCGGGAGGGGAGGAGTGACGCGGGCACTTTCCCAGACGACCCGTTGTTCCCTCGCCAGTGGAACCTCGACCAAATCCGGGCTCCCGAGGCCTGGGCTCTCGGGGCGCTCGGACGCGGCACGATCATTGGGGTGGTCGATAGCGGGATCGACACGGCCCATCCGGACCTCCGCGGAAAGATCGTCTTCGCGCCGGGGGTGAGCTGTGAGGCCATCGAGGACGAGGTGGGCCACGGGACTCATGTCGCCGGCATTGCCGCGGCTTCGACCGACAACGGACGCGGCATAGCGGGTGTTGCTCCTGCAGCCAAACTCATGCCGTTAAAGGATGAAGGCGATCGTGCTGCACAGATAAGACTTGCGGTCGACAGTGGCGCCGATGTGATCAACATGAGTTGGCGGTCGATATACGCATCGCCGATCGACCCTCTCAATCCAGGGTTGGTCGATGCCCTGGAATATGCCTGGGACAGAGGCGTGGTTCTGGTCGCGGCCGCAGGCAATGATCGTCTTCCAAATTGTGAGCACCCTGCGGCCCACGCCCGCGTCGTATGTGTCGCGGCAACGGATAAGAGGGGATTGCCGGCTCATTTTTCCAACCGCCCAGTCAAGCTCGAAGGGTTGGCGGTGAGCGCGCCGGGAGGCGTTGGACTAGGCGGATGCGACATGGATGAGGACGTCTGGTCGACGATGCCGCCGGGGTCAGTTTATGAATCGTGTAACGAGTTCCCCGGCTATCAACCGCTGCAGGGGACCTCTATGGCCGCGCCGCACGTGGCAGGTGTGGCCGCCCTTCTCATCGGGGCGGGCCTGACCAATGAGGAAGTAGTCGAGTGCCTGGCCTCAACCGCTTTCAATCCGTTGACCGGTACCCGCGGGCAGTTCACCCCTGCCTATGGCTACGGGATTGTGGACGCGGCGGCGGCCGTCGAGTCCTGCACTAACTCCTCGTCTCGTCCGTAACGTTGTGGCTTGGCGCCCTACTAATCCTCTGCGGTGGCGTAGCGAGCGTCCTTAGCACGGACTTTCTGGTCGTCCCACGGGTCCATTCCATACCCGCGCTCTAGAACCTCGATCTCGCTTCCCATTACTCGGATATACGCGTAAGCAAAGTTGTCATCCTTGTTGGATTCGAGAATCGAATTCGCCTGATTCGCCTTAGTGCGAACCACGTAGAGGCCATCCGGATTGTCCGCGAAGTCCACATAGTTGCCCGGAAGGAAATATGCATAGATGTCCGCCCAGCCGCGCGTCAGGCCGATCCTGGTTTCGGACGATGGATCTTCCAGTATCCCACGGCAACTCGACAGGCCGCCTCTGTTCGGATCGTTGGCGAATGAGTGCCACTTCGCGATCAGGTAGTCGCCCATGCAGAACCCCATCTTTGGCCCTGTGCCTGCCAGCTCCAGCCCGCCCGACTTGGGGTCGGTAACGCGATAAAGATCGAGGCTCGCAAACGCGGCGTGGTGATAGTGGGTGTGAGTGGCGTGGTACTCGTACCGGCCAGCCGGGTAATCCTTGTAAGTTCCATCCGCCTGCTGGATGCGCTGAATGACGGTTCCCTCCGTCACGCTGTCGCCGGGAACGTAGACAAGCTCGAGGTGGCCCTTACCGATGTTTTCGGGGCCAATGGAGAACCTCAGACAGCGTTGGGGGCTGTAGTCATACATCTCATCGGCGCTGCATCCGTTTGTCGGGATATGGCCATGCGCGGGCCCCGACCCTAAGACGGTTGCCGGTGTTGAGAATGTGAACTCGAACGGCGGCGTCAACCTCAGGTTTGGCAACAAAGCTCCCTTGCCTTTCGAGACGGGGATTTTCTTTTCGAGCTTGGCCCGCATCTGAAAGGTGGCTTCGTCGGCTCGGGTTGCGACTACGCGTGCAATCCACGTGCCAGTTACAGGGATCTCGGCAACGACTTCGCCGGAATAAAGCGGAAAATCAGCATCGACTTGGGTGCCCGAAGGGTCGAACAAATACAGCTCCAGAAACTCGCCATTATCCAAATCCCCATCGTCAGGGCTATCCACTCCGACTCTTAGACGCTCGGCGTCTTCGAGCACTGTGATCTTGTAGTCAACGCAGGCCTTGACCCCAGAGGCGCAGTCTCCCGGGAATAAGCCGGGCACGAAACTGGCCTGGCTGATGCTCTCAGGACCCTGCCAGAAAACGGACTGACCGGCTTTGAGACTGAATTCATCTACTTGTTCCTGAGCATTCGCGGTGGTCGAGAGAGCTGCTGCCAGATTGAGAATCATGAATATTGCGACCCATTTACGCATGGTGAGTCCTCCCCATCGCCCCTGAAATATGTATTGCGTCCAGCCTTTCAATCAGTCTGGACTGGGGTCAAGACATTTAGCTATCGCTTAGGCGACAAATTGGCGCTTGCTCTGTTTACTCGGGGAGCATCGGACTCGAAGTCCAATGCGTAGGAGATGTCTAAGGCCCTCTGTACTCAACCTCTCGTTACTTAAGCCGCGAGACTAGCCCTCCGAATCACGCCCGAGACTGAATGTCTACTCATCAGGTGCGCTCCAAGCTGGACAGATTTCTATCTCTGTGAAGAATGACGACATGCATCAAGGAAACTGCACGATCAAGAAACCGTCACAACCGGAGGCTTGGGTGAGGCGCGCCCTTGTCGCTGGGATCACGGGACTTGGGATGGGGGTCCACGTGATAGTGGGCCCGCTGGGGGCGCACGCGGCGACGGCTTCGGGGTCGCCTCACGCCGGGATCCAGGATGCCACCGTGGTCGCGGTCGTCGACTTCAATTTCCTTCCCTATCACTGGGACTTCCTCGGGTCGAAGATGCCTCAGGCAACGGATGACGTGGCGACCAACGACCTACCACTCGGCCAGTCGCCGGACAAATGGTTGCCGGGCTTCCCCGATCCCAAGAAGGCCTTCGCCTCGTATGAACGACTCGATCTGACACTCGAAGAGAAGAACGCGGGCAAACCGATCCATGCGCTTGTCGCGTCCGATCGCGCCAAGTGGAATGAGGTCCAGAGCAGTACTTACGACGATGTCAACTACTACTGGGTGCCTGGCACCAAGGTCATCGGTGCCATTGAATTTGGAAACGAACACCTCGTCGGAGCACCAAGAGACCACGGTGTTGGCGTGACAAGCGTGTCGGTCGGCAATATCCATGGCACCTGTCCAGAGTGTTTACTCGTCTTCATCAACCTCGGCAATTCGAGCGAGGCCGCCGCCTTGAGATGGGCTATGTCTCAGCCGTGGATCGATGTCGTTACGAATTCATATGGCCACGGGGTAGCAAAGATCTATTCCGGACCAGGGGTCGAAGAGTCCCGAGCCGCGAGCGTGCGGGGCCAGACAATCTTCTTCTCCGGTGGCAATGGCGTCGACGACACGTTCACGGTGCCGAACAGCACTTATCACTCCTCGGAGAAGGGACCGGACTGGATCGTGACTGTTGGCGGGGTCACCTCTGGTCGCGACAACTATTACGGTGATTCCTCCCGGCCCGAACACGGCTCCTATACCGGGACGGGCAAACCCGTGGACTTGGCCGGAATCGCAGACGACTATCCATCCGCGTACGACGCGCTGACCGTTGGCGCCACCGGAGAGGACGGCTTCGACGGGACGTCGAACGCGGCCCCCACAGTGGCGGGGATATACGCGCGTGCGCTGTACCACGCGCGCCGCGAGCTTAAAGGCCCGAGCCGAATCCAACGAGGCGGCACGATCGCGTATGGCCGTCGGTATCGATGTGGAGAGGCTCGACCGGATTGCGAGCTACGCGATGGCGTCCTCAATGCGACCGAACTTCGCAATCGCCTCTTCCGTGGTGCGGTGCATTCTTCCGTGGGTCTCACGTCGTATCTGGGCGGTCAGCTTCCACCGCTCGGAGAAGACGAGTACATGAGCGAGGGACACGGGACATTCGCAGCGCGAGAGAGTGCCGACGAGGAGCTGTGGTTGGAGGAGTTCGAGAGGATCATCGGCCCCCCTCGAGGGGCGGGCCGAGGAGTTGGAGCGTCCACCCGGCGAAAGGGACTGGATGATCGTCGATTCGTATTGCCGTCAGCAGATATGGGGCATATGGAAGGACGGGTATTACCTCGACGGCGAGACCGCCTTGCCCGGAGCGTCGCCGAACTTCCCGGTCCGGTCGCTGCTCGAGGAGATTTGCCTCTTCTTCTGACGGTCAGCCTCCCGACGCTCTAACGTGGACAAGACGAGCCTGGTACCGGATTGGAAGTCCGATGCCTAGCCGGACGTCGAAGCGGAGGTTCAGCCGAGCCGGGTCCTGCCGTCAGACGACACGATGAGAGTCTTAGCGGGCCGAATCGGATAGTCCTCAGGCTTGATATCAGCGCAGTCAGCGCTAGCTGAGATCTCCCAGACCTCATTTCCGCTGTCCGGGTGTGCTACCAGACGATGGTCATAGGGCAACACGCGGTTGCAGTCGATGGTCTTTAAAGCTTGTTCGGCCAGTCTGACAGCCTCTTCCCAGGACCGTGTGTCCACAATCACTTTCCAAGGAGTAGGGACGCGTCCCCGTTCTCTAAGCCATTCGAGAGTCTGCTCACGTTGCCCTGGGAAAACCTCATCCTCCATGTGACAGGGGATAGCCAAAGGCGGTGTAAGTGAGCCTTGCACATGGAGGTTTAGGAGGTGGCCCATATCAGTCGTCCAACTGAATCGCGCGATTTCGAGCAGTTCGCGCCAGACGAAATTGAGCTGCCCACTCTGCCAGTAACGCCTGATCACTCTGAACTGCTTTTCCAAACCAGATTGGCTGGACTAGTCACGCAGGCATTTTCCGGCCTCAAGATGAACCGGGAGATTTCTTGTCGACGGCATTGAATATGTCGCTGGCTCGTCTTTGCGATAAGTCAGTTGAAGAGTATTGGGGCGATATCAGCGCATCGGGCTCGGCGACGTCAGCCCAGCGCTTTCTGGCTGTTGATTGCTACAAGCCGGATGGAGTCGTTCATAAACGCTTTGCATAGGGCCTTGGTGACAGCCGAGGCAATAAGACGTAGAGGGCTCCCCCTTCAAGTCGAGAAGGCAGAGTTGCCAAGCCGCACTGACAGATACAGATTGAGGTCAATACGAGACCAGATCGAGCACATGGACGAAAGCTTGCGGAAGGGGCGAATTCATCCAGGCGATCCCACAATGATTCTCCTGAACCGGCACTCGGTGGAACTCGGTGTTAGCGAAATCGGCTATGACGAGTTGGTGTGGTGGACCTGCCAAGCGTGTGATCTCGTGACTCGAATGCGACTTACCGAAGCGACGCCCCATAGCGAGCCGAATTCGTGACGTTGAACTTTGATCGGCAACGGTTATGAACTTAAGAGGCTTGGGCTCTCTGCTAGGCAACTTGTTCGTCGGAGCCCTTTTCCTGTTTGGTCTCTATATCTTCGGAATCTCAGTTGCTGCCGTGTTTTTGTTCGCCCGAAATTTGTGTGGTGATGGCTGCGGGCGCGATTCTCTCGTGCTTGCAAGCGTCGCAACGTTTCTCTCCATCGGGTTCTTCGGGACGGCTGTGTTTTGTCGTCGAAAGCGATATAGCTGGTGGCCAGAAACGGTCGTCAATTTGATGATTTATGCGTGGCTGTTGGGTCTGCCGACCTTCTTTTTCGTGGTGCTCATCGCGTCGGGGCCGCCGTGATCCGTATCGGATGATCCAAAGCAACGCGGATGGGCCTTCGAGGGTGATGTTTCATCAGGCGCAAAAGCCAAGCTTAATGGGGGGCCTGCATCGGATTGTGGATCGGATGCCGAATTTATCGGGTTCGCGGGTGGCGCCGTAGGAGGCGGCGCTCTTCAGGAGTCGTCCCCTTACCGGCAGCTACTACATAGGAGCCGCCGGTTGGCTTAGGAGCCACGTAGCGGATGCGAGAATCCTGCGGTTCTCTCGGGAGATCGCGCTCAGTACCGGTCGAGTCGACATCCTTCCTAGCCACTGGTTTGTCCTCCATCATCTTCCGGCTCTTTGATCTCCCCGAACGTACTTTCGTACCGCGTCATATTGGCATTCAAAGTCCTTAATACTTCGAACATCAATGTTACGGGAAGTCTGACCCTGGACACCACGCGGCAGGGGATTCTCAGGCCATCCTCCGTCTCCTGCCTTGGCTGCATCACGGCGAAATCCAGAGTGAATTCGTAAGGCGTATGCCAGACGCCTAGAAAGTTCGCGTAGGTGCCGCCTTCCAACTCCGGCGGAATCTGCATCTCGAAATGCGTGCTCTCTGGTCGATGACTCGTGGGTCGTCCTCCTGTCTAGCCATGGTCACCACCGTAGACAGGGGTGTGACACTTTTCGCCTATCAGCACCCAGAGTCAGAAAATCGAAGCTGGGATAGGATTGCCGATCTGATGCGGAGCAGCTAGCGCGAGGGGCTAGCGTGCCATTCGAGATGTGCCTGCAGCTGCCCTGCCAGTGCGTCTATGCGCGCGTCGAGGCAGGCCGCCAAGCTATCGATTCGATTATTTACTGAATCGATCTTGGCGCCGAGGTACCAGAAGTTGCCAAGCAGCGTCGCAGCTAAAAGACCGATTGCGGTCCAAGCTACCTGCTGCATGTTCATCAACTCCAGTCTACGCGT
>JBHELF010000080.1:0-9056 GCA_046263155.1 Actinomycetota bacterium
CCCGGAGTCGGCCAACGCGTCGATGAGCCGGATCTTTTCGGCCGTCGACACATCCGCCTTCTCGCTCTGGATTCCATCGCGTGGGCCGACTTCGCGGACGCTCACGATCTCGGGCCAGCTCACCGGTTCGCCCAATTCGGCTCTCGCTTCTCGTTGAAGGCCGCGATGCCTTCTCCCCTGTCCTCGCTCGCGATGACCTCTTTCCAGGCGGCGTTCTCGACCTCCAGGCCGTCGCTCAATGAGCTCCCCAGCGCGGAATCGACCGCTCGCTTGGCCGCTCTCACCGCCACGGGAGACGCGCGCGCGACGCGGTGCGCCAAGGACAAAGTTGCGGACTCGAGCTCCTCCCGCGGCACCACTTCGGCCACCACCCCGAGAGTCTTGGCCTCTGCTGCATCGATACGGTCTCCGGTGAAGATGATCTGCTTCGCTCGGGCAGTCCCCACACGTCGAGCCAGGAGTTGCGTTCCCCCGCCCGCCGGAATCAGTCCAACGGTCGCCTCGGGGAGACCGAACGTTGCATCCGACGACGCCACTATCAGGTCACACGACAAAGCGAGCTCGAAGCCGCCTCCGAGGGCGAATCCAAAAACGGATGCGATCGTCGCCTGAGGTAGATCTCGCATAGCTTCGAACATTTGTCGGATCTGTCCCCTGTTGCGATAGAAGTCCTCGAGGTCGAACCCGGCGCGCTCCTTGAGGTCGGCTCCGACGCAGAAAGCCTTCTCGCCCGCAGCGCCAAGCACCACGACCCAGATGTCTCGATCGCTCGCAATGGCCTTCAGCTTGTCCGCTAGCTCCTCTGCAAGCGCTCCGGAGATCGCGTTCAGAGCATCCGGTCGCTGGAGACGAACTGTCGTGATTCGATCCGCCCGGCTTATCGAGACGAGATCGCTCGTCAAACCGGCGGCACTCCGTGTCGACGGTCTGAGAAGTGCCGGTTCTTTCGACCCGCTACCTGCAGTCGAGTGACGATCTCGGTCCTCAGATGGTCCGGCTCGACGATGGCGTCGACGATGTTTTCGGACGCGAGATGGTGGATGTCGATATCCCGTTCGTACTCCGCTCTCTTCTCTTCGATGAAGCGAGCGCGCTCGGCTTCATCCTCGATCGCCTGGATTCGGTTGAAATAGACGGCATTGATCGCCGGCTCCGGACCCATGACCGCTATGCGTGCCGTTGGAAGTGCGATCGTCGCGTCCGGCTCGAACCCCGGGCCCGCCATGGCGTAAAGGCCCGCTCCATAAGCCTTCCGTACTACGACGCAGATCTTTGGAACCGTTGCCTCAGACACGGCGGTGATCATCTTGGCTCCGTGACGAATGATTCCCTGGCGCTCGACCACCGTGCCGATCATGAATCCGGGGACATCGGCAAGGAAAACGAGCGGAATGTTGAATGCGTCGCACAGCCAGATGAAACGCGCCGCCTTGTCGGCACTATCGACAAACAGAACGCCGCCCTTGCTGGCCGGTTGATTCGCCAGGATCCCAACCGCGCGGCCTTCGATGCGCGCGAGTCCGGTAATCAACTCCTTGGCGAAATCCGGCTTTATCTCAAAGAACGATGCCTCATCAACAATGCCGGCGACGAGTGCATACATGTCGAAGGCGCGGCCCTCTTCTTGGGGAACGAGATTGTTCAACGTTTCCCGATAAGCGGGGGGCCTTGCTTCCACCATGGGCGGCTCACCCCGGAAGCTCTGCCCGAAATAGGCCAGGTACCCCTTGGCTGCATCGATTGCCTCTTTGTCGTCGGCGACTACGAGATCACCGCAACCAGATACCTCGCAGTGCATGCGAGCCCCGCCCATCTCCTCGAGCGTTACTCGCTCGCCGATAACTTCCTCGGCCATTCGCGGCGATCCAAGATACATCGATGCGTTCCCATCGACCATGAAGACGATGTCGCAAAACGCGGGTATGTAGGCACCACCCGCGGCGGAGGGGCCGAACAAGCAACACACCTGGGGGATCCGACCGGAGGCTTGAACCTGGTTGTAGAAAATGCGTCCGGCGCCGCGCCGACCTGGAAATAGGTCGACCTGATCCGTTATGCGGGCTCCCGCAGAGTCGACGAGATACACGATGGGATGCTCGTGTTTGCGAGCAAGCTCGATGATCCTGATGATCTTCTCGACCGTTCGGGCCCCCCAGGAGCCGGCCTTTACCGTGGGATCGTTCGCCATCACCGCTATGGGACGTCCCGCGAGCTCCCCGATGCCGGTCACCACGCCATCGGCCGGAAGATCACCGGCCAAGGCATTCACCAACAGTCCGTTTTCAACGAAGCGGTCCGCCGAATCCAGCAGCAGACTGAGCCGCTCCCTGACGAAGAGCTTTCCCTGCTCCGCGAGCTTCTCGTGATATTTCTGGGCGCCGCCGGAACGCGCCCGTTCCGATGCCGTCGCCAGCTCGGCGTTGAGATCTCTTTCCGTCATGCCCGCCGGACTCGCAGCAATTCCATCGTCCTATCCGTAAACGGATTTTCGGAGCATCCTATGCCCGCGCCGAAACGCGATCAGGCGGTGCGGATGTGTTCGATCTCTCCGGCGTATACCTCGCTTGTGCCTCTGGAACCGACGACTTCGAGCGCGCCCGTCGTCAGCAGACGCGTTGCGGTTCCCTGAGTCGCGCTCCCGTCGGGCCACTTAACGACAATCTCCCGACCGATGATCTCGGAGCGCGCTGAGGCCCGGGCGATGACGTCGTTCCAGCGCGACGCGTCGAGGACCAATGGATAGAGGTTCTCCAGTGAAGCGATGACTCGCTGCAGAAGAACTGCTCGTGGAGGCGTCGGGGGAGGACTGGTCCGTCGTTGGAGTTCGATCGAGATACTGGTCGCCGTGTCGACGAGCGCCTCTGGTAGTTCTTCGGTTTTCCATCCGACGTTGATTCCCACGCCGGCGATCGCGGCCTCGAGTCGGGAGCCCGTCACGCGCGTCTCGACCAAGATCCCGGCCACTTTGAGACCTCCGATCGTTACGTCGTTGGGCCATTTGAGAGCGGGGCGAAGATGCGTCGTCGCCTCGATGCCCTCCGCACAAGCCAGGCCCAGCGCCGTCGGCAGCAAGCTCAACTGAGCGACCGATACAGAAGGGCGCAGGATCAAAGAGAACTGCAAGAGCTTTCCCGGCTGCGAGGACCAGTCGCGCGCCTTACGACCCCTCCCTGCCGTTTGGTGATCGGCCACCACGAGGGCTCCTTCGGGTGCATCCTCACTAGCCCATGAGAGTGCGACCCTGTTGGTGGAGTCGACCTCATCGAAGAACTGAAGCGGACGACCGAACCGCCCCCGAAGGGCCTGTTCGATTGCCTCTTTCCTAAGGTCGGTCGCCATCGCCCGCGTAGGATAGGTGGCGATGTTCAAGAAGGTGCTCGTCGCCAATCGCGGCGAGATCGCGATTCGCATCATGCGCGCGTGCCGGGATCTCGATATCAAGTCGGTCGCCGTTTACTCCGATCTTGATGCCGAGGCCCCACATGTTCGTTTCGCGGACGAGGCCTACCGAGTCGGTCCGGGGGCGGCTTCCGAGTCGTACCTCAAGGTTGCCGCGATCCTCGATGCTGCAGGACGCGCCCAGGCGGATGCCGTTCATCCGGGTTATGGATTCCTTGCCGAGAACGGCAGGTTTGCTCAAGCCGTCGGGGACGCGGGCCTTACTTGGATCGGTCCCTCGCCCGGGGTGATCGAGTCGATGGGCGACAAGGTCGCCGCGCGCCGCGCCGCCACGGATGCCGGCGTGGCGACGGTTCCCGGGACACCCGAACCCGTAAGCGACCCGCGCGAGGTGCAGGCCTTTGCAGAGGCTCACGGTCTGCCGCTTGCCATCAAGGCCGCGGCAGGAGGAGGCGGTAAGGGGTTCCGCGTCGTCCATTCGGAGGAAGAGATCGGCGACGCGCTCGCGGGCGCCGCCCGGGAAGCCGAGGCCTACTTCTCCTCGCCGGAGGTCTACCTGGAGCGCTATTTGGAGAGACCGAGACATATCGAGATTCAGGTCCTTGGAGATGCATCCGGAGCGATTCTCTCCTTCCCGGAGCGGGACTGCTCCCTTCAAAGACGCCACCAAAAACTGATCGAAGAATCCCCGTCGCCGGCACTCGAGCCCGACGTGCGGGAGGCGATCATGGAGGCGGCCGCGCGCGTCTCCAAGCAGGTTGGCTATCGCAATGCGGGAACCTGTGAATTCCTTCTCGACGCCGACGCCCGAACTTTCTATTTCCTCGAGATGAACACCCGGCTCCAGGTCGAGCATCCCGTTACCGAGCTCGTGACCGGGTTCGACCTCGTAAAAGCGCAGATTCTGATCGCGGCGCAGGAGCCGATCGAGTTCAGTCAGGACGACATCGAGTTGCGCGGACATGCCATCGAGTGCCGGATCAACGCGGAGAATCCGGCCAAGAATTTTCTGCCGGCGCCCGGGGATATCGCAGCTTATGAAGAACCGCACGGGCCGGGGGTGCGTGTCGATTCTGGGGTCGAAGGCGGAGGCACGGTTCCCCAGGCTTACGACCCCCTGGTTGCGAAGCTGATCACCTACGGAGCGACCCGTGATGAAGCGCGCCGCCGGATGCTGCGCGCTCTAGGCGAGTACACGATCGACGGGATCAAGACCACGATCCCCTTCCACAGGCTGATGCTTGCCGATGAGCGGTTCGTCAAGGGCGACTACCACACCGGCACGGTCGAACGTGAACTCGATCTCACGGGGCTGGCCGAACCACCGGTCGCGAAACCTTCACCCGGGCACGCTCGCACCACACAGCGCACCCTCCATATTCACGCCGACGGGAAACGCTTCGAGGTTGTGGTGCGCGCGGAGCTCGACGAGCTCGTTCCCCGTCGCAAACCCAAGCCCCCTGCCAAAGTCGGACATCTCGGGGGCGGCGGTAGCGAGACTCTCTCGGCCCCCATGCAGGGCACCATCGTGAAGCTGCTGGTCAAAACCGGACAGAAAGTCGAAGCCGGAGACCCCATCTGCATCCTCGAGGCCATGAAGATGGAGAACTCGATCCTGGCTCACGTGCCCGGCACGGTCGAGGAGTTGAAGGTCGAGGCCGGTCAATCCGTGGAGACCGGCGCCACGATCGCCGTAATCCGTTAGCCGTCTCAGATCACAGGATCTGGTCGCCCGCCAACAGTCCTATCCTCGACGCTTCTCTTCGCTCGATATCGACTCGCGCAGACAGGAGGAGAGCAACCTGACCACACACACCATTTACAAGACGTTTCATACGAAAGAGCGCCGTGAGTTCGTTCGCATCACGGAGGATGTTCAAGCAGCGGTGAACGAATCCGGGATTCGCGAGGGATTCGTCCTGGTCTCGGCGATGCACATCACCGCCGGCGTATGGGTCAACGACGACGAGTCCGGGATCCAAGCCGACGCGCTGGAGTGGCTCGACAAGCTGGCGCCTCCGAGCTGGAAGCAGCCCTCAAACGAGGTCGCCTCCGCTCTGTCTCCCGATCCCGGCGACTATCGCCATCACCGCGGAGGTGAGGACAATGGGGATGCACACCTCAAGAACTTGTTGGTTCACCATCAGGTGATCGTGCCCGTAACCAAGGGACGGCTCGACCTCGGCCCCTGGCAGGCCATCTTTTACTGCGAGTTCGACGGACGCCGGGACAAGCGCCTGATCATCAAGGTCCTCGGCGAATAGCGATCTTCCGGGAATTCGTCTCTCACAAGAGACCCAATCAGGAAAAGTCGTTCATAACCTTTCACCTGGTTGGCTCGTTAGGTAGGAGATGCCCCTGAAAGTTTCCCCGCGCGGCGCGCCCTTGGTGCTCGTACTGCTCGTAGGGGCGGCTCTTATGGCCACGATCACGCCGGCGCGCGCTCAGAGTGGCCGCGTCGTTCGCTATTCGCTGGCACCGCGGGTCATCGAAGAGGGCTCCACGCAGCCGGTCGCCCTCACCGTGGTAACCGACGGCGCCGACACCGCCGAAGTCCGGCTCCTCGACGGAACCAGCATTCCCATGAGTTCGCTGGGGGTCTCCACATTCGGCGCCTCGTTATCCGCCGCGGACGCCCTGCGCGGATATCGCATCGGAGAGCTGCACAACCTGATCGGATCGATCCTGACCTATGACTCCGGCATACGAACCGACAGCGTGGCCCTGGAGATCAACGTAAGGGACGCGACCATGCCGGACGTGCCCATCGTTCCGCGCGGCTCAGATGCTCAAACGTCGCCTCACGTCATCAACCTTCGCTACGACACGCTCTACGACGGTGACGCGAACCCCGAGAACGTCATGAAGACCTTCTACAACCGGTTCGGGGACGATTTCGACTTCGCCTTCATCGTCTCCCAGGAGAGATTCCCCGGCGTTGGCTTCTCCTCGCGTTACGAACCGGTGAGCAACGACGTGCACGGGATCGGGGACGGGAACTTCAATCGCGGCCCCCAATATGGAAGCGGCGGCCGGCTCGAGGGCATAGTGCTGGTCCCGCACGATAATCACTTCGATCTCGGCGCTTATCTGACACTACACGAGCTCGGACATCGATGGATGAACCACCTCGACTTTCCTCTGCTCGCCCCCGCGGCGGTCCACTGGCCCGTCTCCGATCTCCTGTTCGGAATCATCGGAAGAGGCACCGGGACCCTGCTCGGTTACTTCGACTTCGATCTCGTTCCGGCCGGGGGCGGCAACTACCGACTGGAGCGAGGCGGCGCACGCGGCTACAACGACCTGGAGCTCTACCTGATGGGTCTGTTGGAGCCCGCGGATGTCGGATCCCATTTCGTTTTCGACAACCAGAATCAGCCACCCGAGGGGGATGGAGTCATCTGGACGGGACCGGTGACTACCTTCACGGCGGACGACGTGATCGCGAGGGATGGAGCCCGCGACCCCGGTTTCGCCAACTCCCAAAAGCAATTCCGTATCGCAGCCATTGTTCTGAGCCGCGGGAGTCTGTTGTCGGCGGCTGAGATGGCTTTCTTCGACCACATGGCGGCTCGGTCCGAGGCCCGGGAGAACTTCACGGTGCGAACGTCGCCCACCGATCCCTTCTTCGTGGCGACGCGGGGCCAGGGAGCACTGATCTCGGCGCTATCGACTCCACCCGCGCCGGACATCCAGGACTTTCAGCCGGCCGGCGGAGAGCCGGGAACGACGGTGGTTATCGACGGCACCGACTTGATCCGGGCGACCGAGGTGCGCTTCGCCGGCACACCCGCGCGCTTCACCGTGGACTCGAACGCCCGTCTAACCGCCACGGTCCCGGACGGCGCGTCCTCGGGTCGGATCTCGATCACGACGCCCTCGGGATCGAGCACCAGCTCTGGAAGTTTCGATGTCGGCGGCACGTCGAAGACGCACACACGGCAGATCTCGCTACGACTCGTTCGGTCTCAGGGCAGGCTTCGAGCCGCGGGGTCGGTAACGGTGGACGACGGCTTCACCAATTGCTACAGCATGGTGACGGTCAAGATCGCGCGGCGCTCGGGCGGGACGTGGACACGCATTGCCACGATCGCCACGACCAGCAGCGGGACTTACTCCGCGACGATCGCCGACCGCCGGGGCACTTATCGGGCCACCGCCCCGAGCTTCTCGCTGTTCTCGGGGCATGTCTGCGCTCGAGCGTCGACACGGTCCGTCCTGCGATAAACGCTCGTTAACGCGCGAGCGAGAGCACGAGCGCCGCTTGGCCGAGGTGATAGGTCACCATGATCGCGATGGGCCCCCATCTTTCGGACCGCACGAACCGGGTGTGGCCGATGATGGAATCGGACAAAACGAAGAGCGCTGCACCGAAGTAGGCAGCGTAAGCCGAGCTGCGTGGGAAGTCCGGCCGATCGAGCGTTGAGGCCGCGCTGAACCACATCGCGCCGATTGCGAGCGCGTATGCCAGCACGGGCAAGGCAAACTCAGTCTTTCCCTTGTCGCGCATTCCCTTGAACAGCCGTAGGTAGATGACAGCCGTCATGGCGGCGATTAGAAGAGCGGGGCCTGCGAGCCGTAGCGGCGAGCCTCCAGGCGGACCCAACAGCGCGATCACATAGCAGACATGTGCTACGAGAAACGCGCCGAGACCCTGCAGAAAGAAATCGCGCGGCAACATGAGGAAGACATCACCGAGGAGCGAGAAGACCAACGCGGCCATGATGAACCACAGCTGTCGTCCGGGCGCGTCCGAGCCGATCACGGGCGCGGCGACCAGCAGCGCACCCATCACCACCGGCTTGAAGAAGTACTCGGCCCTCTCGTTCTTTCGCGCCACCGCCACCCAATCGGCGAGGGCGAACGCGAGCGCGGGAACTATTTGAGTGAAAGGCAAACTCGAGACCTAAGCCTCCGGAGGCAACCCGGTGATCTCGATCCCGGCACGGTCAATGCCGTACCGATGATTGATGCCGACGAGGAGGCCTGTTATCGGTTCCACATAGCGGGCGGCCGAGAGAGGCCCTGCATCGACAAACCGGAGGTTGGGAATCACCTCCACAAGCTGCCGGGCCTCGGCCTTCACGTCTTTCGCGCCACATACCAGGACGTCACCCTCGAGGGATGCGTCGAGCTCGTTCAGCGCAGCGGCAGCCAGCGAGTGGAACGCGGCACACACACGTGCGCCCTTCGGCAATAGCGCTCGGGCTTGCTCCGCGGCCGAGCCCTCCCATACGCCCAACATGTGTGTGGCCTTGCCCCCGACCGAGGCAGCCACCGGCACCGTGCAATCGATGACGAGCGCTCCGTCACGGAGGTGTTCCGAGATCGCTTTGTAGATCGTGGCCTGGCCCGAGAAAGGAACCGTTACGCAGACGATGTCGGAGGGCTCGACCGCATCGGTGTTCTCCAGACCCTGAACACGTGCGCCCGAAACCAGTTTCTGCAGCCTCTCGGATGCTTCCTCGGCCCGTCCCTTGTCGCGCGAGCCGATGATTATCTCGATGCCCGCTTTGGCCCAGCGACAAGCAAGGCCAAACCCTTCGTCGCCCGTGCCGCCGACGATCGCTACCGGTCCGATGGGCATACGGTCAGATCGCCCGGGGCTCGTATTCGCCGAAGATCTCCCGCAGCACATCGGAGACCTCTCCGAGGGT
>JBHELF010000081.1:0-25050 GCA_046263155.1 Actinomycetota bacterium
ACCTCTTTGACGGGCCGAACGGGCTCGCCGCGCTCGAGCAGCATTCCCGTCGCGCCGACCGAGAAATCGCCGGAGACGGGGTTCGCCCCCGAATGGACGCCGTGAAGATCGAGTACCAGAAACGCGCGGTCGACGCCACGCCTGACTTCGTCACGCGACTCCCCGGTCGGGTCCAGGGAGAGGTTCGTCGGGGCCACTCCGGGCGGCGACTTGAACCCGGCGCGGGCGGCATTGCCGGTCGACGACTTGCTCTCCCGGCGCGCGGTCTTCGTGTCGTAAAGGAAAGACTCCAGCACTCCGCCGGAGATCACCTGAGTGCGTCGAGTCGGCACGCCCTCGGCGTCCCAGGGGGCCGAGCGCGGCCCGCCCTGAATCCGCCCATCGTCCACCAGCGAGATCAGGGGCGCCGCCACTTCGTCTCCGATGCGCCCGGCAAAAAGGGAGCGGCCCTTCTGGACCGCCTCCGCCGTAAGCGCGGTCGCGAGCACGCCCAGGAACCGGGCCGCGCTGTAGGGATCGAGCACGACCGGCATCTGGGCCGAGGGGATCTTGCCGGCACCCAGAACGCCGACGGCCCGATCGACGGCGGAGCGGGCCACGACCTCGGGGTCGAGATCCCCGCCCGAGCGCCCGAGATCGAAATCGAATCCGATCTCGGTGTCGTCGCCCTCCTCGGCAATCGCCATGACGTAACACCACGCATCGGATCTTTCGTAGGCGCCGGATGATCCCGCGGAGGTGGCGAATGCGACCTCGGTTTGGGTGTCCGCGTAAGCGGCCTCCTCGACGGTCCGCACGCGCGGATCAAGCGAGCGGACGGCGGCCTCGAGATCCAGCGCGAAGCGAACCTTTGCATCGGCATCCAGCGCGCCGAAGTTGGGATCGGACAGGCCGGGCACGGACTCGGCACCGAGATCCGCCGGGTCGGCCATGCCGTTCGCGTCCTCGGGCGTGGAATGGCGGCCGTTATCGCGCGCGCGCTCGAGGACCTCGTCCAGGCCCTCGTCGGTGAGTTCCGTCGTGTAGGCGAAGCCGACCTTGCCGTCGAGAAAAACGCGCACACCCGCTCCGCGCGGTTCGGCCGACGACAGTGAATCCACCTCGCCCTCGAAGACCTTGACCTCAAAGTTGCGTTCGTGCGTGAGGAAGGCCTCGACGTCCTCGCCGGAGCCGGCGCGCGACGCGATACGAGCCGCGAGATCGATGAGGTCGCTCACGTCTCCGTGCCTCCCACGGTGATCCGGGAGAGGAGGACGGTCGACATCCCGTTGGTAACGGGCGCGTGTTGTCCGTCTTTGCCGCAGACGCCCTCGTTCCGATCGAAGTCCGGCCCGACGGCTTCGATCGCCGCGAGCACACCCGGGCCGTCACCGATCAGGGTGGCCCCCTTGATGGGATGGCTCACCTTGCCGTTCTCGATCATGTAGGCCTCGGCCATTCCGAACACGAACTTGCCCGTTGCGGGATTCACCTCGCCTCCGGCGAACGAGGCCGCGTACACGCCTCTCTTTATGGACCCGATGATCTGTTCCGGATCATCTCCTCCGGCAACGAGATCCGTATTCGTCATGCGAACGATCGGAAGATGCGCGTAGCTCTGGCGCCGACCGTTCCCCGTCGGCTCGGCACCCAGTCGCACAGCCGACTTGAGATCGTTGATGTGACCCTCCAGAACCCCCTCGTGAAACAAAACGGTCCGCTGCGCCGGCGTCCCTTCATCGTCGACGCCAAAGGAGCCCCAGGACCCGCTTTGCGTGGCGTCATCGACGATCGTCACCTTGGCCGACCCGAACCGTTTCCCTTGCCTGCCGGCATAGACGCTCGCGTTCTTAGCGAGGGTGTCGGCCTCGAGCCCGTGCCCGCAGGCCTCGTGAATCAGGACTCCGCCGGTGCCCGGCGCGAGCACGACCGGGAACTCCCCCGCCGGAGAGGGATTAGCCCTCAACATCATGAGGGCCTTGCGCGCGGCCTCGCCGGCGACCTCCTCGGGGGGATGTCGATCCAACAGCTCAAATCCGCCGGAATGTCCGGGGGCCTCAAACCCGGTTGCGATCTCGGACCCGTCGGCGGCCACCACCCGGACGGCAAAGCGGACTCGAGTTCGGTCGTCTTCGGCAAGCAGGCCGCGGGTAGACGCGATCAGGACGCGTTGCCGAACGTCGGCGTATGACACCAGAACCTGACGCACCTTGTCTCCCGCCAGGCGCGCGGCGTCGTCGGCTCGACGCAAGGCTTCAACTTTGGAGTCGGCATCGACCTCGTCGGGGCGCTGCTCTACGATCGAAGCAGCGGTTGGGTCGACGCGTCGGAGGTCGGTAGAGCCCGTTTCTTCCACGGCGCTCGAACCAGCCCGAGCGGCCGCGGCGGTTTCCATCAGCGCCTCCTCGGTCAGGACGTTGGTGTAGGCGTACGAGGCCCGGTTGCCGACGACTACGCGAACGCCGGCTCCGAGCTCACGCCCCGAGTTCACGTCTTCGACTTTTGAGTCCTCCAACGCAAACACGTTTGAAGTCTTCTCTTCAACAAACAGCTCGGAGAAGGCCGCGCCCGCCGGGGTGGCGGCCGCGAGCACCTTTTTGATAAGCGCTTCCTCGAGCACGGGGGACACCATAAGGGGGTAGTGGCGCTCAAAGAGTGGGAAGAATTCGGGCCGCCGGAAGGCGCTGCAACTAGTTCGCTTGTGCATCGCAGGCTGCGCGAGTTACCCTTCTGGCGGCCCGCCGGGTCGAGTCTGAGATTCCACGCAAGGAGCCGGCTACGAGCCCCGACCGCCTCAGCTACACCCCTCAGCAGGCCGATCGCCTAAAGATGATTCATGCTCGTTTGATCGAGGCGCGCAGAGAGCTCGACGCCTTGATAGGCGATGCCTATCTGCGGCCGAGGGCCAACATCGTTCCCGTCCATTTCCTCGATCTCGCGTCCGCGGTCGAGAAACTCCGCTGGGCGGAAAAGGAGTGGCGCGAACTCGACCGAGAGGTCGTCGCTCGCGAGGTCGAGCTCGAGCAGGGCGAGGAGATGGCTCCCGAGGTGAGCGCTTCGACCGAGGAGGTAGAAGACGAGCCCGGGGAGCCGATCGAAAGAGCCCGAGCGGAGTCGACCAGCGCCCACTGAGGGCGCATTTTTTTTGCCCTAGCGCGGGGGCATCCGAAGCGCACCGTCGAGCCGAATGGTCTCGCCGTTCAACACGGGGTTCTCGACGATGTGGGCAACCAAGGCGCCGAACTCAGCCGGCCGACCCAGACGGTTGGGGTGCGGAATCTGCTCGGCGAGCCGCTGCCTGGTCTCCTCCGGGAGTCCCGCCAGCATGGGTGTGTCGAAGGTGCCCGGCGCGATCGAGACGCAGCGGATCTTACGGGCCGCGAGATCGCGGGCGATCGGCAGCGTCATCCCGACGATACCGCCCTTGGAGGCGGAGTAGGCCGCCTGCCCGATCTGGCCGTCGAACGCCGCGATGCTGGCGGTGTTTACGATGACGCCGCGCTCTTCCTCTTCCTCTTCCTGCTTGACCATCTGAGCCGCGGCGAAACGAATCACATTGAAGGTACCGATCAGATTGACGCGCACGACGAATTCAAAGCGCTCGAGATCGGTCGGCGTGCCTTCCTTCGTCAGCACGCGGCCGGGAAAGCCAACACCGGCGCAGTTCACGGCGATGTGAAGGGCCTCGAACTCGTTTATGGCCGTCTCGACCGCGCTGCGAACGTCATCCTCGGATGTGACGTCGGCACCGGCGAAGCGGGCCTTCTCGCCCAGCTCTTTGGCCGCGCTCTCTCCGTTTGAGTCGGGCAGGTCGACAAGCACGACGGAGGCACCGCCACGGACAAGTCGCTCGGCTGCGGCCAAACCCAACCCGGACGCGCCGCCAGTGATCAGCGCGACCTTGCCCTCTATCTTCAAACGGCCTCTTCCTGGACGACCTCGCCCGTCGCGAGGACGAGCCCATCCTCGCACCTCGTCTCCACGCGCCCATCGGAGAACTGCTCGTGATACAGGGCCGCGTAAGCACCCCCGCGTGCGAGGAGCTCCGAATGGGAGCCACGCTCGAGGATTCGCCCGCGATCGAGATAGAGAATCGCGTCGGCCGAGAGGATCGTCGAGAGACGATGCGCGATCGCAATAGTCGTGCGCCCGTGCATCAGGGGGTCGAGGGCGCGCTGCACCAATCGTTCGGAGTGCGTATCCAGCGCGCTCGTGGCTTCATCGAGGATGAGGATGTTGGGGTTCTTCAGGATCACGCGGGCGATGGCTAGGCGCTGCTTCTCACCGCCCGACATCTTGTAGCCGCGCTCGCCGACCACGGTGTCGAACCCCTCGGGCATCTCCATGATGCGGTCATAGATGTGGGCGGCCCGAGCGGCGGCCTCGAGCTCCTCCTCGGTTGCGTCGGGGTCCCCGTAAAGCAGGTTGGTGCGCACCGACGCGTTGAAGAGATAGGTCTCCTGGGTGACCATCCCGATGATCTCCCCGAGCGACTCCAGCCGAATGTCACGCACGTCCATCCCGTCGACCAGAACGCGCCCCCGGTTGACGTCGTAGAGCCGCGGAATGAGATAGGTGAGCGTGGTCTTGCCCGCTCCGGATGGACCGACGAGAGCGACCAACTGGCCGGGCTCGACCGTGAAATCGACTCCTCCGATCGTCCACAGCCGGTCTTGAGACGCGACGCCGTCGGATACGAGTTCAGGGGTGGCCGGCCGCTCGTAGCGGAACCAGATGTCATCCAGATCGACCTTGCCCCGCACCTCGTCGCGGCCTAACTCGATTGCGCCGTCGCGGTCGACGATGTCGCGTTCGAGGTCGAGGTACTCGAATATTCGGTCGAACAACGCGAGCGAGGACTGGATCTCCACGTTGACGTTCAGCAGCTGACCCATGGGGAAGAACAACCGGCTCTGCAACGTCGTGATCGCAACGATGGTCCCCACGATCTCGCCGCCCTGCACGCGTCCTCGCAGAAAGAGCCAGCCTCCCAGCAAATAGACGAAGGCCGGCGTAATCGAGAAAAAGATCTGCACAAGAGCAAAGAATCCGCGGCCCACCATCGTCCGTTTGATCTCGAGAGCCGACAGTCTTCTGTTCTCGGCGCGGAACCTTTCGATCTCGAAAGCCTGACGTCCGAACGCTTTGGAAAGAAGGATCCCGGAGACCGACAGCGTTTCCTGCATCAATGCGGTGAGCTCGGCCAGCGATTCTTGAGTGCGCCCGGACAGCTCGCGCCGAACCCGCCCGACCTTCCGACTGAGGAGCAGGAACAAGGGCAGGACGGCGAGAGACAGCAACGTCAGCTGCCAGCTCAGGATGAACATCGCGACGACCGTGGATAGGACCGTGGTCACGTTCGAAAGGATGCTTGCAGCGGTATCGGTCAGCACAGATTGAACGCCGCCCACGTCGTTCGACAGACGCGACTGGATCTCGCCGGTGCGCGTCGACGTGAAGAACTTGAGAGACATGTGCTGCAGATGGGAGAAGAGCGAGTTCCGGAGGTCTTGCATGACGTTCTGGCCGACCTGGTTCGACGTGTAGACCTGCCACAGTCCTAGCGCCCCGGCGACGATGGGCGTGACGATCATCACCCCCGCAACCAGGAAGAGCAGCCGCAGACGCTGGTCCGTATCTCCGCCGCCCAAGATGACGTCGTCGAAGACGACCTTGATCAGCAACGGGTTGATGAGTCCGAGCCCGGAGGTCACGAGGATCAAGCCGGCGACGAGGCCCACCCTGCGCCGATAGGGAGCGAAGGTGCGGACGATGCGCCTGAAGGTGCCGGGCCGCGCCGGCCTCTCGGGAGAATCGGGGGGCACGAGGCCGTGCCCTCGTCTCACCACGTGCGCCTCATAACCGAGAAGAACACCGGCGGGCGGGCGGAAATTTCAGCGGATTCGGAGGGCCGCAACGACACCGTCACGCGTGGGGATGATCGTAGAGCGGTAGTCGGGGTCGTTCGCTATCGCCTGATTCGTCTCGTGAATGGCTTCCGTCCAGCCGTCGCGTACATCGGGTTCGTCGGACTCGCCGGTGACTCTTCCGGACCACAGCATGTTGTCCGAGACGTACATTCCCCCGACGCGGACGCGATCGCGAGCTCGTCGCCAGGCCTCGGGATATTGGTTCTTGTTGATGTCGCAGTAGACGATGTCGAACTCCCCGTCAACATCGTCGAATGCCTCGAAGGCGTCGGATACGTGGTAGACGATCGGCTCCCACAAGCCGGCACGTCCGAGGAAGTCCCGCGCTTTGGCTTCGTTGTCGGTATCCGTGTCGGTGAGATGGATCTCTCCCTCTGGCCCGGTCGCCTTCGAGAACCAATAAGCCGAGTATCCGAATCCCGAGCCCATCTCAAAGATGCGGCGAGCGCCGATGGCGCGGGCCAGCACCTCCAACCCGCGGCCGCACAGCCGCTGAATTATCGGAAAGCGCTCCTTGCGCGCCAGCTCCTCCATCTCGAGTAAGACCGGCTCGTCGTCGACGGCATTGAGCTGCCGCATGTAGCGCTCGACTGCAGGATGAACGATGTCCATAAACTCAGGCTAGTACGAGCGCGCGCAAGGCGTCGTGCAGGCTAGGCCCCGCGGCGATCACCCCCTGTGACAGACCAAAAGGTGCCTCGAGCTGGCTGACCACACCTCCGGCCTCCTCGATAAGGAGAACTCCGGCCGCCTTATCCCAACGTTCCATGGGAGCTTCGTAGAAACCGTCCAGGCGGCCGCATGCCAGAGCAGCCAAGTCGAGCGCGGCCGAACCGGCCCGGCGAATATCGCGGGCGCGCGGTAAGACGCGCTGCAGGATCTCGGCCTGACGGGCGCGCGCTCGCTGGTCGTATGCGAAGCCCGTTCCGATCAAAGCCTGGCTTAGCTGGTCCTGGCCGGTGACGGCGATGGGCTCGTCGTTCAGGAACGCGCCGTTCCCTCTCATCGCGCTAAAGGTCTCGGAGCGGAGGGGGTCGTGCGTAACTCCCGCCAGAGTTCCCTCTCGGTCGTCCACCGCGATCGTGACGGCCCACTGTGGGATCCCAAAGAGGAAATTGACGGTCCCGTCGAGGGGGTCGATGACCCACGTGATGTCGCCTTGGCTGCGTGTGCCGCCTTCCTCGGACACGATCCCGTCGTCGGGGCGCGCGGCCGAGATCACGTCGACTATCAACCCCTCCGCCGCGCGATCGGCGTCCGACACGAGATCGGTGGGCGTCGACTTCACAGCTACGCCGCGTGCCGGGCCCCCGTATCTATCGAGAAGAAGCATCCCGGCGCGATGACATGCGTCGACCGCAAGCTCCAACAGCTCCTGCGGCGACGACATGCTGGCTATTGTCACAGCGGACCACGAAACTGGCAGCATGACGATCGGTAGACGGGTGGCCGTGATCGGGTTCACGATCCTGGGATTGGTCGGCCTGGCCGTCGTATGGGTAGCCGGCCTCGAACTTTACAAATATCACTGGCGGTTGCCGCGCGAGCGCCTGGTTACGACCGCGACCATCGACGAGTGGCGAATCAACACGCCTCGCCGAGGCGGCCCCCGCCATCAGATCCGTTACCACTTCACGGTTCCCGGAGGCGATACGACCTACGTGGCGCAGGAAGAGATTCTCTGGATCACTCGGGAGAATCTTTGGATAACGATCGATAGAGACGTCTGGGAAGGCTCGCACGAGACGGGCTCTATTGAGATCGAGTATTCGACCCAGGACCCCACGATCAACGAGCCGGTGGCCGCACACAACAGCATGGGAGATCTGCTGGCGGGATCGGCGCTCGGTCTTGGCGCCGTCGCATTTGCAGGGATAGGTATCTGGGCACCCGAGCGCTTTCGACGCAAGCCGCCCAGCGAGGTCGTCGATGAGAGACCGACCACAACTGTCTGACAAGCCGGGGCGATCTGGTGGATGCCGCTGATCAGGCGACCGCGAACAACTCCCACTCTCCCGGAACCCCCTTGAGGGAGTGACGCCCGCGCTCCTCGAACTGCAAGCCCGACCCGGCGACGAGATCGGTAACCGTGCGCGAGACCAGTACTTCCCGTGTCCCAGCTAGTGATGAGATGCGCGAGGCGATATGTACCGCGACTCCGCCGATGTCCTCGCCGATGACTTCACACTCACCGGTGTGCAACCCGGCACGAAGGGAATACCCGCGCGTCTCGGCCTTCTCGACTAGCGCATCGGCGCACCGAATACCGCGGGCAGGGCCGTCGAACGTGGCGAGCACTCCGTCCCCCAGCGTCTTGATCATCCGGCCGCGATGGCGCTCGATCTCGGCGCGCGCGTCGTCGTAATGCGTCTCGAGTAGCTGTCGCCAGGCCGCGTCGCCCATCTCCACCGCGCGGTCCGTTGAGCCGACGATGTCTGTCAGCAGTACCGTGGCCAGCACCCGATCCGGTTCGCGGGTAGGCCGTACACCCGTGACAAAGGTCTCGACCTCGTCCATCACGGAATCGGCATCGCCGGCAAGGGGCAGATGATCAATGCCCTGGAGTTCGACGTACTTCGCATTCGGGATTTGCTCGGCCACCCATCGACCAACTCGGACGTTCACGACACGATCGCCGCGCCGGTGCAGAACAAGGGTCGGAACGCTGATGGTCGGGAGGACATGCCGGACATCGATGTCGAGAAACATCGTGAACAAGCTGGCCAACATCCCGGGTGAGGCAGCATTGCGCTCGAGCTGTGCATGGAACGCGCGTGCCTCAGGGTTGTCCTGATGGCTGGGCGCAAAGATCTCGACCGTTGCCCCAGTTCCCCACGCGGGCTGGACGAACTCCGCGCTCGCTTGGAGCAGGTCTTCACGCGGAGGAGGCCAGGGATAGTCGGGGGCCCAGGTGGCACGGGCCACGGTTCCGTAGAGGATGAGGCCCGAAGTTCGTTTCGGATAGGTCGCCGCGAATAGAGCGGCCATGGCGGCGCCCTCGGAGATGCCCAGGATGAATGCTTCTTTCGAGCCGGCTGCATCCATCACCGCCGTGAGATCCTCCATGCGGTCCTCAAGCGTCGGTGCCTGGTCAAGGCGATCCGACAGTCCGACGCCGCGCTTGTCGAAGATGATCAAGCGCGAGAAAGAGGCCAGCCGCTCGAAGTGGGACGCGGAGCCGGTCCAGAACAAATCGAGGTGCGAGGCGAATCCAAAGTTCAGGATTAGATCAACAGGCCCGTTTCCCAGGACCTGATACGCGATGTGGAGATCCCCAGCCTTGGCGTAACGGGTCTCCGGCGGCGGCATGTGACGAGTTTAGGTAACCGGCCCGAGGCGGGCTATTTAGCGATCAGAAAACCTCGCATCACGAGGCCGTGACCCAGAATGGGACAGAAATAGAAGTACCTCCCCGGCTGTTCAGGTAGCCGGAAAATTATGCTCCGAGGTTTCGGCTCGTCGGTGGTCCGCGTGGCACCCAAGAGGGCGGCATGCGGGCTGGTGTCGGCATAGATCTTGAACTGATGAGGAAAGTCCGAGAGGTTCGTGTAGACGATCTTGACCACATCTCCGGCCGAGGCCCTGAGCTCCTCCGGCACGAACCGCCTTCCCGACGGGGTTTTGACCTTCAGAACCACATCCGGTTTGCCGAGAGGCGTCGGTTCGGGGGCCGGGCTCGGCTGCGGTGCTTCCGGGCTGCTTCCTGCCGCCGGTTCCTGAGTGTCGCCCCCGCACCCGCCGAGTAAGAGGGCCACGAATAGCCATGCTCCCAGCCTCTTGCGATGAAGCTGCTGAGAATGGATGGCGGCCCCCTTCGGCTCCGACTGCATGATCGTACGCTGAACACGAAGACGGAATTCGGAAGTTGTCAGGGGAGGGCGGCAGGGAGGGCGGACACGATGAGAGTGGGAGTCCTCGGCAGCGGCACCGTCGGACGAGCCATCGCAGGGAAACTCGCCTCGCTCGGCCACGAGGTATTGATCGGCACACGCGACGTTCAAGCACTGATGGGACGGACGGAGCCGGATGAGCGAGGCCGAGAGCCGTTCGCCCATTGGCAGAAGGCTAACCCCGGAGTGAAACCGGCCACCTTCTCCGATACCGCAGCGCATGCTGAGGTTGTGGTGAATGCGACCAATGGAGCGGCATCACTTGAGGCCCTCGCGGCTGCGGGTGAGGAGAATCTCGCAGGCAAGCTGTTGATAGACATCTCGAATCCGCTCGATGTGTCCCATGGAATGCCGCCATCGCTCTTCGTCTCGAATACCGATTCATTGGCCGAGCAGATCCAGCGCGCGTTTCCCGAAGCCAAGGTTGTCAAATCGCTCAATACCGTGACCGCGACGGTGATGGTCGACCCTTCGTTGTTGGGCGACGGTGAGCACGCGATCTTTCTGAGCGGAAATGACGACGACGCCAAATCTCAGGTACGCGAAATCCTGGAGTCTTTTGGCTGGCATCAGGTCATTGACCTCGGCGACATTACGACCGCCCGGGGACCGGAGATGTACTTGCCACTCTGGCTGCGTCTGTGGGGCAGCCTCGGCAACACGATGTTCAACATCAAGCTAGTCCAAGCGCAGGACTGACGTTCGTGACGACGGCCAGGCTCGAAGCGTTCAGCGACGCGGTGATCGCCATTCTCATCACGATCATGGTGTTGGAGCTGCGCGCGCCTCAGGGGGTCGATGCTGCCGCTCTGCGACCCCTTCTACCGGTGCTGCTCGCGTATGTGTTGAGCTTCGTCTATCTCGGCATCTACTGGAACAACCATCACCACATGCTCCAGGCTACGGAACAAATCAGCGGCGGAATCTTGTGGGCGAATTTGCACTTGCTGTTTTGGCTGTCGCTGTTTCCGTTCATGACGGCATGGATGGGAGAGAACGACTTCGCTGCACTGCCCGTGGCCTCCTACGGCTTGGTATCGCTGCTCGCCGCGATCGCCTACTTCATTTTGCAGCGGAGGATCATCGCGGCCCAAGGAGGAGCAGGGTCCAAGCTGGCGGCCGCTCTGGGCCGGGATCTGAAGGGGAAGAGTTCGCCCCTCCTTTATCTCGCCGCGATTCCCTTGGCCTTCGTCAATCGATGGATATCGCTCGGTCTGTACATCTTTGTGGCACTCATGTGGCTGGTGCCCGACCGTCGCATCGAATCCCTGTGGAAGTCGTAAGTGTTCTTTCGGGATTTGGTCTCTTATAAGAAACTGAACCCCGGAAGATCGATCGAGATGCGACTTCGTCATCGGCGGAAGAAGGGGGACATGTGGCCGCACGACTCAGCACGATGTCACGGGGGCAGGTGTTCGCCCTGCTCTTTGGAATCGGATATCTCATCTCCGGCATTGGTGCCTTTTTCTACAGTGACGGCCTGACGGGTGGCTCTCCGGATGACAAGTTGCTCTTCTTCCGCACGAACTACCTCCACGCGATAGTCCATTTCGTCCTCGGAGTGGGGTGGTTGGCGGCCTCGCGCACCGCCGCCGCGGCGAAGAGTGTCAACCTCCTCTTTGGCGCGATCCTCGTAGTCGTTGCTCTCCTGGGCTTCGCCGGCCTCGACTTCATGCATACGTTCATCAATGCCGGCGACGACCCGATGGATCCGGAAAACTTCTTACACCTCGCGACGGGGTTGCTGGCGCTCTACTACGGAACCGCGGGACGAATGATCGCGGAACGCGTGTGACAGCCGAGAACGAACGAGAGGCTCTGTGGCGCGGTCTGCTGACGGGCGCAGACTCGCCGATCCGTCACGACCGGGATCGGTTCAAGAGGTGGCCGGGCTCTCCACGTTGCAAGACCTGTTTGTATCCGTTGGGAGGGCCCGTCGCTCGGCTGTTCCGATTCAGGTCGGGTCGGGGCCCGTCGCGTAAGAACCCCAACTACTGCAACCTCTGTGAAGAATTCGTGCGGACGCATCCGGGAGGCGCGGAGATAGACGTCTCATTGCTGTTCGCGGATGTTCGCGGGTCCACGACGATCGCCGAGACTATGGAAGCCGCCCCGTTCACCGCACTTATGAATCGGTTCTTTCGGGCTGGGACGAAGATCTTGATCGACTCGGATGCTCTGATCGACAAGTTCGTCGGCGACGAAGTGGTCGGGCTTTTCCTTCCCGCCATGGTCACCGGCCATCCGCGGGCTGCGATAGAGGCGGGCCAGGCCTTGCTCACCGCGACCGGTCACGGCGACCCCGACGGGCCCTGGCTGCCGGTGGGAGCAGGGATTCATTCGGGCACCGCGTTTGTGGGCTCGGTGGGCGAGGGGGCGGTTGCCGAGTTCACCGCGATGGGAGACATGGTCAACGTGGCGGCGAGGCTGGGGTCGTTGGCCGCTGCCGGCGAACTCCTCGTAAGCGTCACAGCGTGGGAAAGAAGTGGACTCGAGGATCCTTCGGTCGAGACGAGAGAACTTAAGGTCAAGGGCAGATCGGGACCGGTCGAGGTGTGCGTTCTCCGGTCGGACGCAACTGCACAGCGGCAAGCCGGCTGAACTCAGCGCTCCGTGCCCCCGGCAGAACGCACGAGCGCGATCGCGCCCCCGGCAGGATTCGAACCTGCGACCCCAGGTTTAGGAAACCTGTGCTCTATCCCCTGAGCTACGAGGGCCTCGCGGTAACTCTGTCAGATAACCAACGTCCGGGAAACGAGATTCCATTCAAGCTGCTGCTGAGGCAATGAATAATTCAATGCCACAACAACAACTAGGGGATGTTCGAGAACGTCGCCGTGACGGTCCCCTGGGTGACTAGGCCGGTGCAGACGGGAGTGGTATTGCCGGCGCTGCTCGCCGGGATCACGACGACCTCCTCCACTCCCGGACCTAGCTGGAACGGTCTGTCGGTCGTGGCGCAGATGTGTTCGTGTGCGTCGGTGCCGTCTGTGTATCCATAGACGTAAACCGACGCATATACCGTCTGACCGGAAACGTCGGCAATTTCAAGAGCTAGATATTTCTCGCCCTTTTCAATCGGGAATCTTGCGCACGCGATTCCGTCCGCGATGCAGATGCTTTGAACCGGTTGACCGGACACTCCGAAGCCCCCGACGTAGGGCTTCTCCTCGACGCGTTCAACTTTCTTTTTCTTCTTCTGAGCCACGGACTCGGTCACGGTGGCCGGCAGGATGCTCAAGCAGAGGAAGGAAACCAGAACCAGAGCCGAAAATCTGCGCATCTTTACCTCCGCGTCGTACCCACTCCCTTCTAATTCGGCGGCGATCTGAGCTCTCCTAGCTGAACGGCCAGGCTTCGGCGGGACTACGCTCACGCCCATGCAGATCGCCATGGTCGGTCTCGGGCGAATGGGCGGCAACATGACCCAACGTCTGCTGCGAGGGGGCCATGAAGTCGTCGCGTGGGCGCGAACGGCGGAATCAGTTAAGGAGGCCGCCGGACACGGAGCAGTGCCGGCCGACTCTCTCGACGATCTCGTGGCCAAGCTCGCTGCGCCCAAGAGTGTCTGGCTGATGATCCCCGCGGGCCGACCGACGGCCGAGACCGTAGAGAGACTCTCAACCCTTCTTCAGGCCGGCGACGTGATCATCGACGGAGGAAACTCCCGCTATACCGAGAGCGTGAGGCGCGCCGCCGACCTGCAAGAGCGCGGGATCGAGTTTGTCGACGCCGGAACCTCCGGCGGAATCTGGGGACTGGACAACGGCTATTGCTTGATGATCGGAGCAAACAGCGAAACGTTTGCTCGCCTGGAACCGATCTTCGCCACGCTCGCGCCGGAGAATGGCTACGCACGCGTCGGTCCGCCCGGTGCCGGGCACTTCGTGAAAATGGTGCACAACGGGATCGAATACGCGCTCATGCAGGCTTACGGCGAGGGCCTCGAACTCTTGAACGCGAGCGAGTTCGATCTCGATCTCTCGTCCGTCGCCGAGGTCTGGCGCCATGGAAGCGTCGTGCGCTCCTGGCTTCTCGATCTCATCGCCCGCGCGCTCGTCGACGATCCCAAGCTGGAGGCCATCTCCGACTATGTCGAGGACTCCGGAGAGGGCCGTTGGACCGTCGAGACAGCGATCGACAGCGCGGTGCCCACTCCGACGATCGCATTAGCATTGTTCCAGCGTTTCGCGTCCCGTCAGGACGAGTCGTTCGCTAACAAGGTCATAGCGGCTCTGCGGAAAGAGTTTGGAGGGCACGCGGTTCGACCAAAAGAGCAATGAGTCAGCCCGTAATCGCACCCGAGCGCACCGAGGAAACCGGGGCCGACACTGAGTTCGATCTCGACCGCGTCTGGCTGGTCATCGTCTGGAACGATCCGATCAATCTGATGTCGTACGTCACCTACGTCTTCCAGAAGCTGTTCGGGTATCCGCATGCGATCGCAGAGAAGCTGATGCTCGACGTCCACTACCGCGGCAAAGCGGTCGTGTCGAGCGGGAGCCGGGAGAAAGCAGAACTCGACTGCTCTCGCCTGCATGCTTACGGGCTGTGGGCCACGATCTCCAAGAGCGACTGAGGAATCTCACCATGCCGACGGTTCACCCACTCGACGGAACCTCATTGGCGCTCGGCCTCGAGGCGGACGAGCGCGAGGCGATGCGCCGCCTCGTCGCCGAGATGCGCACGCTGCTCGAAGCCGAGGTCCCCGCGGAGGATCCGGTCCGCGCGCGGCTTTTTCCCCGGGCATACGAGGACGAGGGGGCCCAGAACAATTACCGGGACATGATCGAGAGCGAGCTCGAACAGGCTAAGAAGGCGGCCCTCGACACCGTGGCCCGGACGCTTGGGGACGAAGCGGGCGACCTCGAGGTAGCCCTCCTCCCCGATGAAGTTCAGGCCTGGCTCAGGCTTCTTACCGACTTACGTCTCTCGGTCGGGACGCGGCTCGACGTTACCGAGGAGAAGATGTCGGCGGAGATCGATCCTTTGGATCCCGACGCCGTGGCCTACGACGTTCTGAACTGGCTAGGTTGGATCCAGGAGTTGATGTTGCGGTATCTCGATCCTGAGAAACAGCGCGCTGAGGAGGACTGATGCCCGAACTTGAAGCAGGGATGGTTGCGCCCGATTTCGAACTACAAGATGCCTCGGAAAAGACATGGCGTCTATCCGATCTGCGGGGCAAAAAAGTGATCGTCTACTTCTATCCCACCGACGACACTTCCGGTTGCACGCTCGAAGCGTGTGACTTCCGCGACAACTACAAGGACCTGCAAAACGCCGGTTACGTCGTCCTCGGTATCAGCCCCCAGGGAGTGGAATCAAAGAAGGCATTCACCGAGAAGTACGGGCTGAACTTTCCTCTCCTGGCGGACGAAGGAGGGAGGATTGCCGATGCATACGGCACCTGGGGGGAGGTCGAGATCTTTGGCAAGCAAGTGCTGAAGACCCAGCGGTCTACCTTCGTGATCGACGAAGACGGCAAGATCCTCTCCACGCACTACCACGTACGGTCGAAGGGCCACGTCGAGCGACTGAAGAAATCGCTCGGCGTCTAGATCCCGGCGACTTGGTAATGAGTTGCGCTATGCGACTCTGATTACCAACTCGACGTTAAAAGCGTTCGCGAAGCATTGCGAGGTCCTCGGCGATCCCGCTGAAAGGCGTTTCGCAAATCACTACCGGCGCGGCCGCGGCCTTCACCATCGCCGCGATCGCCTCGAAGTCCAACTTACCCTCCGCGAAGTTGGCGTGCCTATCAGCGCCGGTGCCGGGAGGGTCCTTCGAGCTGTTGGCATGCACGACGTCGATGCGCCCCGTCGCGTCGAGCGTGCGGGCGACTACATCCGACAGGTCCTCTCCCGCGGCATGTGCATGGCAGGTGTCGAAACAGAACCCGACGTCGAAGTCCTCGAGATGGCTCCACAGCTCTCCCAGAGTTTCGATGCGACGCCCCATGGCATTGGTCCCACCGGCCGTGTTCTCGATCAGAATCGGAACCGAGCTCGTGTTCTCCTCGAACACCTTGCGCCAGCGGATGAACCCGCGGTGAATGCCATCTTCTGCATGTCCGGCATGGACGATCACCCCCGCCGCTCCCACCGAGTCCGCGGCGTCCAGCGTGTCGGCAAGAATTTTTCGCGACGGAATCCGAATCCGGTTATTGGGCGATGCGACGTTGATGAGGTAGGGCGCGTGCACGTAAATCGGCAGCGGAGAGTCCTTCAGTAATTCCGCGTCGGCCCGGGGGGGCGGCTTTCGAAACGACTGAGGGGGGCCGAGGAACATCTGGATACACGTGGCTCCCAACATCTCCGCCTCGTCCAGGGGGTCCTGGCCCCGAATGTGTGCACCTATCAGCATTCCCGGCAAGCTAGCCCATCCGCGGCACGGCTTGCCTGGCTGCAGCCGATAGCCCAAGATGCCACCCCATGAAGCTGCTGCGTGACGTCGCGATTCGTCATCTCCTGACCGTGGATCCGAACAGCTCGCTCGTGAGAGCGGCCAAGGTGATGGCCGACCGCGGAGTGGGCGCCGCAGTGGTGATCGAAAACGAGAAGGTCGCCGGCATCGTCACCGAACGCGACATCTTGAAGGCGATCGCGAACGATCGGGACCTTGGCGACACCAAAGTGCTGGATGTCATGACGCGCGACGTCGTGAGCGGCGCGCCTGCATGGGACATCCTCAAAGCCGTGAAAACGATGAGCGAGGGAGGTTTTCGTCACCTGCTGGTTATGGAGATGGATGACCCTGTTGGGATCGTGTCGCTACGCGACCTGATGGACGCGATGGCCGATGTCGTTCAGGAGGATGACTCGGGCTCCGTCTGAGCCGCTAAGTTCCGCAACGCCCTCAACTGCATGACTCTGAGGCGCGATCTCAGAAAGAGCGACACGATTCGGCCCCAGAAGCCACGCGGCAGGTCGGCCGTCAGATGGTGAGCGATCTCGATACCTCCGTCGGCATCGGTGATCTCGTAGCGAATGCGAAGCCGGACTCCGATCAACGCCTCTTCTTCGAAAACGCCGTTGCTTGCGGCGATAGTGCGGCTGCGACCCGCTACCTCGAACCCCATCATGCGCGCTCGCCCATACTGCTCGTCCCCCTCCGCGAGGCGATCCGGCCCGCGCATCCACAAGATCTCTGGCTGCCAGTTCGGACGCTGGTCCGGCCGGCTCAGAAGATCGATCACGTCCTTCGGCTCCGCGCTGGTTCGAAGCTTCTTCACTGAGTGAAATCGCGCCATCGGGGCAGTGTATGGCTGACGTTTTCGTCTCAGACGGCGAAGCGGATATGCACGACATCGCCCTCGGCCACGACGTAGTCCTTGCCCTCCACGCGCAGAAGCCCCTTTGCTTTCGCAGTGTCCCAGGAGCCCGCCGCGACCAGATCGTCATAACCGATCACCTCTGCCCGAATGAAGCCGCGCTCGAGATCGGAATGGATGGCGCCGGCTGCCTCGGGAGCGCGCGCTCCTCGTCGCACCTCCCAGGCTCGCGTCTCGTCCTCTCCCGTCGTGAGAAACGTGATCAAGTCGAGCGCGCTATAACAAGCCGAGATCATGCGCGCGAGCCCCGCTTCCTTGATTCCGAAGCCCGCCAATAGCTCCGCGGCTTCGGTCGGGTCGATGCCGGCAACCTCGGCTTCGAGTGCCGCGCTGATCGCGAGGGCGTCCGGAGGAAGACCGACGGGGAGGGAACCGGATTCCGCCACGTTTGCCACGACGATCCACGGCTTGAGCGACAGGAGCCCAAACCCCCTCAGAAGATGAAGTGCCACCTCGTCAAGATCGGCTTCGCGTAATGGAGTCTCGGTCTCGAGCGCGGCATAGGCCTTCTCGAGGACGGTCACCTCGGCCTTGGCCTCGGATGCCCCCTTCGCCTTCTTGCGCGCTTTGTCCAAAGCGGCGTCGAGACTGGATAGATCGGCGAGCAACAGATCGGCCGACAAAGTTGCAAGCTCCGTGGCCGGATCGGCCTCAGGCGCGAAGGCACTGAGCACCAGGCAGAGCGCATCCATCTGCCGGTATTCGCCGATCCCTTGTGCGTTCAGCCCTCCGGGCACGTCGACGAATCGCACTTTGGCCGGAACGACCTTGCGCGACTTCTCCATCTCAGCGAGCACAGCGAGGCGCGGATCGGGAACGTCCACGACCGCTTGATTCGCCCGACCGCCTTCCGAACCGGTACGCGTCAAGGCTTGGAACAGCGTGGACTTCCCCGAGTAGGGCACGCCACAGATGCCGACATCCTTCATCGCGTGAAGATATAGGTCATCCTTCGAACGTGGATCTGGGCCTGGCCGGAAAGAACGTTCTAGTCACCGGCGGTGCCGGCGGAATCGGTAGCGCGATCGTGCGCGCGTTCGCAGCCGAGGGAGCGCGCGCGGCAATTCATTACCGCTCGAGTGAGCAACAGGCTCAAGGGCTTGCAGAAGAGCTTGGTTTCCCGATCTTCAAGGCGGACCTTACTGTGGAATCGGAAGTCAATGACTTGCTCACGCGGGTTGCCGATCGGTTGGAAGCCATCGATGTTCTGGTCGCGAACGCGGGTATGTGGCCGTCGCAGGATCAGCCGCTCTGGACCATGAGCTATGACCGGTGGCGGGCAACTCTGGCGGCAAATCTCGACAGCGTTTTCTTGTGTTGTCGGGCATACCTCCGACACGTGGAGACCAGAGGACACGGAAACATCGTTCTCGTCTCGTCGACCGCAGGTATCTTCGGAGAGGCGGGGCACGCCGACTACGCGGCGGCCAAGTCCGCGCTCGCCGGCGGGCTATTGAAGAGTTTGAAGAACGAGATCGTTCGCATTGCGCCCCGCGGCCGGGTCAACGCGGTATGCCCGGGGTGGACGCGTACGGATATGGCCAAAGACGCCCTGGAAGATCCCGAAGCCGAGGGACGGATCACCCGCACGATGTCCTTACGCAAACTGGGGACGGTGGAAGACGTCGCCCGCGCCGTCGTCATGCTGGCCTCCGATGAGGTAAGCGGGCATATCACCGGCCAGGTGATAACTGTTGCCGGCGGCATGGAGGGCCGCGTCATCCATAGCTAGTTGCTGCTGTGGTGATGAATAGTTCAATACCAGAGCAGCAACTTGCCCTAGAGAATCCGGGCCCCCAGAGCGGAAGCCGCTAATTCCACCGCCAAGCGACCGGTCTCGCCCGCGTGATCCAGGATCGGATTGACTTCGACGATCTCGATTGAGCCGATCAGGTCTGCCTCGCTGACGATCTCCATCGCGAGATGTGCCTCGCGGTAGGAGAACCCTCCCCGAATCGGAGTGCCCACACCCGGAGCGATCTCGGGATCGCAGACGTCGACGTCGAGCGAGAGGTGCACGAAGTTGGCGCCGGACACTGCCTCCAGGGCCTGATCGATGCATTTCTCGACGCCGCGGCGGTCGATATCGGACATCGTGAGTACGGTGAGGCCGAGCTCCCTCACCAGCTCCTTCTCGCCGGGGTCCAGCGCGCGCACCCCGACGAGAGCAACTCGCTTGGGGTCGACCCACGGCGGCCCCTCAAAGCCCGGGATATTGAAACCGCACGCCCCGACTGCGGCCGCGAGCGGCATGCCGTGGACGTTTCCGGTGGGAGAGGTCTCGGGGCGATTGAGATCACCGTGTGCGTCCACCCACAGCACCCCGCCCGGCCCCCTCGCTGCTGCGAGACCTGCGAGCGTGCCCATGGCGATCGAGTGGTCACCGCCCAAAAGGAGTGGCATTCCACCCGAGCCCGCTATCTCGGCCACACGACGCGCTATCTCGGAGCAGGCTTCGAGGATCGCGGGAAGGTAGCGGGCTTGAAGATCCGATTCGCTCGCCACTTCGGCGATCTCGACCGCGACGTTCCCGTGGTCGTCGACTTCAAGCCCCAAACGTTGGAGCCGATCGGCCAGCCCCGAATAGCGAAGAGCGCTCGGCCCCATGTCGACACCGCGGCGCGCCGAGCCAAGATCTAGAGGAGCGCCGAGCACGGCTACTTGTTTGGTCATTTGGGCTTCGGCCTCCTCGGTGGCTTACTGCGACGGCGCTTGGGGCGCTCTTTCTTGGGAGGGTCTTCCGGGAAATCATCGTCGAGCATCTCCGGCTGCCGGGGCAACTTCTCGGTTGTCAGCTTCGGAGGAAGCCGCAACGACAGAAACGCGGTGATCGACAGCACGAAGATGATGAAGACCAGGGACAACCAGATCGGAATCGTGACGTGCCTGTCGTGGCAGAAGAGCGACTCCGCCCCGCAGGAGATCGCCGTCAGAAGCATCTTGATCCCGACGAAGCCGAGAATGAGGGCGAGGCCATACTTCAAAAGGTGGAACCGTCCCATGCTGCCGGCCAAGAGAAAATAGAGGGCTCTTAAACCGAGAACGGCAAAAACGTTCGAGGTCAGCACAATGAATGGGTCGAGGGTGATGGCAAATATGGCCGGGATCGAGTCAACGGCGAACACGATGTCCGTCAGCTCGATGAAGACGAGTACTACGAGAAGCGGAGTGGCGGTTCGTTTTCCGTTCTCCATCACGAAGAAACTTTGACCCTCGTAGCGGGTCGTCGTTCGAAGCCGTCGTTCCAGAAACTTGAGAATGACATTCTCTTCCGGGTGCACCTCCTCGGATCCCTTCGCGATGCGGTAAGCAGTCAGGACGAGGAAGGCTCCGAACACATAGATGATCCATTCGAAAGTCTGAATCAGGGTGACGCCCAGCGCGATGAAGACTCCGCGGAAGATCATCGCCCCGAGGATTCCGTAGAACAAAACCTGGTGCTGATAGGCAAGGGGAACCGCGAAGTAAGCAAAGATCACTACGAAGACGAACATGTTGTCGACCGACAACGAGTATTCGATGACGTACCCGGCGAAGTACTCGGCGGCGGAGGTAGGACCTTTCCAGAAGAACACGATCACGCCGAAGATCAGCGCAAGTCCGATCCAGACCGCGACCCACGCGCCGGACTCCTTCATCGAAGGCTCCCGTTCACGCGTGTGAAAGAACTTGAGGTCAACCAGCAGCATCGCGATCACGAAGGCGATGAAGCCCACGTAGAGATACCAGGCCGTCATCTGTGTCTCCTGGTCCTGTTGCTATTTGCGGGATGTGCCGACAACGGCGTCACGACGCAGGAGTTCATAGCGCGGGCCGACGCGATCTGTAGCGAGATGAAAGAGGACATCGAGGCGTTGCCGAGCCCCCGACTGCCCTCCGAGATCGGGCCCCATGTCAACGCTTCGGCCCAGGTAATCAGCCGGGGGCTCGATCGGGTGCGGGCCCTCGAATATCCGGAGAAAGACCGGCCCACGGTGGAGGCGTTTCTCGAGCGGGCGACCGAAGCAGTCGGATACCTACCCGGCCTGGGTCGCGCGGCTGCGAAAAACCAGACGGTCAAGTTGCAGGAGACGACCTCGAAGTTAGAGGCCGCTTCCGAACGCGCCAGAGAGATCGCGCGTGCTTTTGGGTTCAAAGTGTGCGGTGGGGTGTCAGATCAAGACCTCGCGTCACCCTGACTCGACGATCGAATCGATCTCTCGAAGATCATCGGCGGTGAGCTCGACGTCTCCGGCCCCGGCATTTTCGGCCACATGCTCCGGCGAACGGGAGCCCGCGATGGCTCCGGTGACGCCCTCCTGATGGAAGACCCAGGCAAGGGCAAGCTGGGCGACGGTGATCGCTAGGCGTTCCGCCACTGCCGAAAGGCGCTCCACGATCGCGAGATTCCTCTCGAATTTACCGGGGGCGAAGAACTCGCGGTAGTAACCGGCCCCGATGTCGCCCCGCCTCCAATCGTCGGCCTCGAATTTCGTGCTCGCCGTTATCGCTCCGCTGAGCAGCCCGTAAGCGAGCGGGCCGTAGCAAATGATCCCGGTCCCGTTCGTCGCGCAAAACGAGAAGAGCTCCTCCTTTCCCGATCGATGGAGGAGAGAGAAATGTGGTTGCAGCGAGTCCACATGATGGATGGGCTCGCATCGTTCAATCAATGTGCGGTCGAAATTCGAAACACCGATCCAGCGCACCAGTCCCTCTTCGACGAGTCCGGCCATGGCTTCCCAGGTCTCCTCGACCGGAGTCGAGTGGTCGGGCCAATGAAGCTGATAGAGGTCGATGACGTCGCGGCCGAGGCGACGCATACTGCCCTCGATGCCGCGGCGCACTCCGTCGCGGTCAAACCCGCTGCCGCCGGGTCCCGGCGCAAGCTTCGTGAAGACCATCACATCGTCTCGGTCCTCGAGGGCACGCCCGATGAATTCCTCGGAGCGTCCGTGACCGTAAACCTCAGCGGTATCGCACCAGGTCATTCCGGAGTCCCCCGCGGTTCGGATCGCCTGAATCACTTGGTCGGAAGAGGGGCCCTTACCCCAGATGCCTCCGCCAGCCTCCCAGCCTCCGAAGCCGACTACGGATATCTCCGGCCCGCGATGGCCTAGACGTTGTGTGCGCATCCGGGAAACCTAACGAAGCCTGCGATGGTCCCAAGATGTCGTCCACCCCAGGGGGAGTTTCAGTCCCACTCGCTTCTGCGCTTGACGCTCGATCTCGAGACGAGGCCCTTCATCAAAGAGCAGGCCCGTGTGTGGGAATGTGTACTTGTCGTAGAGCAACTCGCCAATGCCTGCGACCGCGTCGTAGTCGGTAATCGTCTCGACGGAACCTCTGACGAGGACACCGCGCAGTTCGTTGTATGCACTTCCCTCTTCGACGAGGACCGCGCAGCGTGGATCGCGCTTCACGTTTTGAGCCTTCTGACTTTTCGCGTACGTCCACATCAGCAAGTCGTCGTCGACCGCGACAAACCACATGGCGGTGGAGTGCGGGTAGCCCTTCGTTCCAACGGTCGTCAAGACTGCGTTCAGGGGAAGAGATAGCAGGTGGCGAACCTCCTCGAGGCTCATGGATACGTCTTGCCGCGGGCTCATCCTGGCGGAGCCTAGCCAAGCCGCTCTGGGGATAGGCTGCCCAATTCGTGAAACGAGGCCTGGTACTCGGCGCCGGCGGACTCGTCGGAATGGGCTATCACGCGGGAGTCCTGAGGGCCCTGGACAAGTGGGGCGTCGACGTAACCGATGCGGACGTCGTTGTCGGCACCAGCGCGGGATCGATCATTGCTTCCTATCTCGCGTCCGGCTGGGACCAAAGCGATTTCTACGAATACGCGCATGGCCGGCATCGGGACGCGATCAGCGATGCAGAACGCGAGAGCGCCCCCCATCGCCTGTTCGAACCTCTGTGGCATTCGCGAAACGAGCGCGTCAGGCGCGGCATCGGATCTCTCTTTGCCGTGGCCTCCTCGCGGGGCTATATCCCCCGCAACGTCGGAGGCCTCATACCCGGGCCCATCAAGCGAGCGTTTCCATCGGGTCTGTTTTCGACCGAGAAGACCCATGAGCGGCTCCACCGCAACCTGCCCGGGGAGTGGCCGCGGCCCGGATTGTTCATCTGCGCCGCCGACCTCTACACCGGACAAAGAATCGTCTTCGGCAAGGAGGGGGCGCCGGAAGCGTCGTTGCCCGACGCCGTGCTCGCATCGACGGCGATACCCGGGATGTTTCGCCCCGTCCGCATCGGCGAGCGCCATTACGTGGACGGCGGAATCGTGAGCGCCACCTCTCTCGATCTGGCCGTGGAGGAGGGGTGCAGCCACATCCTCTGCATTGCCCCGCTCGGCTATCGAAGCGAGGGCGAGCTGATCGCCCGCGAACCCCGCATCTGGCCGGCAATGGTTGCCCGAGGGCTGTTCGCCCGGACGTTAGCCCGCGAGGTGAGAGACGCGCGGGAGCGCGGTGTCGAGGTCCTCGTTTTTCGGCCGTGGCTGAAGGAACTCCGGGCGCAGGGCGCCAACACCATGCGTCGGTACGACCGAGCCGTCGTTACGGACGCCGCAGTCGAAGGCGCGCTCCAGGTGCTGGACGAGAACGCGGATGACCCCGTCATCCGAGCATTCACAACGCGTCCTGCCGCAGACGCTCTTTGATGGGACGGTTCGAAGCCCTCAAGACACTGGGCGAGTTACTGGATCCGCGCGTCACCAAACGTCTCTACGATGCCGGCGCGATCGACGTCAGAACTCCGATCACCATCGCTCGCTCACTTCCGTGGCTCATGGGGCGAGGCCCGACGCTCGGAATCAGTTCCAAGATGCACGCCTACTCTTTGCCGGACAAACCGGCGATTCACGATCGCCGTGGCACCCTCACGTGGAAGGAATTGGACCACCGGGCGAACCAAGCCGCGCGCGCTTTCGAGTCGCTTGGGTTCGGTGCCGGCGGCAACATCGCGCTCATGCTGCGCAACGGGCGCGAGTTCGCCGAGACGATTCTCGGGACCCAAAAGATCGGCGCACGTTCGTCGCCGCTAAACACTTGGGCCAAGCCCAAGGAATTAAAGACCACGATTGTGAACAGCCGACCGTCCGCACTGATCTACGACACGGCACATACAGATCAAGTAAGGGCCGCCGTGCCCGAGGGGCTGCCACTCTTCTTCGTTGGTGATCCAAGCACGGCGATTGAAGGATCTGAGGCTTATGAAGAACTTCTGCGGGGACAGGACTCCACTCCACCCCCGCCGTTTACGCGCTCTCGCGGAGAGGCCAAGGTCGTTATCCATACGTCGGGCACGACCGGCACTCCCAAGGGCGCAGCGCGTGGTACCTCTGCAGCCGGCTTGGGGGCCCTGTCGCATCTCCTCAGAGTCATCCCCTTCCACCGCGACGACACAATCGTCGTTCCGGCCCCCATGTTTCACTCCTTCGGCCTGGCCGCGTTCGTCTTCGCCACCGCGCTCGGTTCCACCATGGTCCTTCCCGAGAAGTTCGAACCGCAGGAGACGCTGTCATTGATCGAGCGCCACCGTGCGACATCCCTATCCGTCGTCCCGGTGATGATTCGGCGCATCGTCGATCTGGACCCCGAGGTCAGAAACAAGTACGACCTCTCGAGTCTCCGCATCGTCCTCGCGAGCGGATCGGTTCTGTCCGAGGACCTGAGGCGGGCCGCGATCCAGGTTTTCGGGCCCGTCCTTTACGACCTGTATGGATCCACGGAAGCCGGCTGGATCGCGATCGCGACTCCACAGGATCTTCGGATCAAGCCGCGGAGCGTCGGCAAACCGACTCCGGGCATCGATGTCGCAATCTTCTCGGACGACGGCCGCCGCCTTCCTCCTGGGGTCACCGGCGAGATCCACGTCAAGAGCGACGTGCTGTTCGAGGGCTATACGTCCGGCGAGACGAAAGGTCAGCGCGAGGGCT
>JBHELF010000082.1:0-9507 GCA_046263155.1 Actinomycetota bacterium
GCATCGATCCCCGAACAGATCGAGGCCCTCGCCCGGCTGAAGGAACAGGGAGCGATCACGGCCGCCGAATTCGAGACGAAGAAGCAGGAGATGCTCAAGCGGCTTTGAGCACAATTTGAGCGTCGAGTGTGTTCTGAGTACCGCCAGGTGAAACAGAGCGCACAGTCGACATCCGGTGAGAGAGTCGATGTCGCGCTGGCGACCTACTCCAAGCTCCCGTCGCTCGACGACGACGAGCGCTTGCTGATTCCCGCCCTCGCGGCCCGGGGCCTCAGCGCGCGGCCGGTTGTGTGGGACGACCCCAAATTCGACTGGGGCAACGTGCGACTGGTGGTCGTGCGGTCCACCTGGGACTACCACCACCGTCGTACGGAGTTCCTCAACTGGGCGACGGTCGTCGCGGCCCGGGTTCCTTTTTGGAACCCGCCGGCGACTCTGCGGTGGAACACGCACAAGACCTATCTGCGCGATCTCGAGAACCGCGGCATCGCCGTCGTTCCCACCGAATGGCTGCCGGCCGGCAGCGCCGCAGCGCTGGACGAGGTGATGGACAAGTGGGCCTGGAAGGAAGTCGTGGTCAAGCCGACGGTGTCGGCCGATGGCTACCGCACCCTGCGTGTTTCAGAGGAAAACCTCGCGTTGGGCGAAAGCCATCTGCGCGCTTTGGTCGCCGACCGAGAGGTCATGGTGCAGCCCTTCATGGGCGCGGTCCAAACCGAGGGGGAACACTGTGCCGTGATCATCGCCGGGGAACTCACCCACGGCCTCCGCAAGATGACCATCTTCCAGCCGGGCTTCGTCGACGCGCCGACAAGATTCGAACTGGCCGCCGACGAACAGACCCTCGCGCACGACGCCGTGGCCGCGGCCGGCTACGAGTACCTCTACGCGCGCATCGACCTGGTGCGCGATGAATCCGGGAGGCCACATGTGATGGAGCTCGAGATGACCGAGCCGTCGCTTTATTTCAAGGACGCGCTTCACGCCGCCGACCGGCTCGCCGACCGCATCGTGCAACTTTTGGATTGAGTTGGTAATGACAGTCGCTCCTCGATCTGCTTACCAAGTCAGCACCTAGTGACGGTTTCGGGCGGGCGGGCGGCTGCCGGACCCGAGGAACTATCCCGCTGAGAAATCGCCCGCGGGCAACGCCGTCCCCTGGGCGCTGAAGACGCGTCCTCGAGCATCGAACCAACGAAGCATTAGGAAGCCCGGTTGGCTCGGGGCGTTGGAGAGCTCAAACTCCATCGGGCTGAAGGGGGCTCCCACCTCCTGCGTGAAAGTGGGGACGTCGCCGTAGCCGATCTGGAGCACGACCCTGTCTGCACGCTGATGAGGAAACGCGAGCTGAACCCGGCGACCTTGAACACTCACCGACAGAAAGGAGCGACCCCTCGGATCGGGATCCCCGACTCCGGTAACACACCACCAGCGACGCTCGATGCACTTGTTGAGAACGACCTGGGCCGTAGGCGAACGGGATCCGGGGCGCTTGAACAGCATCACCGTGACGTAGCGGGGGCCGAGCTTGTCGATCGCGTTCTCCTTTGCCCGCAGCTGCGGGTCGACCCACTCAACGACGTCCCGGGCAAATTGCAGAGCGGTGTCCGCGGCAGAGCGACGCCAGGGGTCCTCGCCCGCACGAAGGCGATCCGCAGCGTCCGCGCGTTGCTCCTCGGTCAACTCCGGCCACATGGTCAAGACCGGCTCTCGATTGCGCGGCGCCGACCTAGTCGGCTGAGGTTCTGGACTGGGGGCCTGCCGCCCGCCGATCCCGACCCGACTCGCCCTATCGAGCGAGCTCTGAGCTACCCAGACGTAGCCGCTTCCCGCCGCCACGTCGATCGGCGATCCGTCGACCGCGAGCGCGCCACCGAGCGCCGCGCCGGTTAGCGGATCGAGCCTGACGAGGTCTCCCCGCGCGTCGTCGTCGGTCCCGGTCAGCGCCCACACTCCGTCGGCCCCCACCGCGAGGTCCGCATAGCCGCCTCCCACCTGGGTCGCCTGGTGCTCTCCGGTCCCGAGATCGATACGCGTCACGGTTCCCTCGTCGCCGAGCGCAACCCACAGCGCGCCGAAGCCCACCGCGAGGTCGGTATTGGGAGTCGCCGAGCGGCGAGGAATGCGCACGACGTCGGGCCCCGCCCCCGTTCCCGCGAGCCGCACCAAGCGGCCTCGCTGCGCGTCCATGGCCCACACTTGAGTCCCGTCCGCGGCGACGTCTGTGCCACTTCGGGGGAAAGCTTCCGGCGGTCCCGGCCTTTCGGGATCGATCCGGTAGACGGTCCCCGATTCCAAAGCCGCAACCCAGATTCCACCCGGGCCAACCGTGAGATCCATCGTCAGGAGCTCGGGCTGCGATCCGATGGGAATCTCGTCCACTATGTCTCCGGTGAGGGGGTGGATGCGCTGAACGGAGGCGCGGCTGCGATTTGTGACCCAGACCGCGCCCTCGCCCACGACGATTTCGTCGGGATTCCCTCGGGTCGGGATCGTGGCAAGGATCTCGTCGGTGATGAGATCTATCTGCGACACGGAGCCCCCGGCGTCGTTCGCAACCCACGCGGAGCCATAGCCGAGGGCGACCGCGGAAGGGCGCTCTCCGACGGCTACCGTTGTGGTCAGTCTCAGTGCGTCCGGGGCCGCGGGACGCACCGGTCGATCCGCATCCGTGGATTGCACGACCAGCAGAGCCAACAGGCCCACCGCAGTTGCCGACGCGAGGCTCGTCGCTGCCAGCGTCCAACGCCGCCGCCGTCTCCGGCGCAGGAAGGTCTGCTTGGCGCCGTACACATCGGTGGGCTCATAGGACTCCCCTACCGACTTCAGGGAATCGCTTAGGAACCGCTCGAATTCGGTCATGCCAGCTCCTCCGTGGTCGATGAGCGCAGCGCGACCTCGAGCTTGGCGCGCGCCTTAGCCAATTGCGATTTCACTGTTCCAACCGAGCAATCCATGAGTTGCGCGATCTCCGCCTCGGGCAGATCTTCGTAATAGCGCAACACGACACAGGTCTTTTGCCGCGGGGGAAGGCGCATCACGGCACCCCACACGAGCCGCGCCGTCTCGTGTCTATCGACATCCCACGACGGAGGACGACGCTCCTCCATGCCGGCGGCAGCCTGGTTGACCCGCGCCTCGATTACCCGTCGCCGAATGCGCGAGCGGCACAGATTGACGACCGCGCGCCTCAGATAGCCCTCCGCCGCGTCGACGTCGCGGATCCGGGACCAGCCCGACCACGTCTTCAACAGCGCCTCCATCACGATCTCCTCAGCCACCCCGGCATCGCCGACGATCAAATAGGCGAGACGGCACATCGATGAGTAATGGCGGTCGAAGAGGGTTTCGACGCGCCGATCTCGCTCGCTCTCGGCGCGCTCGACCACCACGGCCCCTTCCACTCGACATCTCGCTCCCATTGGACGGCCCCTTGGACTGAGAAGAGGACGCCTGGGGAGGGCGCTGGGGTTGCCTCGCGAGCCTAAGCTTCGCTCTATGGACTTCGAGTTCCCCCGCGAGTACCTCGAACTGAAAAAGAACTTTCTGGATTTCATCGAGCGCGAGGTGAGGCCCCTCGAGGCCGATCTCGACCCCGAGGAGGACGCCGTCCCGATTGAGCTGGTCAACCGGGTGCGTCGGCGCTCGGCGGAGCTCGGGTTCTACGCCGCCGACTTCCCCGAGGATCTCGGCGGCAGCGGACTTCCTCAGCTCGGCATGGTGCTGCTGCGCGAGGCCGCATGGGGCGGCGGCTCCCGGCTGGGACTCGCGACGACCTATGGTCCCGAGGGACCGACCGGCGTTCTGCTCTCCGGCACCGATGAGCAAAAGAAGGAGTACCTCGTACCGCTGATCTCCGCAGAGAAGTCGATGTGCTTCGCGCTGACGGAGCCCGACGCCGGCTCCGACGCGCAGAACATCCGAACCACCGCCGTCAAGGACGGCGACGAATGGGTCCTCAACGGCACGAAACACTTCATCACGAACGGCAAATACGCGGACTTCGCGCTGGTGTTCGCCGCCAACGACCGCGAGCGGCGCGCGCAGGGCGGAATCACCGCGTTCATCGTGGAGAGGGACACGCCGGGCTTCACCGTCGGACGCGCGCAGCGAGGCATGGTGGAAGGCGAGGGTCAATTCGAGCTCATCTTCGAGGACTGCCGCGTGTCGGAGGAGCAGGTCCTGGGGGGGCCGGGCAACGTCGGTCTGGGCTTTTACTCCGCGATGCAGTTCCTCGCCATGGGTCGGCTATCCATCGCGGCGATGTGTAACGGGCTTGCGGATGTGTGTCTCAAAGCGGCGATCGAGTACGCGAAGAGCCGCGTCGCGTTCGACAGGCCCATCGGCAAGAACCAGTACGTCCAGGGGCATCTCGTCGATTCAGTTGTGGAGCTGAAGGCCTCGCGTCTGATGACCTACGAGTGCGCCTGGCTGTACGACCAGGGCGATCCGGTGATCCAGGAGTCGTCGATTGTGAAGCTCTATGCCTCCGAGATGGTGAACCGCGTCGCGGACCGCGCCATCCAGGTCCACGGAGGCATGGGCTGGATGCGGGAGCTGCCGCTCGAGCGCATCTATCGTTTCGTCAGAATCTTCCGGCTCGTCGAAGGCACGTCCGAGATCCAGAAGTACATCATTGCGAAAACCCTGGGCTTGTGACAGAGACACTGTATTGACATCAGCTCGGGTCGGCTTGGGAAGGGGCACATGAGCGCGTTCTTGGGTGGGGCTCAGATCACATGGTTCGGGCACGCGACTTTCCGGATAGTCACCGCGTCTGGCAAGAGGATCCTGATCGACCCGTGGACCATCAACAACCCCGCTTGTCCCGACAATCTGAAGGACCCGGGCCCCCTGGACGCGATCCTGATCACACACGGACATTCGGATCACATTGAGGACGCAGTCGAAATCGCCGGGGCCACCAGCGCGACCGTTGTGGCCATGAAGGAAACCGGAGCGTGGCTGAGCAGCAAGGGCCTGACCGATGTGATCAAGATGCACAAAGGCGGAACGGTCGAGGTCGCCGGTGTCAGAGCTCACATGGTCCATGCAGTGCATTCGGGTGGGATCGATGATGGCGATCGGATCGTGTATGGAGGCGACGCGTGTGGGTATGTCGTCGAGCTGCCGAAGGGGCCGTGCATCTACCACGCGGGCGACACCGCGGTATTTGGCGACATGGCCCTCATTGCGAAGCTGCTCCAGCCGGACTGGGCTCTGCTGCCGATCGGCGATCATTACACAATGGGGCCGCGCTCCGCGGCCGAAGCCATCCGCTTGCTCAGAGTAAAGACGGTCGTGCCCATGCACTACGGGACCTGGCCCGAGCTCACCGGTACTCCGGCGCAGCTGCGCGAGCACGCCGGCGACATCGAGGGGTTGGAGATCGTCGAGATGGAGCCCGGTCAAACACTGGGCGACTAGAGCAAGTAGCTCACGCCCAAACCAAGGCTGAAGGCGCCGGACAGCGCGGCGATCGCCGTGTAGACGCGCGGCACGCGGCCGTGTTTGGACTTCCCGAAGGCCCAAGCCACGGCCAGCACCGTGTTGGCGCTGACGAGTCCCAACACGAAGGTCGCGATCACGAGTGATCCATAGGCGATGTGAGCGACCCCGGCTGCGGTGAGCAGCACCAAGAGCTGGGTCGGGGTTTCGGCCCCCACGCCATGGATCATGCCGACTCCAAATGCCGCGGCGCGACCGTAACCGGCGAAGGGATCCGGTGGCGGGAGGCCGCGGTGGGTGTGGGCATGGCGGTGCTTAGTCACGGTCGCGACTTTGTCCGCTGCCGCGACGCGGATGAGGTCATCCGCGGGATGCGGTTCAAGATGATGATCGGGCTCGCTCGTCAATGCATGCGAGTGCTCGTGCTCGTGCTCGATCAAAAGCTCACTCTCGCGACGTCCGAGAAGGACATCGACGGCCCGCCGCAGGGCCACGATCAGTAAAAGGCCTCGACTGGTCGGCCGGAACGCGGCGCCGCGCCGTGCAAGTCCGCCCAGCACATAGACACCGAGACCGATGAGTGTCACTCCGATCACCCGCCCCATCAACTCATCCACCCCGGCGGGCAGTCGCCCTCCCAATAGCACGACGCCGAAGCCAAGCAGGAAGACGACCAGCGCATGGCCGAGCGCGTAGAGAGTCGCGCTCACGAGGGCCTGCTTGCGATCGCGGGACGCGACCGTGATGTCGGTTATCGCAGCTATGTGATCGAGATCGAAGCCATGTCGAAACCCGACCAGGTAGATGGTCAAGAGCGTGAAGGTCGTATTCATGAGAGGGGTCGACGGTCTTCGGGGCGGGCGGGTGGCTCGCCAGCTCGAGCGAAGTTATTCAAAGTCGGTTGCTGCGAGAGCGACGGCGATCCCTCGTTCGGGATCCTCGATCGCGACCCGAAGCACCCAGCCCTCCTCGGATGCTCCTTCGTCCCAGCGGAACCAACGCAGGTCCGCCAGTTTGTCGCCGAACGCAGTCGGATCGTTCCCCCACTCGGACTCCAGCAGCACCGCTCCCAGGTGCCACGCGACAAAGCGGCCGAGCGCTCCCCCGCGTCGTCGTCCGTGGGCTCCGCCACTTGCAGCCGCCCAGGCAATGAGCTGCAGCGCCTCGTTCAAGTGCAGCCGACCCATCCTGAGCTCACCGAAGGTAAGCGCCGATGCGGCGGCGAGGGCCGAGCCGGAAACGGTGACCGCGCGGGCGGCGCCGTTCGATTCGTTCGTCCACGCGTGAACGGCATCCAGCAGAGCGTCCTCCAATGCCGCGCCGGAGATGAACTCGGCCTCTATGGGTTGTACGGATTCCAAAGGCTCTTTCGGATCCCAGGGCTCGGGCACTTCGACATGATCGGCCCGATACAGAGGCAGCGCGTACGTCGGCTCCCACTCGGCTAACACAAGTGGCAGCTCGAGGATCTCTGGATGCGCGCGTGGGTCGCGTCTCAGGTCCTCTCCACGAAGAACCCTCTCCTGAGCGACGTAGGCGGCCGCCGGCGGGTCCGAGATGTGTTCCGCAAGGTCGTCGAAGGAATGGGTCGATGCGGCGACTTCGGTAAGAGGTCCGAGGGCGAAACGGCCGGTCTGCTGATCGAGGACGCGCCCGGCCCAGGGTCCGGGAGCCTCGAGCGCCAGTCGGTACTCGACGTGCATCGCGATCGGCCACAGCTGCTTGCCCCTCTCGATCGCGTCCAGACAGCGGCGCCTGACCTCGACCAACTCGTCCCATTCCCTCCGGCTGCACAGTGCATCCACGGCGCCTAGAAGGGCGTTGAGATCGCCGGCCTCGATGAGCTCCGTAACTTCCACGGCCGCCGGCCCCGTCGTCAGGCGAGTCGCGCGGCGATTCCCTTCGCGGCGCGGTTGGCGATCGCGTAAACGGTGAGCATCGGGTTGACCCCCGATGCGGTGGGAAACGTAGACGCGTCGGTCACGAACAGCCGCTTCACCTCATGCGATTCGTTGTTCCCGCCCACAGCGGAGGTAGTGCGGTCGCGGCCCATCCGGCAAGACCCCATCTGATGGTAGGAGAAGAACCGGACCCGGCCCCCACCTAAGCCCAAGCGACGGAAGTCGTCGGCCCACTGCTCGAAGGAACCGTTCGAGCCGGGCCGGTACATGAGTGGGTCCGCATGAGGCGAGTAGACCTCGACCGCCCCGGCAGCCTCCACGACCTTGCCCGCGGAAATGATGCCTTCGACCATCCGGCGCTCGTCGTCTGCCGAAAGTTTGTAGAAGATCCGCGGACTCCCGTCCTTGCCGATGCTCACTCGACCGTCGCCGGAATCGCGCGGCAGTGCCGCGACGAATGAGAGGTTGGCGAACTTATCCATCCGCGCCCGATGGTCTGAAGCCGACAGCCACGGCATCGCCGCCGCGCCGGCCCCAGGATGGATCGGAACCGTCTCCAGCAGAGGTCCGTAGCCACCGTCCCAGTGGGCGAACTCATTCGAGTAGCGCGCCTGCGTGGTTCCCTCCCAGGCGCGTACCTCCTCCTCGAAAAACCCCCACGCCGCCTGTCCGGGATGGAGCCGGAGGTTATGACCCACCTGCCCCCCGAGCCCCGAGCGCAGCAACAGTGCCGGCGTCTCGATCGCCCCGCCTGCGACGACGACGGCGCGAGCCTTGATCGTCAGCCGGTGCTCACCGACTCGGGCCTCCACACCCGTGGCGCGGCCGTCCTTGATGATGACTTTGCGCACGTCCGCATCGGTGATCAGGCGCGCCCCGGACTGCTGGGCGTCCTGGAGGTACGTCCGCATCGTGGACTGCTTGGCCCCCAGGCGGCAGCCGAACCCGCAATAGCCGCACTGTTCGTCCTGCGTGCACCCGCGGACCGCGCGCGGCATCTGGTCGACGTGCCAGCCCAGTCGCTTCAGACCTTCCTCCATGAGCTGGTCGCGCTTACCGGCCGCGCTCGAATCGCTGTTGACCCCCAGACGTTCGGATACCTCGTCGAGGGACTCCTCGAACTCGCCCGAGACAAAGGCGTCTATCTCCGTCAGCCGCGCCCACTCGTCAAGCACGTGGCCGGGGGTTCGGAACGCCGTGGTGTAGTTGACGACGGTCCCTCCTCCCAACGTTGAGCCGGCGAGGATGACAACCCCGAGATCGGTCGTCGCGAGCGTGAGTCCGTACAGATACATGCGCTGCATGGCATCGGATTCGTAATGAGTGAAATCCGATTCGCTCATGTAGCTGCCCTTTTCGAGCACGACGACGTCGAGGCCCGTCGCGGCCAGGCCGGCCGCGACACAACCTCCGCCGGCACCCGAACCCACGATGACGGCGTCGCACTTGATGTGCTCGTCCCCATCGATCGCCAACGGTTTCAGTCGTTTGGCCGTGCGCGGCGCGGTCCCGAGGGGGCCGGGGTAGCCGATCCGCCTCCACTGACGGCCCGGGAAACCGTAGAGGGACGACAGCGCCAGCGTCGTGAGCAGTCCGGAGAGTCTGCGAAGGAACGGCAAGTTGCTCGTTCGCCACCGGGCCACGACCGCCTCCGCCTCTCCGGGAGAAAGCCACGGAACCGGAACCCAGGTGCCGGCGAGCGCCATGGAGCCCAGCCGGGAGTTGAGAAGTTTGAGAAGGGTGATCAGTTGCTGGCGATCGCGTGCCGTAGCGACACGCCCGATCGATTCGAGCATCCGTCCCGGCACGTCGGGTTCGTACGCATCGGCCAATATCCCTCGGGCTAGGGCGCCGAGCACGGCGCCCAGCTCGGGCTCGTCGGCCTTCACGCGTTCCGGTAGTCGAGGCTCCCGGGTCGCGACGCCTCCGCCCCTGGGCGCCAAAGTCAGCGGCGGCGCGGCGGCGTGCGCGAGCGCCTGTGCTGACGCACCTTCGGCGACTTACGACGACGTTGCGCGGACGGATCGGGGGCCGGCGCCGGTCGCTCGCTCTGAGCCTTCGCGACCGCGGCCACTACCTCCTTGGTCGTGGCCTCGTCGCCGGTGCCCGCGGAGATCAGCAACTGAAACAGTACCGAGCGCTCGAATTCCTCCATCGA
>JBHELF010000083.1:0-35150 GCA_046263155.1 Actinomycetota bacterium
CCTCGTACTTGCGCGGCCCCCACCAACGGGACATGTGCTCGCAGGACGTGTGAGCCTCGAACACAAGATCGCGCGGAGCGTCGAATCCACGAGTCATCACGATCTCTTGATCCGACGGTGTGGTCACCGTCAGTTCACCGCTTCTTGCGCCCATCCTTGCTCTCCTTTCCTTTGACCTTTGTTTCTTTCATCTCCTGGAAGTACTCGTCCAGCCGGTCGTAGCTCTCCTCCCAGAACTCCCTGTAGCTCTCCGCCCAGTCCGCGACGTCCCTAATGGCCTCGGGCTGAAGCTCTAGGACTGCCTGCGCCCCTCGATCGCCCGCGCCTCGCCGTCCTCGTCCCGGTGGAGGCGGATCTCCGACACGCCCGCCCTCAGGAGGGCCTCGGCCACGACCGCGGCCTGATCACCGCCGAGTTCAAGCAGCACGCTGCCACCGCGACGGAGCCAGCGACCGGCCGCCTCCGCGGCGCGCAGCAAAACCCGTGTGCCGCCCTCACCCCCATCGAGTGCGGTGGCGGGCTCGTGGGCCCGCACATCTCGGGGCAGGAGGTGGAACTCCTCGGTGGGCACGTAGGGCACGACCGCCGTCATGAGGTCCACGCGACCCAACAACGTGGCGGGTAGGGGTTCGTCGAGATCACCGACAAGCGCGCGCACCCCGTTACCCCGGGCGCAGGCCGCGGCGACCGGGTCGATATCGGTCGCCACTACCGTGGCCTTCGGATGGGTCGCGGTCAGGACGGCCGCGACCGCCCCGCAACCGGTGCAGAGATCGACGGCGGTCCCGTGAGGCGGCAGAAGCGAGGCGGCCCGGAGGGCCAATCGTTCTGTGTGCGGCCGGGGCACGAACACGCTCGGGTCGACTTGGAGACGGAGACCACAAAAGATCACCCAACCCGTGATCCACGCGAGCGGCTCGCCGCGCAGCCTCCGAGCGATGAGCTCGTCGATCGGGCCAACTCCCTCGCTCGCTGCCGAGAGCAAGGCCTCGGCTTCCTCGTGGGGAGCGATGCATCCGCCCCCTATCAGCGCGTCAATTACACGCGTGCGCTCCTCGTCGTGAACGTCCTGCACAAACTCATCATCACCGACGCTGCCGGAACATCCCTCGGTCGTGCAGGAGTGAAAACCTGGCAATCCTTAGAACTGGAAAAGCGGCCCCGTGATCGCGTAGCGAAGCCCGTCGCCGAGCGTCACGAAAGTACCGAAGAAGACGAGACAGGCCCCTATCCCGAACGTGTTCCGCCAGAAGAAGCCCGTCTGCATCAACTTCTGCGACTCATCGACCTCCCAGAAACGGTGGAAGAAGATCAGGGCCGGCAGCAGGAAGCCGATGACCATCAAGGAACCGATGTCGGGCCAAATACCCAGGGCGATCGAGAGGCTTCCGACGATGAGCCATAGCCCGGTGGGCCATCCCGCGATCGCCGGGACCGGGAACCTCATCTGTTTTGCATAGCCCTCCATCATCGAACTCATCTTGACGTGGGCCCCCCAGCCCGAGATGAAACCAAAGAAGAAGGCGAAGATGAGTCGCCCTGCAAGAACGATCAATCCAGCTGCGTCACTCATGCGTTAGCTCCTTCCCTAGGCCCTGTCTTGGGTCAACAACGAGGGCCACGGCCCATTCCCAGAGTTGCCCTCCTCGGGGTCGCTAACCTGTTCGGCATGGCCAGCTGGGAAGACATCGAGGCGTTGGAGCCCGAGTTCGCGCGCAGGGTCCGGGCGCGTTTCGACGCCTACAAGCACAAGGTCATGGCGACTCTTCGCAAGGATGGCTCCCCCCGAATCAGTGGTATCGAAGCCGAATTCAAAAAGGGACAGCTCTCCATGGGGATGATGACGGGCTCCCTCAAAGCCCGCGACCTGCAGCGCGACCCGAGGCTGGCGCTGCACAGCGGAACAGAGAATCCCTCAGAGAAACCGGTGGAGGTCATCGATGCGAAGGTCTCTGGCATGGCCCGGGAGCTGCCTGGCGGAGATCACCACGTGTTTCACGTCGATATAAAGGAGATGGTTCTCATCTCCGTCGGTGATCCATCCGATCACTTGCTCATCGAGACGTGGCGCGAGGGCCGCGGCCTTTCAAGCGTCAAGCGCTACTAGCGGTAGAAAGCTGGAAATCCCTGCATCACCGTGGACATCACGACGGTGGCACGGGAAGCGTTTTGGCGCACGATCTGAGTGACGGACTAACGATCGCGATTCTTACGAACGGCGGCGATCAGGACATGGGGGGCGCTCCTGAGGACGGTTCTCCAGGCGCTTGAGTGACTCCCCTACGTCTGGGTGGCCATCGCCGCATCCACGGCGACCACGGGCAGGATCCTTGTGTGAGTGCGTCCGACCACACCGGCATGGAGTAAGGCTTTCTCGATGACATGGCCGTTAGGGGCCTCGATCAACATGAAAATCTCATGGGCCGCGCGATTGACCCACCAGCCCTCAAACACAAGCGTGTGCTCGGAGGCCACTTCCTTGAGTTGATCAAGAGATCCCACCAGGAGTTCTTCTTCTTCCTTCCCTCGAAATGCACAACTCTCGGCGCTATGTGTATTCACAAGCATGTGCAGCATTGGACGAGCTCCTTTCCTCGGGTTATGTCCGATCGCCCTGGGAACGACGTCGCACGGATAAGTCGACGGGCACCGGGTTCGCTATGGAGTCGTACACGGCCGAGCTGCGTCTTGTACTGGCGGCGATCTCTTCGAGAGTCGCATCATCCGCACTTGATTCGACAACCACAGCGATCTTTGCCCTCGAGAGCCCGGCCCGGACTGAATCGAGCTCGAACACGCCGCGAAAATCGACCGACGCCTCGATCCTGACTTCAAGTCCATCGATCTGGATCCCTCGGGTTGCCGCTTTGGTGACATAGGTCATGGCCACGCAAGCTCCCAGCGCTCCAAGCAGAAGCTCGCCCGGGGAGGGCCCGGAATCGCGGCCTCCGATCTCGGGCGGCCAGTCCGTCCGAAATCTGAAGCTTCGTTTTGTGACCTCGCCACCTTCCTCGATCTCCTCGGCGCGGCCGTTCACGGCAAAGCCTTCGTCCCACAGGTGCCTTGTCCTAATGGTTACGGTCGCCGCCTCGGGCTGTTCACGGAAAAGGCCGACCGCCCCTCCCAGCATTTCGAGGTCGATGCCCCGAACCGGTGCTCGGGGTCGTACGTCTTGCTCTTCGACAGCTTGCTCACCCTTAGCCATCACGGCCCTCCTCATCTCCAGCACGAGCCGCGAACGTTCGATCGCAGGGATCGGCGCGGGCCGCGCTTTTTGGGTGGAAAGCAACATGACAGCAGCGTGGCATGGTGGCGCCGACCGAACATCGGCGAACTCACCTATTCCGCGGCGGACTTCGCCTCCAGACGAATTGCCGCGGCTACTGCCTCTGCCCGATTGCGCGCGCCGAGCTTGGAGAGGATTGCCGCCACGTGATGCTCGACGGTTTTGCGGCTGAGGTAGAGCCGCTCGGCGATCTGGGGATTTGACAGTCCTTCCCCGAGCAGAGTCAGCACCTCCACCTCGCGTTTCGTGAGGGCTCCAAAACCCTTGGGCCCGGCCCTGGCGGCTTTCACGCCAAGCCGCCGCAGCAGTGCGGCAGCCCGGTCGGCGTGAGTGCCTGCTCCGAGATCTTCGAATGTCGTAAGTGCGCTTCCCGCTTCGCCCGTCGACACGTCGGGGTCGATCGAGAGTAGGGCCTCGGCAAGCATCAGCTGAGTCCGAGCCCTTTCGAATGGCATACCGAGGCGCACGAACTCAGCGAATGCCTTCTCGAGATGAACTCGTCCCTCCTGAACGTCACCACTCCCGATCAGAGCGTGACCCCATAGGCGCTCTCCCCTCGCGACGATCAAACGGCAATTCAGGGCACCTCCCGATGTGGCGAGGCGGCGCCCGGCAGCGACCGCGTCATCGAACTTCCCCCGAGCGATCTCGACTTCGCCCAGCAACTCACGAAGAACCGCATTCTGGAGTTCGTTTCCCTCGACGCTCGTTAGACCGCGCCGAAGGTTTGACTCGGCCAAGGAGAATTGCTTGCGCGCCACGTGCACCATGGCAACAGCAGCGGTCGAATTGAGTTGTTCCTCGACTCCCGCCAAAAGCCGCTCGGCTTCTTCGATCCGTCCCTGGGCAATGCGAAGCTCGGCCAAGGTCGCGGCCGCTAGGGATTTGAGCGCAGGCTGCGACGCCCGCGCCTGCCTGAGGGCTGTGCGGAGCTCTCGCTCCGCAAGCTCCCAGGCCCCCGTGGCGGTCAACACGCTGCCGTAGAGCGTGCGGCAATAGATGTACAGGAAGGGACAGCCGTAATGCTGTGTAAACCGGTCCGCGGCACCTATCCACTGGACGGCGCGCTCGAAATCGGCGCATCGGGCACAGGAATCGATCATCTCGCAACTGGTGAAGACGACCGTCTCGAAATTTCCGCCCTCGCCCCCGAGAGACCCGGCCATCGCCTCATCCAGCAGCACCAGACCCTCGTCGATCCTGCCCTGCTTGATGACGGCGGATCCCCTCTGAGCGAGTGCGCAAAGCTCGAGGTCGAGGTCTTGCGAGTCGCCGGCGATCGCCTGCGCTTGGCGTGCACGTTCCTCGGCGAGTGCAGGGTCGTCGGCCTCCCCCGCCTCCAATAGCAGCAGCCAACCTCTGAAATCATCGAGCTCAAATTCGTCGACCAAACGCTTGGCACGCGCCAGCCATCCCGCGGAAACTGCCTTGTTAGCCATGTTGGCCTGGTAGTGGACGCATAGCCCGAGCGCGATATTGGTGGCCTGGACCGGTTCGGGACGACGGCGGAACTCGGCATACGCACGCTCCCTGAAGGCAACGGAGTCGTGGGTCTCCCCCAGCCACCACAGGGCCTCTCCGAGTCCACTAAGAGCCTCAGCGCTTTCGTATAAATCCAGTGCCTCTTGGAAGGAGGCTTTCGCGGCCGACCAACGACCCTCCGCCAGGGCTGCCTGACCCGCGTTCAGAGAAGCTTCGGGGTTCCCGCTCACAGTCGTGATGGTGCCTCAGGTCAGGCCGGTAGGTTCTTGCCGCCCATCGGCCGAATCTCGATCTGTTCCGGCATTCCTTCCAGGAACTGCATCGCTTGTTCCACGAACGGTCTCAGTGCCGGCACCTTCAGCGCCTCGGCATGTTCCTCGTGGCTCGTCCATAGATCCACGACCCACACCAGATTGGGATCGTCCGTCGACTCGCACACGAGATACAAGATGCAGGCCGCATTGTCGTCAAAGAGCTTCCCCGATTCGAGCAGTATCTCAACCACGCGTTGCCGCTGACCCGGCTTGGCCGTCAGTTTGTTGAGCAATCCGTATGTCATGACCAGGATGCTAAGTGACATCCACACTGGAGCGAGAGTGCTCCATCGGCCCTAGGGCGTTGAATTAATCGTCCATACCCTACGTGTCGCCCACAGTATGAACAGAGTGAACGCCGCGAAGACCACTCCAATAATGCCCGGAAGAAGGTTCGCGTCGAATGATGACCGACAAGCGGCAAGGCGAATGACCTGCGGGTCCTCGGGAAGATAGAGGATCCGCACGACGTCGAGGCCTCGTTCGTACCGATGTCCGGAACAATCCAGGATCTCGGCCGACGCCGAGTCGCCGAGTCCCTGAGGGTGGAAGGAGACGTTGATCTTGTGATACGTCTCGATCCTGCGGCCACTTATCTCGGTGACGCTCGTGACGGTCGCGTCCTCTTCAACGCCCCGCTCTTCGAGAGCGGAGAGCTCGGACCGGTTGTCGAGATAGGTCTTGAGTGCCCCAAACGTCGCCGCGCCGAAGCCGAGAATCACGAGGGCCCAGAAGATCTTCGTTCCCAGGCCCACCCGCGCCACGGAACCTTGAGACGGAATGCTCATGTCGGGAGTATCAAGGTGTCCGCCGTGATCTCGGTTTAGAGATCGTCGTGCTCAATCCCGTCGGGTAAAGCCACCCACGGGTGCTTGCCTGATTCGAAGACGGACACGCTCGGCCCCGGAAACGTCGGGTCGGCGAACGCACCTACCGGAACCGCGATCAGGTCCTCGTTGCCCTGGGTCGTATAGAAAACGGTGGCGCCGCAGCCCGTACAGAAATGGAACGTCCGCTCCTCCCCCCAATCCGACAGGCGGACGAAATCGGAATAGCGGCCCTCGATTTTCACGCGCTCCCTGGGGAAGCGAGCCTGAACCCCGAAGATGCTCCCGGTTCGCCGCTGACATGCCAGGCAGTGGCATATCGAGACCCGTACGGGATCGCCCTGCGCTGTGAGTCGGAGCTGACCGCAGCTACAAGCGGCCTCGCGAGTCTGCATCGCTCGATCCTAAGAGCGGCACCCCGGTTTCTGACGCTTCCGCTTAAGGTGCGCTACTGAAATCAATCCTCGAAGACGGGCCCTCATGAGGCCTCCCGCCGAACCGAGAGGAGGGAGCGATGAGCGCGAAGAAGGCCACGCAGAACTCCGCCAAGAGCGCCACCGCGAGCACCAAGAAGTCCAAAGGTTTCACGGATGAGGAACGAGCTGCGATGAAGGAGCGCGCCCAAGAGCTGAAGGCGGAAGCGCGCCGGGCGGACGGGGAAAGCGCGGTCCTCGCGGCGATCGCCAAGATGCCGGAACCGGATCGCGCTATGGCCAAGCGACTCCATGCGATCATCAAAGCCAACGCACCGTCCCTCTCACCCAAAACCTGGTACGGGATGCCCGCGTACGCCAAGGACGACAAGGTCATCTGCTTCTTCCAAAGCGCGGATAAGTTCAAATCGAGGTATGCGACGTTTGGCTTCAACGACACGGCAAACCTCGACAAAGGCGTCATGTGGCCGACTTCCTTCGCGCTGAAGGAGTTGACGCCCGCCGAAGAAGCAAAGATCGGCGCGCTCGTGAAGAAAGCGGTGGGCTGAGCCCAGCTCCTGAGCCGAGCTGCCGGCCCAGCGGCCCCACGGCCGAGCCGACTCCGTGGGGCCGCCGCGATCGAACGCGGTCCGAAAACTTTCAGTGGGTAAGCATGACCATGACGATGGAGCTTGAACCCAGAAAGATTGCGATCGCACAGGGGCTGTTCAATGCCCTCGGCGGACTGTGGCCCCTCATTAGCCTGCGCAGTTTCGAGTGGGTTTACGGCAAGAAGCACGACATCTTTCTGCAAAAGACCGTCGGCGGCCTCCTCTTGTCCATCGGTTGTGTACAGCTCGCGGCCGCCGACTCGGGCAAGCAGATCCCACCCATTCGCCGTCTAGGGATCGCAACCGCGTCCACTCTTCTTGCCATCGACCTCATCTACATCCCCAAAGGAGAGATGCGTTGGACCTACTGGCAGGACACCCTCTGCGAGATCGGCTGGATCGCGGCTTGGATGCGCTCCCATTGAATCCTGCGAGTCTGCTCGGGTCGCCGTTGCTGGGTGTTTCGGCTGCTACGTTCGCGGCACTATCCGCGCTTCGCCGCAACCGCGTCTTCCATCCCGTCGGCGAGGCCTACATGGCGAGCCTGCAGGTGTTGGCAGGTGACCGGCTCGGGATTCCTAACGGGGCACACCGCGCCGTCGTTCGTTTCTCGCGCGGCGCGGGCCTTCCGGAACCTCTTCCCGATGTATTGGGACTCGCGATCAAGATCCCCGCCTACGGCCGAGACTCTTCCGATCAGGATTTTCTTCTTGCGAGCTCCGCCGGGTCGCCGCTAACTCGCAACTTGCTCGTCCCCACTCGGAGCTTTTTCACCTGCACGTACTCGAGCGTCCTGCCCTATCGCATCGGCGACGACAATATTGTCGTCGGGGCGCGTGCTGTCGAAGGCCTTGCGCGCCGTAGGGGAGACTTCGGCGGCCTGCGCTCGGCCGCCGATCAAGAAGAACTGCACTTCGACCTCTTAATCGCGTCGATGGCCGGAGCGTGGGAGCCCATCGGTAGCCTGCACGTCCAGGAGCAGTGCTCGCAGCAAGTCTCCCGCGGCCTGCGCTTCAATCCGTGGAACACGAACCAGGCACTGCAGCCGGCGGGGGTATTGAACCGGATGCGGCGTGCCGCGTACACGGCGAGCCAGGAAGCCCGACCCGACTAGCCGTACCGGAACCGACGGTTCAGGTTGGGGCGCCGGGGGAAGAACAGTCCGTAGGCAACTCGACGAGGGAGGGCACATGGAAACCGGGACGGATCTTTTCATTCACGAGCTGAAGGACATCTACGACGCAGAGCACAAGCTCGTAAATGCGCTCGAGACGATGGCGAGCAAAGTCGAAAATCCCGAGCTCAAGAGCGGGTTTGAAGAGCACCGCAAGGTGACACAGGGTCAGGTTGAGAGGCTAGAAAAGGTCTTCCCACTGGTGGATCGCAAGCCGAGCCGCGAGCCCTGCAAGGGGATCAACGGCTTGATCGAGGAATTCTCGACATTCGTGGAAGAGAATCCGTCAGACGCAGTCCTGAACGTGTTCGCCACGGGAGCGGCACTCAAAGTGGAGCACTACGAGATAACCGCCTACCAGTCACTCATCAAACTCGCCGACCAATTGGGGCTAAGCGAGGCGGCGGAACTATTCGAGCAGACCCTCAAGGAAGAGCAGGACACCGCAACCGAGCTCGAAGCGATGTCAGAGAAGCTCGGTCATGAGCTTCCCAGTAGTTAGCTCGTCCTGATCTATACAAGGAAGCGTGGAGCGAACAGCTTGAAAGGCACTGCGGGCACGACGAGGACCGAATAGGGGTCGCGGGCTTCCTCCGGCCTGAGGATTTCAAGCTTGTCCCACAAGTCGAACCTCGCGTCGGACAACTCGCCGGCGAAGGGGTTCATCCGTGGATGGCTGACAGGCATGTGACCCTGGGCGCCGATCACATCGGTGTAGAAGCCGTGGAGCCTGTAGGTAAGAAACTGTGCCAGCTCCTCTCCCGACGTGAACGGATGCTTGCCCTCCGGGTCCTGCATCGCCTGTAACGAGAAACTCGTGTCTCCGACATCGGATACAACCTTGCACAGGTATGAGGCGTAGCCCTCCACGGTGTTTGTGATGGAGACGTCGAATGCAGCCCTGTAGGTGTGCCGCGCAATCGGCCGCTGCGAGACCCATGCCCGCGTCGTGCTCAGGTAACGTCCGAAGAAATAGATACCTTTTCGTCCCTTGTGGGTGACGTAGGTGCGGTAAGTGCTCTCGTTGAACGTGTGGCGCGGGTAGTTGATCGTGGGGCGAAAATCTCGGTTGCAAAAGCATGTGGTGGAGACGAAGGCAATGGTTCCCTTGGGACCCTCGAACGTGTCCAGTTCATATGGCTTTGGCAGATGAGCCCACACTCGCTCCGCTGGGACGGCGTACGTAACGATGGCAAAGTCCGTCACTTCGATCGAGAAGACTCGGGGGCCCTTCACAATCACAGGTATTACCCTCTAGAAGGGTTCGCTGCTCGTCGTGATGCCTGACGCCGGCTGGACTCGACCATACGTGAGCGTCTCAGCCAAGGGGGCGGGATGACCGTTTTGAATGGGACGGACGTCGAGGGTCTAAAGGATTACGTGGACGGGGTGGCGACGGACCCCTCGAAAGCGGATCGTGATCTCTTAGTGACGGCGCATTGGGAAGGTGAGTCGCGCGCCCGCGTAGAGAAGGAAGGCAGCAAAGCCTTATACATCGGTGGCGGCGACGAGTTGAGCGCGATGGCGGGCATCCTCGGAATGTTGGCGGCCTGCGACGTAGAGGTCGTCGCCACGCACGCGACGCTGTTGGGGCTTGAGCTAAAGGATCTTCGCGTAGAGGCGCGGGGACAGTTCAACCTTGCAACGCTTCTCGGCGTGGACGCGCCGCACGATGCCGGGTATCAGCAGATCGCCTACACGGTCGTCATTGATGCTCCCAACGCCACGGATGAGCAGATCGCCTACCTGAAAGAGAGATGCGAGCGCTCATCCCCCGTGGGCGACACACTGCGCAAGCAGGTACCGCTCACGCTGGAGTTCGTGAACGAGGCCGGAGGCAGCTAGCCGAGCGTTTCCTCAAGGGAACGCTCTTCTCCGCGCTCATTGTTGTAAGGGCACTTGGCGCGGCCCGCGCGGACCGATGGCGTTTCACATCAGCGGCGTGAGTCCAGGAACCGACGAGGGCGCGATGACGATCAGGATTCCAAGTCCGACGTTCGCGAGGGCCAGCGGCACATCGATGGCGGCTTTGGGGGGCAGCAGCTTCTGGGCGGCGACGAGAACGGCAATCACGGACATCCAGGTGACGCTCATGACGCCCAGGACCACCAGCATGAGCATCAGTCCGATGCTCGAGCCGACACAGTAGCGGCCGAACTGGAATCCAGAGCGAACGCTCTGGCGGCACCGCCGGCGGCAATGCTGCTTGAGCGGCGTGAACTCGTAGACACCTGCCGCGATCGCAACCGCCCCAGCGACGAAAGAGCCATGCGGCCGATACAGCGCATACACCACGACGCCGAGGAGGGTCCAGACCGCAAGGTCGGACCCGGCGAAGATCGGCACGGCCGACACACGACCGCTGACACGAGCGCGTCTCAAGACTGCCGGAGTGGCGCCGGGCAGCATCATCGCCGCCATCATCGACACCCACAGGGCGACAAAGAACGCGAACGAGCCGAGCTCGGTTGCCGCGCCCATATCCATCCCGTTCATCTGCCGGATCGCGACGACCCAGGATGCGCCCGCGAGCCCGAGGGTCGCCGCCAGCGCGGCTGCCGTCGCGGCCGTCCTAGAGCTCGTCATGGCTGGAGTCGGCGGGGGGTCCGCTCCGCTCTCAGGCCGGGTACTCATCCTTGCGCCAGGCACGCGGCTCCTCAGGCTGTGGCTTCGGCGTCCGCTCGAGCAGCATGTTGAAGTGGGGGGCAACGAACGGATCGGGCGCCGTCACCGTGTAGGTGTGATAGACGGTCCCGTTCTCGAGCGCGAATGCGATGTAGCTCGGAGCCTCGCGGAGGCCGTCCTTGAGCTCCGCGCCTACCTGCTCCGACCATTCCCGCAGCCAGTCCGGCGGGTTTCTTAGCATCTCTTGGACCTCGGGGATCTGGACTGCTTGCTCCTCCGTGAGCGCAAGGTCGAAGTCCCACGGGAAATCGGTCTCGTATGTCGACACGTAGGCGAACTGCCAGCCCATCCTTTTCTTGTAGGCCGCAAGGCGGTCGATCGGCGCCCGCGAGAAGCAGAGGAACGTGACGTCGCGCTTGTTCAAGTGGATCAGCTGGGGGTCGAATTCATCCGCGAGGCTCGTACAGCCGGGGCATGCCCCAACCTCGTAATCCGGCCCATACATGATGTTGTAGGCGAGGAGCTGCGAGCGTCCGTCGAACAGCTCGGCGAGGGTCTTCTTACCGTCTTCCGTGTCGAACTCGTATTCCTTCTCGACCGGGACCCAGGGAAGGTCGAGCCGCTTCTTCTTGATGTCCTCGTTTAGCTCGGCGTGTTGCGCCTCGAGCTTCGCCAGCTCGTCGCGCGCCGCTTGCCATTCTTCGCGCGTTCCAATCTTGTGCTCGGCCACCTCGTCTCCCTCCTGTGAGCTTGGCCTTCCGACCGATTCGATGTCTCGGCCGCAAGCTACTCCGACACCAACTACGACTCCAGATCGCTCGCAAACTCATCGCGAAGGCGCGTTCTGATTACCACGGCGGCATAGGAACGTGCGTCATCGCACGCGCGACATTTTCGTGGGCCGCCTGGACTCGAACCAGCGACCAACGGATTTTGAGCCTGGCCTTAAGGACAACCCCTGACCTGCGACGATGCTACGGACAGCGCTTCGTGCTCGCAACCACAAGTAGTCCCGGGTGGTCACGAATGGTCCACTAAAGGCGCAAGGAGCGCGTCCAAACATCCTGCTGGTACATCGCCGGTGCGCCTCGCGCGTCGGTCCACATCGCGTGGCCCCGGCCGTCGGGTCCGATGTCGAAGCCCGGGTAGTGGCCGAGACCGAACCCCGGATAGGTGCCGGCCCCGAGAGAGGATTGCGACGTCAGCCGTGTTGGGTCGGACCACGATCCGTTCTTCAGCGATGTTACGTAAGCGTCGTAGCTCCCTCCGGGTGCGGCCGCGATGTACATGACGTGCAAACTTTCGTCAGGTCCGAACGCGACCCATTCCTGCAAAGCCGCGGCGACAGGTCCCGCGGCGATAGGCGGCAGCTGATGCCAGTCGCGGCCACCGTTGGAGGAGAGGACGACCTCCAAGGCGTTGTCCGTCTCGCTCTCGCCGGCAGCCCACACGACCGCGATCTTCCCGGACCGTGAGATATCGAGGATCGGGATGCTATTGGCGGACCCTACGGCACCATTGGAGATGTCACTTGCAACGCAGGGTTCGCTTATGACCGAGCGCGAGAACGATTGCCCGCCGTCGGGAGACGTCGCTACCACGATTCGCACAGAAGCGTCAGGGTTTGTCGCACAGCCGGAACCTCCCGGCAGCAGGAACGTCACACGTAGAACGCCATCCGGACCGACGCGGGGCATCGCGCCGAATGCATGCTCCTGCAGGTTCGTTATGGCAACCGGCGGAGCGAACGAGCGCCCGCCATTCGTGGAGCGAGCAACCTTCACGATCGGCCCCGCCATAAAGTCGCGGCACGACTCTGGGTCTGTGGACTGATGTTCGTGCCAAGATAAGTAAACGGTGTCGTGTCGCCCGCGCTGTCCACGCCCGACGCCCAGGTATGGCTTGTCCGGTCCCGCACATACCCCTTGGGCGACGGAGGGCACAGCGACGCGCGGCTTCTCCCAGGTTTCACCGCCGTCGCCGGAGCGAACGACGTACACACCGCCACCTTTGTAGGTGCCGTCTGATTCCCGCACGACGCCCTGCAAGAACCCGACGTACGCGACCCCATCGGAATCAAACGCGACTGACGGATCGGCGGTCCAGGTCCCGGGGATCTTCGGCGCGAACACCCCAGTCCGCTCGTACGTTGCACCGCCGTCAATCGAGCGATACGCCACAACTGCAGGACCCTGGCCTCCCGGGTTCTCCGCGAAATCGTGCATTGCGGCGAGGACGACTTGCGGATCGTTTGGATGCGCTGCAACCGACACTTCATTCTTCGAGGGCTCACCTTCGGGATCGACGGGATGGTCGTTGCCCGTCGTCTGGCTGAGTTCTCCGTTCGGCCCCTCGCCGGGGAACGTGAATACACCGAGATCATTCGTAGCAGGAATCCGACCAACCGTGATCTGGTAACTCGTTAATAGGCACACGACAACGAGCAGCGGAGCCATCCTCATTGCCGGCGCTCGCGTCCTATTAGGTGACTTCATGCTCAACTCCTCGGCTAGGACTGTTTTCCGTGCGCACTAGAGCGGCCCTTGCCCGAAATGGCTTCCAGATGTCTTTGGGCGACAGCCGCCGCAGTCCTGCGCAACGGGAGTGACAACCTTCGTCACGGGACCGGCGCGCCACCAAGAGCCTCGAGGGCGGCGGTGTCAGAAACCGAGGTTCGATAAGCGACCCGCAAGCTCCGCTGCGTTTTCGACGCCAGTGAGTCTTCGCAAACGGGTCAACCGACGGTAGACGCTCCGCTTCGACATGTGTAGCGCCGCTGCGATGGCGTCGGCCGATTCACCTCGGGCCGCGAGCCGGGCGACCTGCTCCTCTTCGACCGTCAATGCTAACGGGGCAGTGCCGGTTTCAAGCAACTGCGTCGCCTCATCGGGCATCAGAGGTACCAACAACATCTCACTTGCTCGACCCAGCCACCGGTCCGGAACCCGCGGGGGTGTCATCAGAACCCAGACAAGGTCGTTATTCATGGAAGAAGACAAAGTCGACCCGACCTCCACTTGGTCGTGCTGCGGTGCCGCAGTCGCCGTCGTTGATCTCGACAACGAGGGATTCCGTAGCCGGAAGGATCTTGAGCTTTTGGCTCGCGCCGCCGCAGTAGACCGTTGGGTCGGCGACAGTGCGCCCGTGACTATCCCACTGCGTTATGCGAACAAGAACCGGTGCTCCTGAGTCGTCGCGAACGGTAACCCGGATGAAGCGATCCTCCGGGCGCGTGTCGAATCCGACACAACCTTCCCCGAGCACCGAGCAGCTCTGACGAGGATCGACCCGCGGTCTGACGACGGGCATCTGATATTTGGCGGTGCCACGACGCGAGATGCGCTCACGACTGGGCTCCTGCAGAGGATCATCCCGGAACTCACCGGTCGCTCGGTCGTGATCAAATCCTCCTTGGCTGGAATACGAGCTACCAGATCGTCTCGCCCCCGCCGAGCCCGAAGGCGCCCGGTGACCCATTGGCGCCTTGATGGGGCCGAGGATCCCACCGCCATTTCGTTCCCCATCACGTATGAGACCGTGATCCTCAATCTCCGAGCGCTCTTCGGGCGTTGGGTCCTGTGGATTCTGGTGCATCATGTCGTCCGCGGGTTGCTGACGCTCCGATTGCTCCGTGAAGCTCCAGCCGGACACGAACCAGACACCTGCCGTCGTCGCCATCACAACGGCAACCGTCGCGAGCCGCGTCACCACTAAGCGGCGTCGCCTCGTCGAGGCCTCGCGAAGAACGTCCGCGAGGGCCACTTGGACGTCGTCCTGGACCGCGTCCGCGATAAGAACGACTTGACCGCGGATCCTGCCATCAGCCAACATCGAGCTGGCCTTCCTTCAGAACGGCCGCGAGCTTCCGGCGCGCCTTGTGCAGATGTACACGCACAGTTGATTCGGAGCAGTCGAGGATGCGCGCGATTTCCGCGGATGGCCGATCCTCGAAATAGAACAGGGCGACGGTCGCTCGCTGCATTGCCGGGAGTTCCTTGACCGCCTGCTGAACATCCCAGATGACGGGGTCGACGATGTGCTCGGGTTCCGCTATGGGTGTCAGTAGCTCTTGGAGTCGGCGACGACGGACTAGTTGGATGCCAAGCCGAACCGCGACATGACGTACCCAAGCCTCAGGACGATCGTACGTCGAGACCCTTTTCCAATGGCGAAAGAGGCGGATGAACGCCTCCTGTGTCACATCGCGCGCGCTCTCGCGATCGCCGACGACGAGGAAGACCGTCCTCAGCACCCTTGGGTACTCGCCTCGGAAGAACCACGAGTACTCCTCCTGCCGGCGCTTAACAGCTCGTGGATTGTCCACGGGAGTCATACTTACTTACATCGCCCACCCGGCAGACATGTTTACTCAGCTCCCGGACTGGCTCTGCTCCCAGCGCTGGCGACCACGCGTAGCTCATCACTCATCTCTTGGCCGATGACGCTCAAAATCGATCGGTGTTCATCGAAGCGATCCACGCGTTCAAGGTCTTCCAAGGTCGACGCTAGCGTCGCTTAGTGAATCCGAGGCGCGGAGAAGGAACCCGCCCCGGACAAGGAAGGGTGATCGGCTCTCGCGAGCCACAGTGACGCGCGCTCTGGCTGGAGCGTCTGCTGCACGGCCATCATTAGCTCGCTCGTTACTGCCTCCAAAGCGACTTCGTCGCGGACACGGCGAGAGAAGCTCTCGACAATGCGAGCCGCGTCGTAACGACTTCGGTAGAACCGCCGATCGATGAAGCTTTGGATGCGGCCCCGGGCAGGACGGAACAGGGCGGCGACAACCAGCGTGGACGCTGCGACAACGAGATTGTTGCTTTTCTGCCCCGCGACGGCGCCGACTAGCGCCTCACCACCGACGACTCCGGCAGCGTAGATAAGTCCGAGGACTACGGTAAGCATGCCGTAGACCAGCGTGCGGCCGATGATGCGGTCCAGGTCGTAGAGCCGGTAGCGGAGGGTTGCGGCGCTGATGCCCAATGACAGAATCACGAGGGCGGCGGCACCCGCATTGCCAGCGTCGAGCAGCGTGGGGGCACGGATCGCGCGCCCCGCGACGACGATCACAAAAAGCAGCGCGATCAACGCGCCGGCCAGCGCCACCCAGCGCAGTTGCTGCCGTTCGGTGCCGCTGGCGCGGCGGAACCGGACGACCAACGAGACGGCGGCGACAGCGATCGCGCCCAAGGTGATGGAGAAACCGACCTGGTAGGCGACCAGCAGGGCACCGTCGTAGCCGTGGAGGTCGAACGGACCGGCGGCCGATTCGTAGGGCTGGTCGAGTCGTCTGGGCGCCAAGGTACCGGTCAGGAGCAGAGCGATCGGAGCTGCTGCGGTGAGCTTTGCCCACCAGCGCCACGGAGCCCACGCCGATGGCAGCGACCCGGTCGGCGTGAGCACCAAGATGAAGGCCAGGCACGTGAACCCGGCGGCGGCCATGGCGGGGAAGTATCGGCCCGCAAGCCAGGCGGCCGGCAGGGCTCCGGGACGCGCGAGCAGCCCGTAGTCGGCGTACCCGGCGACCACGAAGCTCGCCTGGCCGAGCACGCCGAAGGCCATTAACAGCAGCCAACCCACCGGGTGGCGGGGCCGGCGGGTGGCTATCACCGCCCCGACAGTCGCCAGGACCAGGTGCGGCAACGCGACCGCCAGGGTCGAGGCGTCCAACACGCCGAGGTCCGGCCGGCCGGCCTCCTCCAGCAGGTGGTCCAGCCAGGCGGCGATGGCCAGGGCGAGCGCGCTCATCCCCCACAGGGCCCACGCCACGGCGGCGGCGGTGCGAACCTTCATCGGGATATCTTGCTCCGTCCGCGTCTGGGAAACGTTACGGACGCCTTCGACTAATCACGCGCCAGAACCACTTCTGATCTCGATGAGAAGAAGGACGTGCTTCTGACCAGCAGGTTCGCCAGTGGGGCCGGCTTGACTCGAACCAGCGACCAATGATTATGAGTCACAGCTCGCGCCGGCCCGATGCTTCCCCGACGAGCGCCTGAGTGGCGACATAGACACTCAGATCTGGTTTGTAGGCTGGCCCCTGTGATGTAGTTGGGGTCGATGAACCGAACGCTGCGGATGGCCGACATCGTTGGGAATCTATCGATCGTCTGCGATCTTGGTTTCGGTTTGCCGGCCCAGAACTCGATGCGGGCGAGCGTTGTTACTGCCGCGCTCGCGCGCCACGCAAGTCTGGACGACGATGACGTCCGAGCTTCGCTCTACGTAGCTCTTTTGACGCACATCGGCTGCATCTCCATGTCACACGAGACGCTGAGCTCTTCGGCAACGAGATTGCCATTACTCGAGCCATCGCCTTGACGAACCTGGGGGATCCACAGGACATCGTGGAAACACTGATCCCGAAGGTTGCGATGGTTGCCCGAGAGAACAACCGCGAAGCATCGACCGAGTCATTGATCGCGCAGAGCGTTGCGTTCGGCGCCCTCTACGACACCGCCAGCGCGGAGGTTGGGCGCCAGGCCGCCCATCGGATGGGGTTGCCGGAGACGGTCCAAGGGGGTCTGTACGAAGTAGCAGAGGCGTGGAACGGTGAGGGCGCGCCACGGAATCTGAAAGGGGAGGACATCTCGCTAGCCTCCCGCGTCGCTCGCATAGCCGGGGATGCGGCTTTCTTCAGTCACGTGGGAGGAGTGAATCTTGCGATCGAGGCCGTCCAAGCGCGAGCAGGGACACTTCACGACCCCAGCTTCGCCGGTTCGTGCAGCACGCAGCCGAGATCCTCGCGAGCTTGGAAGAACCCGAGCGTTATCTGCTCGACGCAGAGCCCCAACCGTTTATCGAACTCAGCTCCTCTCGGCTGACGGAAGTCACGGCGGCGTTCGGTGACGCGGCGGACCTGAAGATGCCCTACACGCACGGCCATTCCACAGCAACGGCCGAGCTCGCCGCAGCGGCCGGGGCCGCCGCGGGCCTGTCGGAAAGCGAGATCGCGGATCTCCGTACGAGTGGGCATCTGCACGACGTCGGACGCGTTGCCATCTCAAACGCTATCTGGGAGAAGCCCCGCCCTCTCACGAGCGCGGAGTGGGAGGAGGTCCGGATGCACACGTACCACGGTGAACGCATCGTGGCCCGCTCGACGGACCTCGCCCATCTCGCTCCCGTGGTCGGCATGCACCACGAGCGATCAGATGGCTCGGGTTATCACCGCGGCAATCGGGCGTCGTCGATCCCGTTCGCGACCCGCATCGTCGCCGTCGCCGACGCGTGGGTCTCGATGCAGCAGGATCGGCCCTACAGGGATGCACTCGATCCCGACGAGGCGGCAGCTCAACTGCAGAAAGAAGTCGAAGACGACCGCCTCGACCCCCGCGCCGTACGGGCGGTCCTGCACGCAGCCGGGCGTGAAGAACGCCCACGTCGAGCGTTACCCCGTGGTCTAAGCCAACGCGAGCTTGAGGTCCTTCGGCTCGTCGCGAAGGGCTACTCGAACCCCGCGATCGCAGATCGTCTATCGATCTCTCGCCGCACAGCCGAGCACCACGTCCAGCACATCTACACGAAGATCGGCGTGTCGACGAGACCGGGCGCCGCCATGTTCGCCCTCGAGCATGAGCTCCTCGAACCCATGGGTGGGTGACCAGAAGATTAGGTAGCTCTACCGATGCGGCCGCTCTGCCAGGCTGCCAGCCTCGGGGCATGGAATCGGTGATCGAGTTCTCGCAGATGGCAGGCCTCGCGGTAGTCAGCGTCTCGCTCTGGACCCTTCGCGTCGCCCTGACTTCGAGAGCACGGCGGGTAGCGGGATCCCTTACGGCCGGCGTGGAAGCGGTCGTTTTCGTCGTGGCGTTCAGCCGGGTGGCTGCGGATCTATCCGTACTCCACAACCTGCTCGGCTACGCCGTGGGCGTAACCGCAGGAACCCTCCTGGGGGTGTTCCTCGACGAACGATTGTCCGCGGGTCAGTCGGAGGTCCGAGTCGTCACTGAAGGTGATGACCGCGATCACATCCGCAGCCTCCGCGCCGACGGCTGGCCGGTGACGTGGGTTCACGGCGAGGGCCCAAACGGTCACGTGACGGTCGCGTTCGTCGCCGTTGACGACTTGCGACTACGCGCGCTTGTGAGATCACTCAAGATCTTGACGCCCAAAGCCTTTTGGACAGTGGAGCGTTTGAAGTCCGCGAGGGCTGGGACGCACAACCCAGGCTGGGTGCAGGTCGGGGGGACGGGCTTGAGGGTCTTGCGTCCCTCCTCAACGCGGGTCCGTCCTGGTTATCACGTCAAGCCGCCGGCTGCATTGGATATGGATCTGCTATGACGTTGATCGCGACGGAGCGACTCGTGTTGGAGAGGTGGAGCGAAGGTGACCGAGAGAGATTCATAGCTCTCTACGAAGATCCTCATGTCTACTCCAGTCTCGGAACCGGCGAGCGGATCGCTAGATCGCTTATCGAAGAGGAGTTCGACTGGATGCTGGATCACTGGGAGCGTCATGGGTTCGGATGGCGCAGCCTCATCGACCGCGCTTCTGGATCTTGGATCGGAGTGGCCGGGCTGAGCGTACTGGGAGAGAACCCGTGGCGTTGCCGCCAGGAGACATAGAGATCGGTTGGTGGCTAGAGCCGCAGGCTTGGGGAAAGGGTTATGCGACAGAGGCGGCCGCCATAACGATGGACGAGGGATTCAGCGATCAGCTCGCAGAACTCGTCTGGGCGCGGCACACCGCTCGCAATGTTGCATCCGGTCGAATCATGGAGAAGATCGGGATGACGTTCGTTCGCCACGAGACGTCGACACAGGGTGGCGTGCCGTTCCGGATCTACGAGCTTCGCCGTGATCGCTGGCTGCTGGCGAATGAACTTCTGACCGGAGCGCGTTGAACCGTCAATCGGGGCTCGTCAGGATGAGCCCAGCAAGAGGGGGCCGGCTGGACTCGAACCAGCGACCAAACGGATCATGAGTTCCATCGCCTAGCAGCGGCCCACGACCCTTTGACACGGGCACTTCTTGAGCATATGCTTACAGCAATTGCTTTAACCGCTTACTCAGGAGGTGAGCTGTGGAGAACAACCAGTACGTGATGATCGTTTACGTCGCCTATGCCGCCGTGGCCATCGGCCTCACGGCCTTCCTAGCGCGGACGTTGTTCAGGAACGGTGGGGTTTTTCTTCGAGACGTCTTCGGCGATAAGGCGGGGATCGCGGACGCGGTTAACCGCCTCTTGGTAGTGGGCTTTTACATGTTCAACCTCGGCTATGCCTTCTACGCCCTTCGTGCCAGTCGGGGCCTCGACAGCTTCGACGCCATGCAGTTCTTCGTTAACCGGATCGGTGGTCTGCTGCTCGTACTGGCCGTCATGCATCTGACCAATGTGCTCATCTTCTGGCGGATCCGGCTTCACAGGGAGCAACGAGACCTTCCGCCGCCTGTCGCCCCTCAGGTATTGATTCCACCGACGACTTCTGAAGCCTGATAGCCATGGAAAAGACACAGCGCTTGACAGTTCTGTATGACGAGTCTTGCGCGCTATGTCGCCGATGCCGGGATTGGCTGCTCACACAACCGTGTCTTCTCGCGGTAGAGCTAATCCCGGCCGGATCTCCATTCGCACACTCACAGTTTGCGTCGGTGGAGCCCTGGCTGGGACGCGAGCTGGTCGTAGTAAATGAGAAAGGTCAGGCGTGGATCGGGCCTGCGGCGTTCGTTACGTGCTTGTGGGCAACCGCACGTTATCGAGCGATCTCATACAGCCTCGCGCGTCCAGCGTTCGCTCCGCTCGCAGAACATTTCTTCTTGTTTGTCTCGAAACGTCGCGACCGTTTCGGCAGGTGGATCGACCGAAACGAATCCGACTGCTCGTGGTGTGACGAAGTTATGGTCGCACGTGACCCATCATGAAGAACGTCACAGGCTCATCCGAGCGGCAGGGAGCCCAGACTCGCCAGCGCATCATGGATGCGGCCGTTGAGACCTTGCGTGAGGAGGGGATCGCCGGAACCACAGCGCGGGCCATTGCTCAGCGGGGGAATTTCAATCAGGCGTCGATCTTTTATCACTTCAGATCGGTCCCTCAGCTATTGATGGATGCCTTCTCGCGGACATCCGACGAACAGATCGCCCGATACGAAGCGGCCGCGTCGGATGTCTCCTCGCTGCACGATCTTGTCGCGATCGCCAGACGCTTGCATGATGAAGATCTCGAGTCGGGTGCCATAACGGCCGTCACCCAGCTCATGGCTGCCGCAAATGATCCCGAGCTCGGCGGGCAGATCCTGGACCGCATCGAACGTTGGATCGCGATCGTCGAGCGTGCTCTCGATCGCGCGACTCCCCCAGGCGACCTCTTGAAGTCAGTAGCTCCCGCACGCTCAGTCGCTTACGCCATCTCGGCGATGTTCCTTGGCATCGAACTCTTGACGCGCCTGGATCCTGAAAGATCGGAGGCGGAAGCCCTCTTCGAAATGATGGCTAACGTCGCCGGGCTGGTGGAGCAGCTCCTGCCTATGTTGGCCCAACCCGAATAGGAGCGCGCAGAACTCGCAACCGCTGGCACCAAAAAACACGGCATCTGGTCGACAACGATGGTGACCGAGAGCTTCGCAAGTGGGGCCGGCTGGACTCGAACCAGCGACCAACGGATTATGAGTGTCCAGACGAAAGAACAGCACGCATCAGGTTCCGAAGCTGTCTCTGGCCCTGTGCGACGGCGCTGACACTAGAAGGGAGCGTTATCTCCCCGAGGGGTCCGGAAGATTCCCCCTGATTGACGGTGCACCATCGGGAAGTCAACCTAGGTATGCCCCCCGAGGGGGCGAACCACGGCGAGAGGCGATCGAGGAGCGTTCACATGCGCGGGTGGCCTACAGCAGGGCAGGCGGCGGGCCGGGCCGCCCGATACGGGCGCGGGACCCTGGGCGTGACCGTAACTCTGCTGGCGCTGCTCCTGCCTGCTTCGGGGAGCGGCGCGTCCGCCTCTAACGAGAGCGCGGCGCGGGGTCGCGTGCGCAACGGCCGGATCGCTTTCGCTGTCGACGCCGCACGCGTGGGGCTAGGCCTCAATATAGGTGGAACGTTGGATCTGGACCTATTCACGGTCGGGCCCTCCGGCGAAGGGATAACCCAGCTCACCGAGGGCCCCACGGACGACGACTGGCCGCAATGGTCGCCCGACGTTCGCCGTGTCCTCTTCACCCGCCGCAGCGCGCGGCTGCCCGGCACCGACGGCGGGGGCGGTCCCCAGGACATCTACGTCATCGATGCCTCTGGTGGCGAGCCCACCAACCTCACGAACACCCCTCTCGACAGCGAGACCGATGGAGCATGGTCGCCGGACGGGACGCGGATCGTGTTCGCCAGCGACCGGAACCAGATGCTCCCGCGCCCACTGCAGGGCACAGAGCTCTTCCTAATGGATGCCGACGGCGGAAACGTGGTGCAGCTCACTCAGGGGGCAGACCACTACGGGCCGGCGTGGTCACCCGATGGGCAAGAGATCGCGTACGTCGACAACAGTTCTTTTATCCGGCTCGTCCGCCCTGACGGCGTGGACCTCGACCCGATCCCGGTGGGGTCGTCCGTGCCCAGGGAGCCGTCGTGGTCGCCGGATGGTCGGCGGCTCGCGTTCCACGACGAGGACGTCGGCGACATCTGGGTCGTCAACCGCGATGGCTCGGGGCTGCTGAACCTGACCCTCGCCCATGACGGCGGAACCGAGCTCTCTCCGGCATGGTCGCCTGACGGGAAGTGGATCGCGTTTCTCAACACGCTCCCCGCGCCCCGCGGGACGACCCTTTCCAAGGTGCGTCCCGACGGATCTCACATACGCGAGATCGTCGACCTTCAGCTTCCCGCCGAGGAGAGGATCGACTGGGGCCCGCGCCGGTGACCGGTTGAGCCCGTTTAAGAGCCTCCCGATATTTGGACGGTAGATCGCAACGGGATAGATGTGCGTCGATCTTCTTGTGCCCGGCTGGGGTATCTGCGGATACCTATCGAGTCCTCAGTGGAGACGACACGGCCGTCTAGAAACAAATCAAACTCTAGCCTGCCCAAGAGTTGATGAATTTTCCTTGGGAAGCTAGGTGATGAGGTGACGCAGCCATGCCGGATTCTGAGCGATCTTCTCCTTAGCCTTTCGGTGCCACCAGTTGAACTCGAAGTCCCAAAATCCCGCTAGGCATGTACAGAAGCAACCTTCGATAAGGCGGGTATACGAATCCGCCCATTGAGATCCGTGGCCCTGAAAGACATCTGCCGTGTCGACCGACAGGTGGGCTAGCTCGTGCAGAGCGACTAGGCGATTTAGTCCTTCTTCAACGACGTCGACATAAGCGACCTCCCTCGAGGTGCCGGAGAGAACCCCAGTGCGGGGAACGCCCATCTGATCGGCGGCTGGGATCGCCCAGCGGGCTGCAGCAGCGCATTCGGAGAACTCCCGGGATCTCACCCAACTTGGAAGGTCCTCGATAGGAGAAACATAGAGAGGAGCGACGTGGCCTAGCCCCGACCAGACGCCAGCTGCGAAATCACGGAAATCGCTGATCTCCATCCCGTCTGCATGACGTGTTCCGCAGATGCGCTTATCAGTATGTACAGCGATGAACGCCTCTCGAACGTGTTGTAGGGCGATCCCATCAAGATTGGGCATGATCCGGCCGAGCTAGAAATCCATCGTCATAAGGCTGGGCCATCTCGGATCACGGGGAATGGCCACCGGCATGGGCACCGGATCGCCCAGCGCCGTCTTAAGAGCGGTAACCACCATGAGAGCGTCGACCGCCCGAACCGGCTCGCCATCCGAACTCGTTTCGACAGAAATCACTCCGGAGATAGCTTGAGTCACTTCATTGTTCGGCAGATGTCGTCTGACTGCCTCGATGATGGAGTCCAAGACCGGGATAGCGATGCCTCGAACCTCTTGTTCCGGGTCGTTTTGATGAATCCGCTCCAGAAGGCTCTGCAATTCACGGAGCTGAGCGCGGGCTTGCGACAATTCCACTCATAGTCTCCTTGGGTCATCGAGCAGCGTCTTCGCGATACACCCAACCGCAGTCGAAGAGCTGGATTTCAGTCACTGAGTGAATCAAACCTGCGGGTAGTCCTCCGAGTTCAAGCCGTGTCTAGGGACATCGCTGGTCCGGCTGATAGCTGATAGACGGGTCGAGCCGATCTAAGTACGCGAAAAAATTCTCTGGGCTCCCTTAAGCAGAATCCCAGACCTGTCGACAAGTCGAGAAGCTACTCATTTCAACGGGGGATTCTCTTGAAACTTACGCGTGGTTGGACCGCGGCTTTAGGCACGCTTGCTTTAATCATTGGGCTTGTATTTCCTCAAACGGCGAGTCTCGCTGCACACGATGGTGGTGCACACCTGCAATCGAGTATGTCACCTACGTCGCCCGGTGAGGGCGAGTCCCTCGCCGTGGATACCGTGGCCCCATTCGATACCTCGGGTGGCCTCGCTGTAATAGAGCCGGGGTCAGCCTATGAGGAGACCATCTCTTACACGGGAATCGATTCGACTACAAACCAGCTGTTGGGTCTTCACCGTGGGGAAAATCCCCAAGCGCACGATGTCGGGGCGCCAATCATCGTTGCTTCGAGCTACGAACCGACCCCAACATCGACACCGTCTCCCAGCGCTTCCCCATCGCCCTCACCTCTTGCTTCAGATGACGCGCCTCCCGATTCCGAGAATGGGACGAGTCCTGACTCGGCCAACCCAGACCCACAAACCGAACCTGGGACTCCCGAAGAGGACGTTCAATCTCCTGGCACATCAACTGAAACTCCCTCCTACTCATCCACAACGAGTCTTGCGACTTGTGGTGCAGAGACTCTCGAAGAATGTGTCGCGCTCATTCGTGACCTGCTGGCGACATGTGATCCCGGTACAGCCTGCGACGAGATCTTGGACCGATCGGTCGCTGCTGTAGAGGAGCTCATCGAGACGATTTGTCCGGGCGGCGATTGTTCGCCGCTAATTCAGGAGCTCTTGGCTGCGATACAAGAATTCGCGACTGAATGCAATACGGAGGGCGGTGTCTGCGACCGAGCGATCGAGCTGCTCGATGAGGTCCTAGAAGAGCAATGTCCAGGAGGCGATTGCTCACCTTTGGTTCAAGAGCTACTGCAGGCCGTCCAGCAAGCGTTGGCGGAATGTAATGAACCGGGCGGCGATTGTGAGCGAATCATCGAACGGGTGCAAGCGACGCTAGAAAACGTGTGCCCCGGCGGTAACTGCACTCCCTTAGTGCAACAACTCTTGCAGGCCGTTTTGGACATACTCGCTGCATGTAACGAGCCGGACGGCGATTGTCAGAGGATCATAGAAGAGGTTGAGTCGCTGATAGCGGAACAGTGCCCGACGGTTAGCTCATGCTCCGATCCGCTTGTCGCGCTGGTTCTGTCGCTTCTCGATGAGAACTGCTCCGAACTCAGTTGCTTAACGGATCCTCCTGGAGTAACCGATGTCATTTGTCAGGTTGCCACGCTGTGTGCAACCGGAGCAGACGAGACTGCGACCGCTACGGTCTGTGACGACGATTTAGGAGTGTGCTACGGAGTCTTTGATACTACGGACTTAAATAACACACCGACGATCGGAAACTTTTCGCTTGGGGGAGACTCTTGTCCAGAAGTAAGAGAGGGCAGATCGAATTCGTGGAAGATCCAAGACATGTTCATCGATATAGATGGTTGTCGGGTGCCGTTACGCTACGGGATGCACAATTACATCACTACGCACGGGTTTGGTTTGATCCATATTTATGAGCGACATGGGTGGAATGAATATATGAGGAACTTGACAGAGATGACGCTCCAACAGGGGGGTCGTCGGCTACGCACAAACTCGCCTGAAGGCGGTAGTAACCATTGGGACGGGACGTCTTTCGTATATTGCAAGAATTACAATACTCCCGGCGGAACGCCCCGGACCTGGAGGGTGATCGTCCAGTACGGGAAGCCCGGTGTCCAGGGAATCATCACCACGTACTATGCGGTAGGCCACAACAACTGCACGGGGAGATGGGACGTTGACGATGGCCATTAACGAGCTGACATCGAGCTAACAATCGACCTGATGACACCAGATTTTTGAGGCAGGCAAGATCAATACTGCGCTATGGGTCTGACGCCGGAGGTGTGGGAAGCACGCCTTAAGGACTCAGTAACCGGGTGGATTCGCACGGGTCAAGATGGGCACAGAAACGCTAGAGACCCCCAGATCGAAATCACTGATGTTCGGCTTTCCGGCAACTACCCCGATACTGGGTTGGCAGTTCTCTTTCGCGCCAAATCGCGTCCGGGTTGCCTGTTTGGTTACAGGTGGGACAGATTCTGGGAGTACGTTCGTGCGGAAAGGGAGGCCATGCCGGTCCATACCGAGGCAGACCTGATGCATGAGCCCGAGGAGTTTGCCTTTCTGTTCTTTGCAAATTTTCAGGAAACCCTTGAGGCTGATGAAGGGATCACCCTACCCGACGATTGCGAGGGGGATTCAATCCGTTGGATCAACTAGTGGTCGACTGCGATCAGGACGTGGTCGATTTCCACGCGCGCCTGTGCCCCTGAGGCCATCACGGAAGGTTAAGCCCTGCGTGCCAGAGTGTTATGGCTCGTTGACGGACGAATTCCTTTGCGCGCAGGTCACGTTTGGGTCACGCTCCCACGCTCGTTCGGCAAGAGCGCAGGTTACGGCGAAAGCAAATGGGGTGAGCGGCGGATTCGTCACGTGACCAATCGAACTCTTAATCCGCCGCTCATAACTACAAGACGTGTGCTCTGACCTGCGCTTTCGTGGGGCCGGCTGGACTCGAACCAGCGACCAACGGATTATGAGTCCGGGATCGCGCGCAACCCTCTGACCTGCACAAACGCGTGCTGCGTAACTCAAGGATTCCCCAGTCTCGGTGGACCCGACGGGACGTCAGTGGACAGGCCTGGACACGATGACGTGGAACACATGTGGACCCCCGAAAACTACTTCCTAACGAACGTCACGCTGTGCCGCGCGCGAGTGACGGCCACATAAAGGCGCGCTATCGACTGAGGCTTGAGGCCGGATAGGTCACGCTCATCTAGGTACTTCATCATTGGGGCAGTGGGGAAAATCAGCACTCGTTCGAACGTGAGACCTTTCGCTACCCCAATATTCATTGCCGGCAAACCGGCAGTGTTGGTGGCCTTACTGTCCCTGAGAATCATCGGTTGCCACTTCGCAACATATTCAGCCACCTCGCCCGCCTCAATGATCCGTATCCCCCGATGCTCGTCGTTATCGACATTCCGCCCAGTTGTCTTGGGAAGATCTGGGTACAAGCTGTCGGAGAAGTCGCACAGCTCCTGACAACATCGAAAACTCTCAGAGAGCACCTCTGTAGCGCACACGGTCTTTCGCTCGTCGAGCCAGTTCATGATGCCCGCTCCCTGGTACTGCTTGTTACGGGGATTCAAGTTAGTCACGAAGGTCCGCTGCCTGGGATCTCCAACGAGCGTCACGGGAATCGCAGCTGCAAGAAGGAGGTCGATCAGGTCGAGGTCATAACCAACGAGATCTTGGAATTCGTCGATCAAGATTTTCGAATAGATCGCTTCTAAACGCGAAACCACCCTTCCGCCGCTTCTCTTGTTGCAGGAGCAGACAAAGTCCGCCACGCCGTCTCGATAGAGATCGTTGTCCTCATCGAGGTAGTAAGCGAGTGAGGCCTTGCTCATAGATCGATTTCGTCTTCCCAAGAAATTGAGTGTCCCGAGCGCGCCGGGTTCGAGTTCCATTGCTATTTGGTACGGGCGAGCACCTTCGTTGACAAGAAAGTCGAACCAGGTCCGCACCCGAATATTGGAGGGAACCGTCCCTTCTGCCTCTCTAAGACGGGACAGGATGTGACGATGGTTCTCGTTTGTGTACGTCAGGACGAGCACGCTGCCCGTCGCCCCTAAGGCCTCCGCAACTACTTGCTCCGTCTTCCCAGAACCAGCCGCAGCGATGAGCGCACGATTAGATGTCGACGGCATCCGCAATGTATCCGGGCATCGAGATCGATTCGTCAGTTTCAAGTATCGCTAGCGCACACGTTGTCTTGTTATTCGCCATGTAGTTCAGGAGCTCTTCAGGGGCACTGAAATTCGTTTCAAAGAGCTGATTCAGAACCGCTAGTGAGTTAGATGCAAAGAGCTGGGGTTCGAGCGTTTTCAGGTCCGGATCGTCGCCCACGTGAACCGTCACGAACGCACGGTCGGTGTAATTGGCGAAGGCGGCCCTCACATCATCAGGGTCCTTGCCATCGTTGTCCGTCACCACCGCGGTTCGGCGCCCCAGAAGAACGCTGATATCAAGGAACCGCTTGGCGGAAAGCCCACGAACATTGATGACGTCTACGCCGTCCTCGATGGGCAGCTTGCCATGACGATCCTTGTATGCGCGCTGCACAACTAGCTCATCCGAGGGACCTTCAACCAAGATCACTTTCTTGGCTAGTACCAACCTCAGGGTGTCGTAGCCGGACAGTTTCTTGAAGTATTCCTCCGTGCTAGCCGGCAAATTCGTGATTCTCACGACTGTGTCTCGACTCAACAGGACGAGGTTGTCCAGACCCAACTTGTTCAAGACATATGAGCTGTGCGTGGAGAGAAGAACCTGCTTGTCGGCACACTTCTCGGAAATCTTCGAAATCAACACATTTAGAGAAGAGAACGACAGATGATTCTCTGGTTCCTCAATCAGGACCACGTGAGCTTCGTCGGCCTTGCGATTAAGAGCCAACAGGATCTTCAGAGAGTTCTGTTCTCCACTACCCACATACTGAAAAGGAAGTTCGTCAAGGTGTGGGGCAAGACTGCTTTCCCAGGTGAAGCGGTGGGATATGTCAATGGATAGGGAGAGCGTCCTATCAGAGATGTCTCCCTTCGCATCACTAAGCTTTTCGTTAATCGCCTTGACTGATTCATTATCCGAGAAGGCTTCTCGAACGCTTCTGTAGTTTCGAGACAGTTCGACGCGCTCACGCCGATCGAGCTGTTGCGAGATGATGTCTTGGAGATACTGGTCCGCGCCGCTGTGTAGCCTAATCGTCGAAGCATCTATGAACGACGCGGACGCCGGCACGCTTCGCCCGGTGATCCAATTGCCAGAGAACCCCAGCCATTCGATCTTGTAGTACTCCGTCGGCACTAGAAGAACCTTTGACGGATCGGAGGTGAACTCTTCGTACTCTTCGGAGAACTCGGAATCAAATGACGCTCGCACGCGGACCCCGACCGAGTCTTCCTGCGCCAGGTTGTTGGCTCCGCGGAGAGTCGCCACTTCCTGCGAGTCGACCATAAAGAGGTCGATAATGACTTCGGGAGGAACGGGCTTCCCACCGCTCCTCAGAGCGGCAACGTAAGCATCCCTGGCTTCAAGATTGATGAGATATGGCGACAGCTCCTGGGTGAATGGCTTCCCATTGAGGCGGAACGTAAGCGCAAGATGGACCGCTTCGAGAAGAGTGGATTTTCCTGCCTCGTTGTCACCAACGAAGATATTGAGATGCTCGTTGAACTCAAGTTCGAAGTTCTTAAAGCATCTGTAGTTCTGAACAAGAATCTTGCTTAGCATTCTCGTCGAACTCCCTTCATGACCGGAGACGACGTCACCACCCGCATCCACGTTACAGAGGTATCGGTCGGCCGCGCGACAGCCACTAAAACCGATGGAGGCAGTGGGGGCGGCTGGACTCGAACCAGCGGCCGGGCGATTATGAGTCGCCTGCTCTGACCAACTGAGCTACGCCCCCTTTCGGAACGGCCCCATTGTCGCCGACGGATGCGCGTTACCGCCACACCTCGAAAGCAAGCGACCTAGCCCTCGGGCGGCGTTGCACTCTGGCTTCAATCAGCAAGCTGCGCCCGGGTTCACGCCGCGTGTAGATCATTTGTCCGCCTCCGACGTACCGCGTCCAGTGCCGGGCATAGGCCTCGGCCAGTTCTTTACGAACGGAGAGAACGGTTGGGACCGGATGCAACGCCGGAGGGTGGGTTCGACGCCTGACCGCGCGCCGCAAGGAAAGCCAGAGCGGCATCAGCCAGAGAGTCGGAAGGCGCTGATCGCTCCGTTCGATCAGGTACCGCTGGTCAACAACGGGCGCGAAGACCTCTCGGAAACTATCGATGAAGACCTTTGCATCTTGCGGCGACGCATAGTCGAGCAGGACCTCGATACTCCCGTCCGGTAACTGAACCACCCGGACGAAGTCAGGAGACAAGTTCGCGGAAACAAGGTTGGCATCCTTCAGGCCGCCCAGAACAGCGCGCCCGACGTCAAGCAGGATGGCGTCGGGTGGTTCCTCCAACAATAGTTTTCGAGCGATGCGGGATGCAGCTCGAGCATTGAATGCCAGGGTCACCAGGATTCCGACCGTAAGCAAGATGACGCCAGCTTTGAAAGTAAGGATGCCCTGTATCCCGAGCCTGAGCAGAGCCCAGATCGTTAGGAGGACACCCATGACGAACGACGCGCGAAAAGAGCGCAGCATCTTCTTGAGCGTCTCAGTAAGCGAAAACACGGTCCGGATCTTGAGATCAGACGGATCGAGTCTGGAAGCCGAATACACGAAGTTGCTGTACTCGTCACCTACACCCCACGCCTGGCGCGTCTTCTCCCGTGTGTTGACCGCGCGCAAGGCTCGCTTGGTGAACTTCCCGAAATCGATCTTGGAGAACTTGCGGGTCGCTAGTTGGTAGGCCAGGTCCGGATCAACATGGGCTACGCCCTTCACAACGCGCCCCGCGTCCTCAGGAGAGAGACGGCCGGCCTCAGAATCAGAATCCGCACCTGATTGCAGAGCCGCGAACCATTCGACGGCGTCCGTGAGCACTTGCTTCGTCCCGCTCACCGAGATGATGCCCCAGTACTGCTCGTGGCGCCGTCGGAAACGTTTGAGATCGATGTCCCCACGCTCGAATCCGTCGGCAACGCAGATGACGTCCCAATTGTGGGCGACCTTCTCGGGCCAGGACGGGTCCTTTCGGATGGTCCGCCCCCGCAACTGCTGCACGGAGGTGGCTGTGGTGACGCTCGTCAGGTCGATCAGTGTGTTGAGGGAAAGAGCGTCCCAGCCCTCACCCAGGATGCCGCGAGTACCGACGATGCATTTGGTGATGCCGTGTTCGAAGGCTCGCGTTACGAGTGCGACATAGGTGCTGCTCGACCAGTCCTTGCCCTCCCCAACCACTTGCCAGATCTCTGGCACGTCAGTTTTCTCGCGCCGACAGGTAGCGACGAAGCCTTGATCCTTAAGCTCCTCGTTGAAACGATCGATCAATTCCTTGCCATGGTCGGCGTCGATAAGCAAGACCGATCCCGTAACAAGTACGGGATCGAGCTCATTAGTGCGCTCGTCCCTGATTAATGACCTGAAGACCCGCTGAGCGCTGCCGGCGTCTCGCTCGAGAACCCCCTCGAGGTCTCTCACCCCGCTGCTCATCCTCTCGAAGTCGGTCACCACCACTGCTCGCAGACGATCCTTAAGCTCGTCGGATTCACCGGCAAGAACTTCGATAGCGCCGCGGTCTTTGTTCGCGGAGAAAGAGAGCACGAGATCGCCAGGCGATCTACTCGACCGAAGACCCCGTTCTGTCAGCGTGAATCCAAAGTCGCGAAGGGTCCGCTTCAACTCGCGGAAGAGCGCTTGTTCGTCCTTGTCAGGGCTAGTCCTCAGGACATCGAGGCCAAACCGTTCCAGGAGGACTGCCCAGTCCTGGAGAGTCATCTCATCCGCGGTTTCAGGAAGAGAGATCGCACCCGAAGGTGAAGACCCGTGTGCGTGCAGGTAGCGGACTGCGGCAAGAAAGAGGGCCGGGGAGATCGCAGCGGTTGGTTCGTCGCCGTCCGAGGTGGGTTCAACGAGGAGGCCGCTCACCCAATCCTCGAACCTCGGCGAGGTCGTGAGGTCAGCGACTGCAGACTCAAAGGCGTCCTGGATGCCTTCCAGGTAATCGATTTCATTGGTGGTCGGTGGCACGAAGAGCGCGAGGTCCCTGTAGGGGGCAAGGTCTCCCTCCTTAACCACGGCCGGCGTTGGAACCTCGAAATCGACGTCGCCCAGCAAGGACGTGTAGTTCTCGTACTCGTTTCCGTCTTCCGGGCTCGGCAAAGTCGCGGTCAGTCCCACGACCTCCGGGTTATCGAGCTTCTCGGTAAGGCTCCTGAGGACGACGGCCCAGTAGTCCAAGAGGTGGTGGCATTCGTCGAGTACGACTGTGCCGACGCCTGCGTCGGCCAACCGATTGATGAGAGATACGGCGTTCGGATGGAGCACGGCGTCCGGATCTAGAGCGCCTTCGCGCAAGGACGTCCGGCGCAACCGCACGCAGCGGCGATTGATCTCCCTGCGGAAGTCATCAGGGTTGTTTTCGCGGAGCGTTTGCAGGCGCTGGGTAGCCGCAAAATCGTCTGGAACCTGGTCGTCACGCACCAGTTCCTCCACCCACAGCTTTTCGGCGAGTTCCTTCAGTCTGTCGTCGGCTTCTCCAGGCACCGAGATCAGTTGGTAGGTGAAGACATTGATGGCCGATAGCTCGTCGGATCTGGTCGTCACGATGCCATCGAGGGCCTCACCCGCGGGAAGGAACATGCCAACCTCCGCCCGCCATTGCTCCTGGATGGTGGTCGTGGGTGCAAAGACCACAGCCGGCCGGCCGAACCGACGGATCAACTCGAGGCCCACGATCGTTTTGCCAGACCCCGGCGGCGATACGAGGTGATGCCTGTGATCGTCAGGCTGTGAATTCACCCGCGCCAGCATCATGTCCTGGTACTTCCGAAAGTCGTACTGAAACGAGAGACGCGCTAGAGGGGCGGCGAGATCGTTTCGCTCCTCCTCCCCCACCGTTCCCCCTTTGAAATCTTGCCTGCCGCACCCATCAGCACTTCACGCTCCCCTGTTTGGCTCACCCTAGCGGCGGCGAGTGGGCGGCGAAGGACTGCGTCTCTCAGCCATCCCAGGGCATCGGGACGACTCAGATGGACACCACAACGTGGAACAAATGTGGAACATCGAAGATCGCTGGGCGCGCGATAGGTGCCGTGACCTGCACGTTCGCGGCGAAGAATCGGAACGACTACTCGATTATGAGTCCGCCGCTCTAACCAACTGAGCTACGGCCCCACGGCCGAACGATAAACGCCGGGAACCCGAGAGCTATTTCAGCGAGTTGCCCGTCGGCTATTTCGGCGCGGTGTCGACCTCTATCGCGAGAGCCGGAGCAACGACTTCCAGGCCGAGCGTCGGGAACGGCATCAGCGTCGTCGAGTCCATGAAGGAAACCGCGACGCGACCGTCCGGAAAGATCGCCAGGCTCGAGAAGTCGAAGCGATGGCCGCCGCTCGCTCCGTAGAAGCCCACTCCTCCGCAGCGGCAGTCGTCGCCCAAACCAACGACATAGCTACGTATCAGCTTCGGCTTATCGCCGGAGATGTCGATCTTGTAGACGAGGTCCTGCTGCTTATCGAGCGCCCAGACCGCTGCGACGCCCGCGGCAGCGTTCGCTCGGAAGTCGCCAGGCTGGCCCCCCTTGACGGTCAGAGACTCCCACGTCTTACCTCCATCGGAGGAGATCCGGTACTGGAAGCCGTCCCCGGCGCCCACGACCGTGTGCAGACGACCCTTCGAGTCTGTTTGCGTGATGCCGCCGAACGGCTTACCCGAGGGCAGGCTGAAGTCGTGCCAGCGCATGTCCTCCGCAGAGAACATGGAGTGCCTCGTGGTGCCGGTGATGGCCCGGCCCCCGCCCAAGGGAGTGAACGGGAAGTAATAGTGAGGCTGCACGTAGTCAAAGGCCGCGCTTGCCTTGACCTTAGGCCACTCCGTGATGGGTTCGGTCGTTTGTCTGTCGGCGGTGAAACTCGAGACGTTGTTGTAGTGCAGCCCGTCGTAGCTGTAGTACCAGGGATCGTGGGGCAGTCCGTTGATGAACGTGATGTAAGGAACCTTCTCGCCCGTCGGAGTCGTGAAGTTGCCGGGCACCACGTCGATGCCGGGTCGATCCCAGAATGGCGTGTGGAGGACGTTGTACATGTAGGACCAGGTGTCCTCGCCCGCGTCGTACTTGTAGGTGAGCACGCGATCGCCCGAATAGGGGTCCCAGGTCACGCCCACTACGTCGCCGTTGGGAGCGCCCAGAACCGAGCCCTCCGCGTTCGCGAGCGGCTCGAGCGGACGCACGGACCTCCAGGTAAGGCCCTGGTCATCGCTGTAGTTGATGTAGCGCCCGCCGAGGTCGAAGAGGCGACCATCGCTCGTCGTGGTGATCCAGATCTCCGCGGCATTCCCCGTGCCACTGATCACTCGCCATTTCGTCTTCGCGGCTCGTTTGCCGGCCGTGTAGTCCGTCGAGGGATAGGTCTTGTTGCCGATGGAGTAGGGCTCGAACTCGACGACCTGGGCGGGGATTCCCACCCCTTGAGTTGGGCCCACCGAGGCATCGGCCGTGAGCAGGCTCGGTCCGATCGTTGCCGCGCTCGCCAGCGCAACTAGGCCGAGGATTGGGAAGAGTCGACGCTTGATCATGCTCACTCCTTATTTGGGGGTTCACCCCTTATTGGGCGGACGGTAAGCCTCTCCTGCCGCCTGCCCTGGGCTCCGGGGGCGGGACTCGAACCCGCAACCGTCGCATTAACAGTGCGCTGCGCTGCCGATTGCGCTACCCCGGAACGGAGAGGCCAGGATAACAGCGCCTCAATCAGCCCCATTATTTGTCTGTGCGTCTCGCTGCAGGCGTACATGACGCCCGGGCACCCCAGGGGATGCTTGGTCGTCCTGATGCTCGGATCGGCCACGGCGCGATAGGGCTTGCGGAATTGGGTAGTGGGTATCCCGGTCAGTCTGGACCAATAGGCATTGGCTTCATCAATGTCCCGCCCCTCGTGCAGGTAGAGGCGCAACCGAAGTCGAGACTCATCGATATCGAAAAATCGACGCAGCCATGAGCAGAAGAAATAGATCATTCTGGGGTCGCTGTTTGCAAAGCTGACCTCGCCGTCCCGCTTGGCTCCCTCGCCCGCGTAAAGAGCCAACCCTGCGACGAAAAATTGGGGCTCTGTGAGTTGTGAGAGTCGCAGAAGACCCTGTCGTCGAAGGAGCTCGATTTGCGACTGTTTAGCGAGCTTCAGCCTGCTCGGCCGGCGCTGGTTGGTGCCCATTGGTCGAATTCTGACGGGAGGGTGCGACAGAATCGGAGAAGAACAGGCCGCCATCCAGTGCCTCCGATTGGGCAACCAGGAAAGGGGGCATACGATTCCCGCAGGTCTTACCTTTTCAGGAGGTCAACATGCGCAAGGGAGGGTTCCTGCTGGGACTCGGCGCCGGCTACGTTCTGGGGGCCAAGGCGGGTCGCGAGCGATATGAGCAAATACACCGTCTCTACGAGAACATCCTCGCCTCGCCCGCGTTCCGGCAGGCTACGGGCCGTGCCCG